>NZ_CP072801.1:0-309062 GCF_017901135.1 Thiothrix litoralis | reverse complement strand
TGGTAATACCGGGCGGCAGCAGCGGCATCAATCCATTGGTAACGAGGTGTCCGTCAGTGATGACGACACCGAAGAGGTCGAAGGCGATGAGTTCGAGGTCGTCCATAAGCTGTATCTGAATTGTGGTGCTGGAATTGTAACGGTATGATCAAACCCACCGCAACGTGAACAGGCTCTGTCCGCATGACCAAGGTTTTCATCAGCTACAGCCACGATTCCGACGCCCACCGCGAACGAGTACGGAAATTATCCGATCGCCTTCGCACCGAGGGTATTGATTGCGATATAGACCAATACGACCCAACACCGAATGAAGGCTGGCCGCTGTGGATGCTCAAGCACATGCAGGACGCCAACTACGTTCTGCTGATCTGCACCGAAACCTACCAGAAACGGGTTGAGCAACGCGAAGAACCCGGCAAGGGGTTGGGCGTCAGATGGGAAGGCATGTTGCTGCTGAACCAGCTTTATCGCAATCAATCACTCAACACCAAATTCATCCCCGTCATTTTCAGGCCAGAAGACGAAGCTTTCATCCCTGACCCAGTGTTTGGTTTCAGCCGGTATAATCTGAGCCATCCCCGCGAATACGACAACCTCTACCGCCATATTCGCGGCGAACTGGGCGCAGACAAACCACCTTTGGGTGCACCGCATTTCATCCGCACCATCCACAGCAACTCGCTACCGACCGTTGAAGGCAAACTGTTCGGGCGCAAGGATGAACTGGCGCTACTGGATAAAGCCTGGGCAGACCCGCAAACCCGCGTGGTGCAATTCATCGCCCCCGGTGGAACCGGCAAAACCAAACTGCTGCGCCACTGGCTCGACCACACCGACAATATCGAAGCCCTGATCGCCTGGTCGTTCTACTCGCAAGGCTCATCCGAAGACAAACAGATTTCCGCCACCCCATTTTTCAGCCATGCCTTCAACGCGCTGCACTCCGATAAAACCACCTTCAGCACGGAAGAAGAAAAAGGCGAACACCTCGCCCACCTGCTGCGCCAACAGCGTTGCCTGCTGGTGCTGGATGGGCTGGAACCCTTGCAACATGCCGGGCGCGGGATGCGCGGCGAACTCAAGGATCGCGCCATCCGCCAGTTGCTGAAAAATCTTGCCGGGGAACACACCAGCCTGTGTATCATCACCACCCGTCTGGCGGTGCATGAACTCTGCGACCGCGCCCACACCGTTTCCCACGACCTGCAAAACCTTGCGGTGGAAGATGGCATCGACTTGCTGAGGTATTGGAAGATACGCGGCAGTGACGAAGAACTGAAAAAGGCGGTGCAGGAATACGGCTGCCATGCGCTCGCCCTGCATTTATTGGGCAATGCGTTGCACACCTATCTGGATGGGGATGTACGCAAACGCGACACGCTGGATGAATTGATCGACGATTACGATGACGCAGGCCGCCATGCCTTCAAGGTGATGCAGGCGTATCGCGAATGGCTGTCCGGCACACCCGAGTTGCAACTGCTGCATTTGCTGGGGCTGTTCGACCACCCGATCGAAACCGATGTGTTGCAAGTATTATGGCAATCGCAAATCCCCAACCTAACCGCAGGCATCGCGGAAAAAGCGTGGAAAGTCGCCATCCGCGATTTGCGCGAAAAACACCGGATGCTGTCCGCACATGAAGGCCGCCCCGGCCTGCTCGACTGCCACCCGCTGATCCGCGAATACTTCGGCAAGCAACTGCAAACACAGTACCCCGATGCATGGCAACAGGCACATGAGCGGCTGTACGAATACTACAAAGCCCTACCAGAAGAGGAGTTTCCCGACACGTTGGAAGAAATGCAGCCCCTGTTTAGTGCGGTGGCACATGGCTGTGCTGCGGGGTTGCATCAGCAGGCCATGTGGATCTATTCCTACAGAGTTCAAAGAGGATGGGAGCAATATTTGTTTTACAAATTCTCGGCGAGCAGCGATAGCCTTTCAACGCTATCAAGCCTTTTCAGCATACCTTGGTCACACACTGCCAATTCTATAAGTCAAGATGCGAAAGCAGCCTTATTCAATTGGGTGGCAAATGATCTATCGAGCTTAGGTAGGCTTAATGAGGCGGTTATTCCCATGAGTTTGGCGGCAGAATTACGTTTTAAGCAGCGTCATTGGGAGGAGGTTGAGCTAAATTTTAGGAATCTCAGTGAACTACATCTTTTCTTGGGAAATATTAATGAATCTATAGAGTATGCAGAAAAATCAATCTATTACGGTAAGCGGCATGGAAGTATGTTTAGCCAGATGGCGAGTCTCACAACGCTTGCACATAGCCTGCACCAAGCTTCAGAAATGAACAAAGCTAAAAGACTGTATCAGCAAGCAGAACAAATCCAAAAAAATCAGCGATCATACGAACCGTATTTATATTCCATCCAAGGATTCCATTACTGCGATTTATTGTTAGAGCTTGAAGAATCTAAAGAAGCTTCAATCAGGATCACAGAATCCTTAAGGATAAATCAAATACATAGGGAAATGTCTTTGGTATCAATAGCATTAACTAAACTTTCACATGCCCAGCTATTTTCTAAGCAACAGAAGTGGGTTAAATCCTTAGAGAAAAGTGATGAAGCTATATCTCATCTACATTTATCGGGGGTGCAGAAATATCTACCTTATGGGCTGCTCGCCCGCGCTGCCTTGTTCCGCAAAACCCACGACTTCGACCGCGCCCGGCAGGACTTGCAGGAAGTATTCGAGATTGCCGATTACAGCGGAATGCGGCTGCATTTGACGGATTATCATTTGGAGATGGCGCGGTTGATTCTGGCGGAGGAAGAAGAGGGCGTATGCAATACGCCCCTACAGGAGACGGACGTAGGGGCGTATTGCATACGCCCTCTTTCTCTTCAATCCCACATTGCCGCGGCAGCCCGCCTGATCACCGAAACCGGCTACCACCGCCGCGACGCGGAACTAGCCAAGTTACAACAATACATCGGCTAGCCTTATTTCTTTTTGACGGCTACCCGCCTCACTACAAAAAACACCACCGTCGCCACCACGCACGCAAACACATACTCCAACCCACTCCCAATCAGCCAAAAATGCTCGGTATTCGAGTCAGACAAGAAATGGTGCGGAAACCCATCCTGATGCGCCGCCACAACGTCACTCGCGACCAGCAAACCACCGGCAACCAACCGTTTCACTTTACTCATTATTGAATCTCCACTTTAATCAGCTCTTCCCCATCCGGGTCGGTCACATGCACGGCGCAAGCAATGCACGGGTCGAAACTGTGGATAGTGCGCAAAATCTCCACCGGCTGTTTCGGGTCATGCAGCTCGTGGCCTTTCAGTGAAGCTTCATACGCCCCCGCCTGATTTTGCACGTCACGCGGCCCAGCGTTCCAAGTACTCGGCACGACAGCCTGATAGTTGGCGATCTTTTCATCCTTGATCACGATCCAATGCGCCAGTGCACCACGCGGGGCTTCCATATAACCGACGCCTTGCGCTTTGGATGGCCAGCTTGACGGCTCCCACAAGGTTTCGTTGAACGTTTTGGTATCACCCGCCTTGATATTGGCGATGAGATTGTCGAACCAGGTTTGCATCTTGTCGGCAACGATCTTGGTTTCCAGCGTGCGGGCAGCGGTGCGCCCCATCGTGGAATACAGCGCCTCAATCGGCAGATCCAGATATTTCAGCGAGGAATCAACCAGCGCCTTGGTGTGTTCGTGCCCGGTGGCGTACAGCATCAGCACACGGGCAAGTGGTCCAACTTCAACCGCCTGACCTTTCCAGCGCGGCGATTTCATCCACGAATACGACTGATCAACTTCGAGTTGGGTGTAAGGCGGTTTCGGGCCCGTGTAATTCAGCTCAGTTTCGCCCGCGTAAGGGTGCAAACCCTTATCCTTGCCCTCGCTGTAGTCGTACCACGAGTGGGCAACAAACTCCTGAATCTGGTCTTCGGCATTCAAATCAACCGGGTGGATTTTCGACAAATCGCGGTTGAGAATCACGCCGGAGGGAATCAAAAACGAGGCCGGATCATCCATACCCTTTTCCGGGAAATCACCGTAAGTCATGAAATTGCCCAAGCCTTCGCCCTGCTTGAACCAGTCCTTGTAGAAGCTGGCGATGGCGAGCGTATCCGGCACGTACACCTGATCGACGAACACCTGCATTTTCTTGATGATGTCCTGCACCTTCGACAGCTTTTCCATGTTGAGGGCGGAATCAGAATTCAGGTCAATCGGGCACGGCACGCCACCGACGAGGAAGTTGGGGTGCGGGTTTTTCCCGCCGAAAATGGTGTGCAATTTCGCCACATCGCGTTGCCACGCCAGCGCTTCAAGGTAGTGTGAAACTGCCATCAAATTGGCTTCCGGCGGCAGCTTGTAGGCGGGATGCCCCCAATACGCCTTGGCGAAAATGCCCAATTGCCCGGCTTCAACAAATTTCTTCAGCTTGGCCTGCTGATCGGCGAAATAACCGGCGGAGGAATTCGGCCAGCTTGGCGAAACCTTTTGCGCAAGGTCGGAAGTCGCCTTAGGGTCGGCCTTGAGCGCAGACACCACATCCACCCAGTCGAGCGCGTGCAAGTGATAAAAGTGCATCACATGATCATGCACGTATTGCGCCGCGATCATCAGGTTGCGGATCAGTTGCGCATTGGGCGGAATGCTGTAATTCAGCGCGTTTTCCACCGAGCGCACCGAGGCAATGCCGTGTACCAGCGTGCACACGCCGCAGATGCGTTGCGCATATGCCCAAGCGTCACGCGGGTCGCGCCCACGCAGGATGATTTCAATACCGCGCACCATCGTTCCGGCGGAATACGCCTGTTCGATGGTATTGCCATTCATTTGCGCTTCGATACGCAAGTGGCCTTCGATGCGGGTGATGGGGTCAACAACGACACGTTCAGTCATGTGGGTATCCTCAAATGTCGTTCAGGAATTGCTCAAGGAGGCGGTATTGGGCTTCGCTTTCCTCGTGCATGGATTCGTCGGCGGATTCAATCATGCCGCAGGTACGCGCCAGCCGCGCATTGGCGGCAGCTTCCCACGCGGGCGATTTGGCCTGTTTCGCCGAAGCAACCAGTGCGGAAGCAGCGCGGGCGACGAAATAGCCAGCCTGCGCCTGCCAGTCGCTGTCAGCACCGCAGCGGGTGTGGCTTTCCAGCGCGGCGGCCTTGGCATTTTTGAAGGCCAGCGCCAGTTCGTCGTCAGCCACAGTTTCAGCGTTGGAGGCCGTATCCAGCACTTTCGCCACCGCCGGGTCAGCGCTCAGTGCCAGCACATTGCGCACAAAGGCAGAACCTACCCGGCGTTGCTGTGCCAGCGGCAATTGTTCCAGCGCCTGTTTGAAATCAGCGTCATTCATCAGTCGTGCGCGAGATACCCCTGCCTTTAGGCATGGGGAGGGATAGCGCGTCGGCGACAGCCGACCCTCTTCTCGCTCCTCCGTTTGGTTTGCTATCTTCGGTTGTTGACTCTTCACGAAATATACGATATTTTGTGAATAATGAAAACTAAACGCGCCTACCAATTCCGATTCTACCCAGACCCACAACAAGAAACGTTGCTGGCTCAGACGTTCGGTTGTGTGCGCTACGTTTACAACAGCATCTTGCGTTACCGCACGGATGCCTACTATCAGGCTCAGGAAAAAGTTGGGTACACGAAAGCGAGTTCCCAACTGACTGCCATCAAAAAACTGCCTGAAGCTACTTTCCTGAACGACGTTTCCAGTGTTCCGCTGCAACAATGCTTGAGGAATCAGCAAACGGCGTTCAAAAACTTCTTTGAAGGTCGGGCAAAATACCCTGTCTTCAAATCTAAAAAGCACCGCCAATCGGCTGAATTCACGTACCGCGCGTTCAGCTACCGTGACGGTGAATTGAAACTGGCGAAGTGCGATAAACCGCTGAATATCAAGTGGAGTCAGGCACTTCCGGCTGACCCCACCACGGTTACTGTTTCCAAAGATCAGGCCGGACGCTATTTTGTGTCTTGCTTGTGTGAATTTGAACCCACGCTGTTGCCCGTCACCGATAAAAAGGCAGGCATTGACGTGGGCATCAAGGATTTGTTCGTTACCTCTGACGGTTTTAAATCCGGTAATCCCCGCCACACCGCACAACATGCGGCTAAACTCGCGAAGTACCAACGCCGTCTTGCCAAGAAGACACTCGGCAGCAAGAACCGGTTGAAAGCTAAACGCAAGGTCGCCCGTGTTCACGCGAAAATTTCCGATGACCGTTCGGACAACTTGCACAAGTTGTCCCGCAAACTGATTAACGAGAACCAAGTGGTTTGTGCTGAAAACCTCGCCGTGAAGAACATGATTAAGAACCCAACGTTAGCCAAGCACATTGCGGATGCAAGTTGGGGTGAGTTCACTCGCCAGCTTGCGTACAAAGCTGGCTGGTACGGGAGGACATACGTTGAGATAGGGAGATTCTTCCCGTCCACTAAACGCTGTTCCTGCTGTGGGTTCGTGAAAGAAAACATGCCGCTGGACGTGCGATCGTGGGAGTGCCCCGAATGCGGCACAACCCACGACCGTGACGTGAATGCAGCACGTAACATTTTAGCCGCCGGGCTGGCGGTGTTAGCCTTTGGAGAGAATGTTAGTGGCGATGGCATTTCGGTGTCGTCGTCCTGTTCTCGGTGAATTAGGAATCCCCCGGCTTTAGCCGTGGGGAGTAGTCAAGATCATGCTGCACCTCCCTTGTCTTTGCGTTCCACCAGATGTTCGGCGATCATTTCGGTCAAGCCGACTACCGGCATATCCATCTGGTTTACTTCCAGCCCTTCCTCCAACTGGATGCGGCAGTTGGCGCAAGCCGTTACCAGCGTGTCGACCTTGAGTTCATCGAGCTGCTTTTTCTTGCGCTGGAAGGCTTTCATCTTCACTTCTTCCGCATCTTCATTGGCGCTGACACCACCGCCTGCGCCGCAGCACCAGTTCATGGTGCCGTGGTCGGCCATTTCCACGAAGTTTTTCGCCACCATGTTCATCAGGTTGCGCGGTTGTTGCACCACGCCACCGCGCCGTACCAACTGGCAAGGGTCGTGGAAGGTCATTTTGGCGTCCTCGAAACCTTCGGTTTCCAGCAAGCCTGCTACCCGTAATTCATCCAGCACTTCGACAATGTGCTTAGCGGCGAAGGTGTACGGGCGACCAATCAGGTTGGGCCCTTCCCAACGCAAGGCGGTGTAAGCGTGCCCGCATTCGGGGCTGATCACGGTTTTGACTTTGAGCTTTTCGGCGGCAGCGACCACCCGGCTGACCAACTCCCGCGCAATGTCGGACGAGCCGATCTGGATACCGGAATTGGTGGCCTCGAAACACTCTGAACTCAGCGTCCAAGTCTTGCCTGCGTTGGTAAGGATTTTGGCAACCGCTTCCAAGTACTCGGGGTAATTCATGATTTCCATCGAGGACAGCATCAGCAAGTATTCCGCGCCTTCCTTGTCGAAGGGAACTTCCATGCCAGTGTGTTTTTCGACGTGTTTGACCTGTGCTTGCAGGGCAGGCAGTTTCACCCCCATCGGGCTGCCGATCTGTACGGCACGGGTGGATGCGCCAATCAAGCCTTCCGGCGCGTGACCGGAGGCAACCATGCCCTCACGCATTTTGCGGATCATGTAGGTGATGTCGTTACCGACTGGGCAAACTGCCGAACAACGTCCGCACAGTGAACAGTTGTTGTAGACCAGTTCCTGCCATTCGGCGAGTTCTGCGTCGGTCACGGGTTTGCTCAAGCCCAGCTTGGCTTTGAGTTTGCCGATCAGGGTGTATTCCTGTTCCCACACGCGGCGCATCGGCTCCAGCTTGTAGATGGGCGTGAACTTGGGGTCAGGGTTTTCGGTGTAGAACAAACAGGCTTCCGCACACATCCCGCAGGAAACGCAGGAAGAAAAGAAGCTCGCCATTGGCGCGTCGATTTGCGCCTTGAAGGCGTTGATACCGCGTTCGAGTGTCAGTACGCTCATGATTTAACCCCCCGCATTCCCATTGTCGCGCCGTTATACCAGCGGGACAGAAACAGTGTGAAAGCGTGCATCAGCTTGGTAAACGGGAACAGCACCAGCAGCAATTCCACGCTGAGAATATGCAAGCCCAGCATCATCTGCGGCGACAGCAACAAGTGGTGGTAAGCCATGTAGCCCGTCAGCAGCGGCAGAAACGTCACTGCCCACACCACGTAATCACCCGGCTTTGACAAGAAGCGTTTCACCGGATGGCGCAGGCGATGCACCAGCACCGCAATCAGCGCAATCATGGTCACGACCGCAAACGCATCCACCACCGGGGTAGGCAAATTCGGCCAACCAAACCCAATCACGCTCTTGATCAGCGCAATATGTGCCGCCAACAGGAAGATCACCACAAACAGGCCAATGTGGAACACATACCCCGCCACAATAGTGAACAGGGAACGCTCAAACGTGGCCTTGTCCGCCGGGATGGAACGTCGCCACATTTCACGCAGGCCGCCCTGCATCGGGTCACCTTTGCTCACGGCGAAATTGTGTTTGCGCCCCAGCGAGAGGATTTCAAACAGACGTAACACCAAACCCGCGACAAAGATCACCACGGCAACGGTAAACGCTGGCCCTTTTACCCATAACAGGAAATCGACTTCATTCATGACGGTGACTCCTGATTCAATTCATCGACGGTGACGGTTTTGTGCAAACCAGCAGCATCCGTCTTGGCTTTCTTGTTCATCGCACCAGCGGCGACCCCGACGGCAATCCCGGCAGCAGCGGCATAAACAGCCGTTTGCCCCGTCATACCGGTGGGAATGGATAGCGCCTTATAGAAGCCGCCGAAATCCCAAAAGTTGGGTTCGGAACAGCCAATGCAACCATGCCCGGCTTCAATCGGGAAGCTAGTGCCTTCGTTCCATTTGAGGGTGGCGCAAGCGTTGTAAGTGACGGGCCCTTTGCAGCCGAGCTTGTACAAACACCAGCCTGCTTTTGCGCCTTCGTCATCGAAAGTTTCCGCAAACAGACCGCGTTCGTAAAACGGACGGCGGTAGCAACGGTCGTGGATATTTTGCCCGTAAAACGCTTTCGGACGCCCCAAACTGTCCAGCTCAGGTATACCAAACGTCAGAATGTGGGCAATCGTACCGGTAATCACCACCGGAATCGGCGGGCAACCGGACACGTTAATGATCGGCTTGTCCTTGATGATGTCGGCAACAGAGACCGCGCCCGTCGGGTTCGGGTCAGCTTTCGGCAAACCACCGAAGGCAGCACACGTCCCCACCGCGATAATCGCTGCTGCGCCTGCGGCAGCTTCTTTCAACATATCCAGATTGCTGATACCGGCGATGGTGGAAAAGCCGGGGTTGCCGATTGGAATAGAACCATCCACGACCAACACGTACTTGCCGTAGTGTTCTTTCATCGCCTCGGCACGCGCTTCTTCCGCGCCATAACCAGAGGCGGCTTGCAGGGTATGGTGGTAATCCAGCGAGATGGCATCGAAGATCAAGCCTTCGATACTAGGGCTGTGGGAACGGGTCAGGGATTCGGTGCAACCGGTGCATTCCTGAAAGGAAAGCCAGATCACTGAAGGGCGTTTGGCCTGTTCCAGCGCTGCCGCGATTTTCGGCACCATCGCCGGGGCAAGCGCCATGCTGGATGCCAGCAGGCCGCAGAATTTCAGGAAACCGCGCCGCGAAATACCTTGCGAGCGTAGGCGTTCGCCTAAGGTTTCCTCGTGGGGTTCATGTTGCGTCGTCCTCATTATCATTTTCCTCCATCGCGAGAATCGTGGTCATGGTCGCCAAGCCTTCCTTAATGTCGTCGCATTGGGAACGCAGGATTTCCGGCACATGACCAATTTCGATGAAATAACCGATACGTTTGTCGTTGTCGTCAAAGTGTTCAACACGCCAGATGCCAGCATAGCTGCTTTCACGCAAGCGGGTTTTGCCCAGCACATTGAGGGTCAGGTCGATTTCGCCTTCACCCAGAAAATCATCCAGTGCCGCATATTCCTGTGGTGAAAATGGCAAGCTGTGCAAGTCGATCATGCCGTGCGTGCCATGCGCAATCAGCTCACTCAGTGCTTGGCGGATTTCGTGCTGCACGGGGCGCAAGTTGCCCGTGACGGCGGCTTCGGCGTGAACAGGAATAGCATGTAGACTCATAGCGCGATCTCCAACTTGGGTGCTTGACGGAGAGGTCGGCACGGCGGATGCGCCTCGAACTCCCACTTTTGTAAGACATTGGCAGCCAGACGGCCTGCCAGCGGAATATTGTGCTTTACCCGCAGCGTCGGCTGCTCGCCCCACCCAAAGGTCTGGTACTGGATACCGACCAAGGCGCGGTGTTTGGGTAAGTGATCGGTCAGGCGGGCAATATCCATCAAATCCAGCAAACCCACTTCGTGGGCGCTGCGCTTGGCTGTACCGAGAAAATGATCCATCGCCTCATTTTCGTAACAGCATAAGGTACCGGGGGCTGCATTCAATTCCACCGCATCCAGCACCAGCAAGTGATCGTGTTCTTCGATGTCGCTGGCGAGGGTAAAGCTCAAGGTACCACCATCCAGATAGGTCACATCCGGGAACGCGGGAAAACACCTTTCCATGAAGTTGAGAAGATGGATGCCGATCCCTTCATCCTGTAACAGGATATTGCCAATACCTAACACCAACATAATGATTCACTTATTAAGTTTAATTGCCATGACAGACATTGTGGCGTGTTTCGGCAATAAGTGCTTGATATTGGTCAATACAAATGAAAATCACATCTTACGGTAACGAATAGCATGACCAAACAGGTAAATGCACACCGGCAACCCCAGGATCAAGCCCCAGATATGGAACAACTTACCACCAACCGTGAGAATAATCAGCACGATCACCGGGTTAACCCGCAGACGTGCGCCATAAATCAGCGGGTTCAAAACATAGCCTTCCACTAGATGAATAACGATGATCATGCCAATGCTCAACAACATCAGATTCGCGCCGCCGGTATTCAGCGCGATCAGGCAAATCGGCACTGAACTGATGAAGACGCCCGCCACCGGCACAAAACTAAACAAGAAGACCAGCACGGCAAGGAATGCCATGTGCTCGCCCATCCCTAAAAATGACACCCCAATCGCAGTCAACACCGTATTCACACACGCAATGTAAAATTGTGCCTGCATGGCATGACCCAATACTTTACCGAACTGGTAGATATTATCCGCCACTTCCACGTAGATAAACCGTAAGCGGGTATTTTCCAAATCGCGCACACTTGCCACCAAATGCGGCAGATCCAGCACAATCAGGAAAGCAAACAACAGCGCCAGCAGAAAAGTGGTTAAAATTCCCAGCGCTTGACCACTGAAATGGGTCAACTGATCCAGACCCACTTTCACTGCTTCGCGCCCATCGACAGGCTTATCCGATCCGGTAAAAAACCCCAACAACAGGCTGGTGGGGGAATCCCGAAATGTCCGGGGCATCGTATCGGCAGCGCCGTTGGCAGAGTTAGCAACGGCAGTATCATTTATTACCGGGGCGGCGGGCGCAGCCCATGTAGGAATAGCCGGTGCAGGTGTCGTGGGCGCAGGCGGGCGACGTAATTCCGGGATAGCCTCTTGCAGCACCGGGTAACGTTCCGCCAGATCCAGCACTTCCGTATCAATGCGTTCCATGTAGACAAAGAAGCCTTTCGCAAACCCCGTCGCCTGCTGATACACCTGTGGCGCAAGAAACAAGCTCACGGCAATAATGGCCCCCAGAAACAAGGTGCCGACCATAATCACCACGGGCACACGCAGCCAGCGCATCCGTCGGGTCAGCATATCCACAATGCCTGATTGCAAGTAAGCGAACACAAACGTCAGGAAAATCAGGGTGAAAAAGGAGCTGAGTAAGGCCAACAAACCGAAAATAATGCCCCACACCAACAAACGGCTCAACAACGGCAGCACATGCTCCCAACGAGCCTTGGGTTGTAGCGGGGGTGAGGGAAGAAACAAGCCTTCGTTAGTATTGTCATTATTCGGCAGCATCAAACGGCTCTCTGCAAGGGTAAATCGGGTCAGTATAACATCATCCCACTAAAGTATAATGACATCCAGAAACCGTTCAACTGAGCTAAAAACCGTGCCAACAACCATGACTCAACCCACCATCCTGCCCATTGCCCAACAGGGCGAAATCATCCTGCAACAACGGGCGGCGGACGTTCGTCCCCCACTGATCAGGTTGCGCGGCAAACCCCGTCCTTCAGGTCGGGGAGGATAGCGCGGGTGGCGAAGCCGCCCTATGTTCGGAGTGTTTAGTGTGGTGTCTGCTGCTGCTCAATGTATTGGCGAATGAGAGAAATAGGTGCACCGCCACAGCTACCCGCAAAATAACTGGGCGACCATAAAGCACCGCGCCAGAGTTTCTTATGGAGGTTAGGGTAATTTTTCTTGCGTATCACTCGGCTAGAAACCCCCTTTAAACTATTGACCAAAGCCGAGACTGCCACTTTTGGCGGATAGTTTATCCAGTAGGTGAACATGGTCATCCTCGCCATCGAATTCCAGCAATTCCGCTTCAAAGTCGGTACACACGCTGGAAAAAATACCACGTTAGCCTGTGGAGATGCGGCCTTAGGCCGCTCTGTGAAGCAGGAACCCGCCGAAGTCAGTCAGCTATCTAGCTGAATGCAGTAGGAATCCCCTTCCTTCAGGGAAGGGAGGATGTCAAGGAACCACTGGCGATGTTGAGACTGGACACAATTACGGCAAAATTGGGGTAGCCAGCAGCGACTCATTAACAACGGGTACAGGCGCATTGAGTGAAATGGAAGGTGCCATGTTGATACCCCCCATGCCCGACTGATCAACGGCTTTAGCACTACGTACCGCCTGGTTGGCTTCAGCAGCAATATTACCCGGCATACATAAACGAATGTAGCCCTGCAACGCATTGAATGCACCAACACGGTTGGTATACTGGTTAGCATGGATACGCTCCACGTACTGTTGCTGCATGGTATGCACCACAGTGCGTACCGAAGACGCCTCCAAACCCGCCAACACATCCTCATTCAAGGTATCAAACCCAGCGCGGGCATAACCAAACGCAGCAGCAGTCAAGGCCAGCTCACGCGCACTCGCCTTGGAAATTCCCATTATGCCGTTGGTGAATGAGCCAGATTGCCCCAATAAACTACTTTCGCGCTGACTACCTTGCTTTGACCAATTCACAGCGTCCAAGTAATTTTCACATTTCTGATTGGAGTACTGCACGCCCGCCATAATCAACTGATTCCACTCTTCAGTACTGGCTGGCTGGTCAGGCAATCCAGCCAAGGTCAGCAATGCCTGATAGACCGCTTCCTGATTAGCCGCATAGGCTGCAATCTCATTAGAACTCATAGTGGCATCCATCCCACCATTTAAAGCATTCATGTGATTTAGAGTGGAACACCCGGTGACACCGGACAGGCTAATCATGGACAACACAACAACATGCTGAATTAACTGAAATTTTTTATTATGCATAAATCAATAATCCTTATTGATAAATAAAACTCGAAACTCGCGCTTTATTTATAGCATAAATCATAACAATAACAGGTAATGAATCAGCGACATTTGGCTTATATTTAATTTATGGCTTATAACAATTAGCACTAATAATTCCAATTAATGCTGGAGCAATGAATAACTCCATTAGCTCCAGCCTATAAATATTATTAGAATAATTTTTTATTATGGATTACTAATGCTTAATACGCGGCACTCGAAATCATAATCTTTCATGTCGACACTCAACAGATCTTGTAAATCAGCACCCGCTGGCACTTCTAATCCAAAATGGAAACCTAGGTAGCGCCCAGGTGTTGCCTTGGTAATGCAGTAAGGCAAATCAGTATTCACAGAAAATGCCGCAAGATTAATATGTGGAGGCGCATCATGTGGCTCAGCAATTCCAGCCATATCACTAGCCGCAGGCAAATGCCAGTTTGTTTGACCACAGACCGCATAGGCATTCATCGTCTCTATGTAGGAAATCGGGTTACAAGCGAACACGCCCACACAAGGGTAATCCGTACCCGCAGGTGATAAGCCGGAAGAACCGTTGTACTGATAACGCCAGTCTTTATCACGCAAACCGCCGTCATCCGTTTTTACTTCCCACACGGATCCTGTTCTGGTATCCAGAATACAACTCCAAGAACTCGCATCGTCTGACAGTGGTAAGCCGTCGTTACCCAGTTTGGTGAAGTATGGAGGGAAACCAGTACCATCACTTGTTCCCGTTGTATCCGTTCCCGTTGTATCCGTTCCCGTTGTATCCGTTCCCGTTGTATCCGTTCCCGTTGTATCCGTTCCCGTTGTATCCATTCCCGTTGTATCCGTTCCCGTTGTATCCGTTCCCGTTGTATCCGTTCCCGTTGTATCCGTTCCCGTTGTATCCGTTCCCGTTGTATCCGTTCCCGTTGTATCCGTTCCCGTTGTATCCGTTCCCGTTGTATCCGTTCCCGTTGTGCCTGTTCCCGTTGTGCCTGTTCCCGTTGTGCCTGTTCCCGTTGTATCCGTTCCCGTTGTGCCTGTTCCCGTTGTATCCGTTCCCGTTGTATCCGTTCCCGTTGTGCCTGTTCCCGTTGTGCCTGTTCCCGTTGTATCCGTTCCCGTTGTGCCTGTTCCCGTTGTATCCGTTCCCGTTGTGCCTGTTCCCGTTGTAGCAGACGCTCCTGTTGTGTCCGTTGTATTATCCGCTGTTTCCGTCGATCCATTATTGGCACTGCAAGCGCCTAATAACGCAGATAATAGAATACTGGACAGTAGTACATTGACTTTTTTAACGCTTAAATTGCCATTATTGAATTTAGTTGTATATTGTATATTACGCATAAGTAATTTCCTCAATCATTCTCAAGCCAATAAGATTAGTTATAATAAGTATAAGCCTAATATGTTACGGAAATACACAAATAACATAAAAACTGCAATATTATTTATTTATATAAACAATAAATAATATCAATTTGGTATAAAAATAAACATAATAAACCTGCCAGTATCATGCAGGCGGTGAAAGGGTCATTAATGACAAAAAAATAACCTTATAAGCATGACGAAGTTCGGACTCAGCAATACAATAAGGCGGCAACAAGTAAACTACATTCCCCAACGGGCGCAACAACAACCCCCGCTCGTGGAAAAAGGCTTTGAGCTGCGCCCCAATCTGCGAGGTATAGCCTGCATCCGTTGCTATAACATCAAACGCGGCAATCGTCCCCATCACCCTTACCCGTTGCACCAGAGGGTGCGCTGCCAATGTTGCCAAGCCTTGCCGATGCCAAGCCTCGATTTGCGGCAATTTCGCAAGGGTTTGCTCGTCTTCAAACACTTGCAACGAGGCCAATGCCGCCGCACACCCCAGCGGATTAGCGGTGAAGGAATGCCCATGCACAAAAGCTTTATCAAACGTATCCCCCAGGAATGCCGCGTAAATTGCTTCACTGGCTACTGTCACCGACAGCGGCAGAAACCCTGCTGTCAGCCCTTTCGACAAGCAAATAATATCCGGCGTCACTTGCGCTTTGAGGCTGGCAAACATCGCACCCGTGCGCCCAAATCCCGTCATGACTTCATCAAAAATCAGCAGGATACCCGCTGCACGCAATCGCGTTGCCAAGGCTTGCAGAAATTCAGGGCGGCACATGCGCATTCCTGATGAACCTTGAATCAGCGGCTCCATGATCACGGCTGCGAGGGTATTGCCGTGGTCGGCGAGGTACTCATCCAGCCGCGCCAGTGACGCCTGTTCCTTCGCCTCTACCTCGGTATCGCCATCCCACGTTTCCGGGAAAGGCAGCAACCCGACTTCAAACAACAGGCTGCCGTAGGTATCGAAAAAGCCACAGCCCTTCCCCGCTGACATCGCGCCGACGGTATCGCCGTGATAGCCGCCCTCAAACGCAAGAAAACGGGTACGCTGGGTTTCACCCTGGTTGTGCCAGTATTGCAACGCCATTTTTAACGCCACCTCCACCGCTGTGGAACCGTCGTCGCTGAAGAACACACGCGTCAGCCCCTTGGGCAGGCGTTGTACCAGCTCATACGCCAATTGCGCGGCGGGTTGGTGGGTAAATCCGGCAAAAATCACTTGTTCCAGCGTTTGCGCTTGCTTGGCAATCGCGGCAGCGATGGTGGGGTGCGCGTGCCCGTGAGTATTCACCCACCATGAAGAAATCAGATCGAGGAATTCACGACCGTCTTCGGCGTAGAGGCGAATGCCTTTGGCCGAAGCGATGGGAATAGCGTCGGGCGCGGTCTGGGCTTGGGTGAAGGGATGCCAAACGTGGTGGCGGTCGAGATCGGTAAGGGTCATCCATCTTGCGCGAGATACCCCGTCCTTCAGGGCGGGGAGGGATAGCGCGTCGGCGTTAGCCGACCCTCTTCTCGCTCCTCTTTTTGGTTAAGCTATCTTGATTAAACACACAGAAATCACACGGTATGAACTACACTGTGAGTCATGCCAACGAAACGCGCCTACCAATTCCGGTTTTACCCAGACCTGCAACAAGAAAAGTTGCTGGCGCAGACGTTTGGTTGTGTGCGTTACGTGTACAACAGCATCTTGCGTTACCGCACGGATGCTTACGATCAGACTCAGGAAAAGGTCAGTTACCTGGGTGCTAATGCGCGGTTGACCGCCATCAAACAATGGCCTGAATCAGGCCGGACGCTATTTCGTGTCTTGCTTGTGTGAATTTGAACCCACGCTGTTGCCCGTCACCGACAAAAAGGCAGGTATCGACGTGGGCATCAAGGATTTGTTCGTCACCTCTGACGGTTTTAAGTCCGGCAATCCCCGCCATACCGCCCAACACGCGACTAAACTGGCGAAGTACCAACGCCGTCTTGCCAAGAAGAAATTCGGCAGCAAGAACCGGCTGAAAGCTAAACGCAACGTTGCCCGTGTTCACGCGAAGATCTCCGATTGCCGGTCGGACAACTTGCACAAGCTGTCCCGCAAACTGATTAACGAGAACCAAGTCGTTTGCGCTGAAAACCTCGCCGTGAAAAACATGATTAAGAACCCGACACTGGCCAAGCACATTGCGGATGCGAGTTGGGGGGAATTTACCCGCCAGCTTGAATACAAGGCCAATTGGGCAGGTAGGACGTATGTCGAAATCGACAGGTTTTTTCCTTCCAGCAAACGCTGTAACGGCTGCGGGTTCGTGAAAGCAAACATGCCGCTGGACGTGCGGTCTTGGGAATGCCCCGAATGTGGCGCAACCCACGACCGTGACGTGAATGCAGCACGTAACATTTTAGCCGCCGGACTGGCGGTGCTAGCCTTTGGAGAGAATGTTAGCGGTGATGGCATTTCGGTGTCGTTGTCCTGTTCTCGATGAATTAGGAATCCCCTTCCTTTAGGGAGGGGAGGAAGTCAATCCTCGGCCTCTGTAATGCTAGACGGGAGGAGACGCGCAGCAACAGCGCATCCAACGGGGAAGATTCTAGCACAAGCTCTCACACCATCCTATAAACCTCGCCTTCACACGCCACCATGCCCAAATCCTGCAAAGCATCCAGTACTTCTTGCAGGTTGGAGGGCTTGCGTTTGAATTGTTTGCTGAGTGCTTGAGCCGATAGCGGTGTCAGCGCCAGCAATTCGCGTACCAAGCGGGTTTGTTCACGTAATACTTTTGGCCAGTCGCGTTTGACGGCGGGGGTGTTCCCTTCGGCTGCGCTCAGGGAACCGGTGTCGTCGTCGGCAAGCGCGAGGTCTTCCTGTTGGCTGGGCATCCCGTCCCGTGGGCTGAGCGGAGTCGAAGCCGGTGCTTGGAAGTCGGGGCGTAACCAGCGGATAGTGCCTTGGGCTTCTTCGGCGGCGCGTTGGGTGTTGAGGTCAACGAGGCGGCTGAGGAGTTCTTCTTCGGCTTGCGCTTGGGCTTCGGGTTTGTCGGGGAGTGGCGTGGTTGCGCCGGGTTTGCCGACCAGTTCGGCGGCGAGGTCATCCCATCCGTAAGCGGCGAATACGGCACGGTCGAGCTTGTCGTGGAGTTCTTGCAAGATGCTGGTTAGGGCTTGCGCGTGAATCTCTTTGTCTTTGGCGTTTAGTGCTTCGCCGCTACGCAACTTTTCCAGCACGTTGTACATATTGGTTAGCGTCAGGGTTGGGTGTGCGGCTTGCTGGCGCTTGCGGTGCGCGTCAATTTGCTCGGCAATCGTCCGAATCTGCGCTTTCTGCGCGTCACTCGCATCAGGAAACGGAAATGCATCAAAACACATGGATTTGTTGTAAACAGGGTCATTGCCAACACCTAACCGCGCACCCGAAACCAAACTCCAGAATATATGCAAGCGACTGGACAACACTCCCAAGAAATACGCATCACTCAAAGCGATAGCAATCAATTTATCATCAGGCAGAACACTACCGTCCAAAAACACAAATATTTTGTGCTTTGATGTCTGCACTGTTGCTACGTAATGTTTAAGACCAGCCAAAGAACGGCGCATATCCTCATTATTACGACGATGCAACCACCAATTTTCTCTAAGACTCTTATCTTTGTTTAGCAATCGTTCTGGTTTCACGTTATCAATAAGCCACTGGTACAGGTTGGGAAACTTAGACAACACCTCTGTTTCTTTCAGTGGGTATAGATCAATAACTTTGACTCCACGAGGTATCTGCATAATGTCCTTACCATTTCGGTAATCTTTAATATGCTGTTCAATACCTGAAACGCTACCATAACCAATGAGTTTGGCTTGTTCTGGGGAAAGCGTCATGCCTTCGCCGTGTGGGATCACGCCACGGTTACTTAACGCTGAATTTGCTACCAATTGTTTGGCGGCAGCAATGTTTGCCCCGATGCGCAAATCAGAAAATAACTTGCCGGTTTGCGTACTGAGTTCAACTTGAACTTCATCCTCACCAGTATCTGTTTCAAGCGTTACTTGCTGCAATTGCCCAGTCCAATCGCCTGCGGCACAGGCGGTCATAGCAATACGCACCGCTGCCCCATCTTCATTGTCTACCCACGGATGATCAGGAATCGCAAAAATCAGCGATACAGGGTTTTGTGCTTCAAGATGATGTTGTAAAACTTTGCGATTGAATGTCTGGCGCAAACTGTTAGTAGTGATAAAACCGAAACGCTGTGTTTTACCACTCCGAGTTGCTTCCGCCGCTTTGTGCCACCAATACATCACAAAATCGACCGAATCGGGAACATCCGTCCATGCGGTGCGCAAAGGATTCACATAGCCATCACCCAGCAATTCACGCATACGCTTGTTGCCAATAAATGGCGGATTGCCGATGATGTAATCGGCGGCAGGCCATTCAGCCTTGCGCGGCTTGAGGTAGCGCAACACTGGCACTTGCGCGGTTTCGTCCGGCACATCTTTGCCTGTGACCGGATGCGTTTTGACCGTGCGCCCATCCCAGCGCGTCACGGGATTCCCCGCCGCATCCAGCACGTTTTCAACGCCGTCATACGCCAACACCGCATCACGGTTTTCGATATTGTGGAAGTCACGCAAAATCGGCTCGGCAGGCGACACATTGCCATGCGTGCGGAAATGCCATTGCAAATAGCCAATCCACAACACCATTTCCGCAATCGCCGCCGCCCGTGGATTCACCTCCAAGCCCAAGAACTGTTGCGGACTCACCGACACGCCTTCCATTTCCAGCGTTCGCGGCGAAAAACCCAACGCCTGCAAAGTATTCAACACCTCACCCTCCAACCGCTTGAGATGTTCCAAGGTCACGTACAAAAAATTACCCGACCCACACGCCGGGTCAAGAATCCGCAAACTGCACAAATGGGCATGAAAGGCGCGGACTTCATCAATCGCCGCCTTCTTGAATGACTCATCCGCCGTCAGCACTTTCTTGGTTTTTTTCACCTTGCGCTGCCCCGACAACTCCAGCGAAGTCGGCGCAGACTCATCATTCACCACAGGCAACACAATCCGCTGCGATGCTTTTTCCGCCTTTTCCAAGGATTTTTGGTATTCAGCCAATAACACGGTCGCAGCGGTTTGCACATCCGCCCACTGCTGACGCAACGGCGCAAGCACCGTCGGCAACACCAGCCGCTCCACGTAAGCACGCGGCGTATAATGCGCCCCCAACTTATGCCGCTCTTTCGGGTTCAACGCCCGCTCCAGCAACGTCCCGAAAATCGCCGGTTCAACGTAACGCCAATCCGCCTTTGCCGCTTTCAACAACAGTTCAATTTGCGCCTTGTCTAACGCCAGCGCCGTCGCCCCCGCAAACAGCCCACCGTTAAAGCGTTTAATCTCAACATACTCGCTATTGTCATAACCGCCTTTATCCATCATCAACCACAGGTTTTCCACCGCTGCTTTAAAGCGTTCTGGCTTATCTAGCATCTTTTCCAGCAAGTGCGTGAAACGGTCTTTCGGCAATAGCTCCACATCTTCCGCAAACATGGTAAACAGGCAGCGCATCAAAAACGTGCCGACCGTTTCCGCCGCGTGCGCCGCTTCCAGCGATTTCGCCAACGCAGCCAATTGCGTCGCAATCTGCTTGGTGACTTTAGCGGCTTTTTTGGATTCATCCAGACTATGCGGATCAGTCCAAACCGCCGCCAGCCGCGCACGGATGTCCGGCTTACGCAAATCATCGAGTTTAATGCGGTACGAACTGCTATCAGGGAACTGGGTATAGGTTGAATTGGAACAGGAAAATTCCGCATACAACTCAAGCACATGCCCTACATCGGTCAAAATCATGAAAGGCGGCTTTTTCTCAGTAGCAGGCAGATTTTCAATGTAATTCTTAGCTTGCCGATGAGCGCGGATCATCGCCGTATCTAATCCGGTAGAACCGTACTTCTTACCCGTCGATTTGCCTTCCAGCACAAAACAATCACGGCAATACAGGTCGATAAACCCCGTATTGGAACTGTGATCCACCTTAAGCAGATCAATACGCCGCTCAAACACATAAGCATTCAACTTGTTATCCGCCTGCGCAGGCTGCGGCTTTTCCACCCCCAACAATTCGCACAATTCACCGAGGAAAAACTGAAGATTGGCTTTTTCCGAGCCGTCTTTGCCCTGCCAACGTTGGATGAAAGCGTCTGCGGGCGTGTCGGTGGTGATCATGAAAGCCCCTGTTCCCCATTAGATGGGCATGGAATGTAACCTAAACACGACGCACAGGCAGTGATAAGTATCACTACAGATGTAAACTTCACATCAAACAGTTGTCGACAGCATCAAAACAAGCATAATATGATGCATATATTTGATGCCTTGGAGACAATCATGCGTACTACATTAAACCTTGATGATGAACTATTACGTCAGGCATTTGAGCTGACAGGCATTGCCGAAAAAGCAGCCCTGTTGCGTGAAAGCCTGAAAGCCCTGATCGAACGCGAAAGCGCCCGCCGCCTCGCTTTATTGGGAGGTTCCGAACCACAACTGGAAGCCCAGCCCCGTCGCCGTTCCACGGAAGAAGCCCTGTGATTCTGGTTGATACCTCGGTCTGGATTGATCACCTGCGGGTAAAAGACGAACGTTTAGCCATTCTTTTGAATGAAGTGCAAGTTTGTATGCACCCAATGGTGTGGGGCGAACTCGCGTGTGGCAACCTGAAAAACCGCCCAACCCTGTTGCGTTTATGGCAAGGTCTGCCCGCCATCACCCAAGCCAGCCATGCTGAAACCATGTACTGCTTAGAACAACGTAAACTGATGGGCAAAGGCATCGGCTATGTGGATTTGCACCTTTTAACCACTGTCCTACTATCACCGGGAACACAGATTTGGACGCGGGACAAGCGTCTACATAACATTGCCACCGAATTAGGCTGTGGCTGGCAGGAATCACACTAAGCTACCCATCACCGTGCCGCCAAACAGCGCTGATACCGCCCATACACCGTATTAGCAAACTTCCCCGTTGTCAGTATCCGTGAGGTTTTCTCACTATGCAGTTGGATATTAGGCACTTGCGCATAGACCGCCGCCTTCCCCGTCGCCTTAGCATACGTTGCCCGAATCAGCTTATAGGTCGTGGTATTGTTAAAACTCAGGGTTTTTTCCTGCATCAAATCCCGGCGGATTTGTGATTCTTTCAAATTCAACGCAAACGCCTGATTAATATAGCGTAACGCCTGCTCCGTACCACTAACCTTTGACGCCACGCTGCCATCGGCTTTGTACATCAACAAATCGCCATCAGTTGCCAACGTTTGCTTACTTAATACGCCAATCACCGCCTGAAACGCGGCATTGCGGCTGCTGTAACGCCCCGCATTAAAATCAGCAAAACGGTAAAGTTTCTTGTCGTAGCCCGACTCATAACCCAACAATAATAACGCCCCGTAAAACAACCCACCCTTACGGGTATAAAGGCTATCGCGAACTTGGTAAATCTCTTGCAGCGACAATGCCTTGCCACCGCGCCGCTGGGTTTCATACTGCACCGCAAAATTCACGGCCACCTGCATGGAACCGATGGTGTCGATTTCATTGCTACCTTCAATCAGGTCGCTAGCAAAATGGTTATCCAACAACAAACCCAGCTTGTAGCGACGCGCATAATCTTCTAGCCCCGCCACCAGAGCGCGGTAAGCCAGATCAAGATCACGCTCGGTTTTAGCCCGACGAATACGCTGCATAAAGCTATCAGCAGGATCAGGAAAACGGTTGAGAAACGTGATCGCCCCACCGCGCAGGATCGATAATTTACTGAGCTTCTCAATCACCGCTTTTTCAGACGATTTACCCAAATTCGGCACAGTGGGATTAGCGACAAACCCGGACTCTTGATCAGCTACCGCAATAATCGAACACACATTCTCACGACTTTGTGGCAAGCCATGCAGCTTAAGCACATCCAGCACATCACTTGCCCAGCCACGCGGATCAGCCACCGCAGGTTCCGCTGCCTTAATCAACATAACCGTCGGCAGCAAACCAACAGAAGGTGGCGCTGACACAGCCACCGCTTTGGCTGGTTCACCCATCCAGTATTGCTTGAAGGCTGGGTAAACCCACATACCAACCCCTACGACCGCCCCCAGTACAGTGGTAGCCATTAGCCAGCGTGCTAAACGTTTCAGCATATCCATGAACTCAGTTTACCAACAGCACGCCGTTCATGAAGGCTTGCACCTTCGCGGCATCCTTCACCCCCGGCGCGGATTCCACCCCGCTGCTCACATCCACCGCATACACGCGGCTGGTGCGGATCGCTTCCGCTACGTTCTCCGGGGTCAAACCACCTGCGAGGATAATCGGCTTAGGGTAATCCTGTGGCACTTGCGTCCAGTCAAAAGTTTCGCCCGTGCCACCTGCCGCGCCCGGCGCATGGCTATCCACCAGAAACGCTTGCGCATCGGGGTAATGGTCAGCGTAAGCGGCAAAACCACCGCTGGCTGCCAAGCCCTTCATCCCCACCGCCTTCATATACGGGCGCGGAAACTGGCGGCAATACTCCGGTGTTTCCGAACCGTGGAACTGCAACACATCCAGCGGCACTGCGTCGAGCACGTCGCGCACAAAATCCGCTTCCGCATCCAGAAACAGACCCACCACCGTCACAAACGGCGGCGCAGCCCGGCAAATGTCCGCCGCCTGCGCAATGCTCAAATTACGCTTGCTCTTGGGGTAAAACACCAAACCCATCGCATCCGCACCCGCTGCGCCGACCATTGCCGCATCCGTAACTGAAGTGATCCCGCAAACTTTAACCCGGCAGCGCATGGTGATGATTCCTTTGGCGTAAAAAACCGTAACGCTACCACAGACAGCTTGTCAGCCAAACAGGAAAGCGCCGCTACCTTGTTTTACGATAAGCGCATGTACCCAGCACTACACCCACACAGCCTCGCCCTACCCTTGCCGCGCATGGTCAACATTCCAGCGGGACGCTTCCTCATGGGCGGGCAAGACGGGCGCGATGACGTGGAAGGCGGCTGCACCGCCAACGAACGCCCGACCCGCCACGTTTACATTGCCGCGTTTGCACTGAGCAAATACCCAGTCACTTTTGCCGAATACGACGCCTTTTGCCACGAAACCAACGCGCCATTGCCGGACGACAAAGGCTGGGGACGCGACAAACGCCCGGTCATCAACGTGAGTTGGGAGGATGCACAAGCCTATTGCACTTGGCTGTGTGAATTAAACGGCACAGGCTATCGCCTGCCTTCCGAAGCAGAATGGGAATACGCCACCCGTTGCGGCACAAACGCGGCTTACCCGTGGGGAATGCAGGCAGACGCTCAACACGCCAACCACCAGATGCAACACGGCATGACCACACCCGTCGACGCTTACCCGCCGAACGCTTTCGGCTTACACGACTTGTGCGGCAATGTTTGGGAATGGGTGCAAGACTGCTGGCACGACACCTACCAAGGCGCACCCAGCAACGCGCAGGCATGGGAAGAAGCCGGAAGCCACCACGAGCGCGTGCTACGTGGTGGTTCGTGGAACGACAGGCCGCGCTATTTACGCGCCGCCTACCGGGTCAAGGATTATGCCAACGGTCGCCAGATATTCCGGGGCTTCCGCGTGGCACGTTCGCGGTAAGACTTACTTGAAAATTTCGTTGAAAAACGTCTGCATTCCTGCCCAAGAACGCTTGTCAGCCTTCTCATCGTATTTCAGGTTTTCGACACCGTACTTGCCTGCATCGGGGTTAGTAAAGGCATGACGCACGCCACTACCGAAGGCGACAAATTGCCAGTCTGCGCCGGTTTTTTCCATCTGCTCCAGAAACTTGGTGACAGTCGCAGGTGGCACCATCGCATCAGCATTGCCGTGGAAAGCCAGTATTTTGGTGTTGATTTCAGTGCCATCCGGCGCGGAAGGCAGCGAACCGTGGAAGCTGACCACACCCGCCAAATCTTTCACACCGCTGTACGCCATCTGCAAAATCGTGCCACCACCGAAGCAGTAACCCACCGCTGCCAACTTGCTGGTATCCACCTTGTCGCTTTTCTTGAGCTGCTCCAGACCCGCCAGCGCAGTACCGCGCCATGCATCCACGTCGGAGGTGACTTCTGTCATCCATTCCTTGGCTTGCGCAGGTTTGTCGGTGACTTTGCCATCGCCGTACATATCCGCCGCGAAGGCGACATAACCCATTTTAGCCAATTCTTCGGCACGGTTTTTGGCATGATCGTTTAATCCCCACCATTCGTGGACAACTAATACGCCGGGGCGCTTTTCTGTCACGGCATCGTCGTAATACATCTGACCGATGAATTTTGTGCCATCAAGTTCATAATTCACGGCTTCGCTTTTCACAGCAGCCATGACGTTAGCACTTAACAGAGACAAGCCAACAATCGCTAATGCAGCAATTTTCTTCATGTGAACACTCCTTTGGTTGTTATCCATACGTTTTTTGCACGTAAGTTTCGACCAATGCCTGAAACTCTTGTGCAATATTGTCGCCTTTCAGCGTGACGGTTTTCTGCCCGTCTTCGTAAACTGGGGCAACCGGCGTTTCACCGCTACCCGGCAGGCTAATGCCGATATTGGCATGTTTGCTCTCGCCTGGCCCATTAACCACACAACCCATCACCGCCACCGACATGCTTTCCACGCCTGCGTATTGATCTTTCCACACCGGCATTTGTTCGCGCAACCAGTTTTGGATGTCTTCAGCAAGGTGCTGGAAATAATCGCTGGAAGTACGCCCGCAACCGGGGCAAGCCACCACTTGCGGGGTGAAGGAACGCAAGCCGAGTGACTGCAAAATTTCCTGCCCGACGATGACTTCCTTTTCGCGCTTGGCGTGGGGTTCGGGTGTCAGGGAAATGCGGATGGTGTCGCCAATGCCTTCCTGTAACAGGATCGAGAGGGCAGCGGTGGAATAGACGATGCCCTTGCTACCCATGCCCGCTTCCGTCAAACCAAGGTGCAAGGGGTAATCGCAACGGCTCGCCAAGTCGCGGTAAGCACGTACCAAACCCTGCACTTCGCTGAGTTTGCACGACAGAATAATGTGATCGTGTGGCAGGCCGTATTCTTCGGCTTTCGCCGCACTGGTGAGGGCGGATTCGATCAGTGCAGCGTGCATGACGTCATACAGTTCCAGCGGCTGTGCCAGTTTGCTGTTTTCGTCCAGCTTGCGTGCCAGCAATTCCTGATCCAACGACCCCCAGTTAACGCCGATGCGTACTGGCTTGTCGTAACGGCAGGCGAATTCGATCATTTGCGCGAATTGCTCGTCACGCTTCTTGCCGCGCCCGACATTGCCGGGGTTGATGCGGTATTTGGCGAGGGCTTGCGCACATTCTGGCACAGCGGTCAGCAGCTTGTGGCCGTTGAAATGGAAGTCGCCAATCAGCGGCACGTCGCAGCCCATCTTGTCGAGGCGGTCGCGTACTTCGGGCACGGCTTGCGCTGCCTCCAGCGAATTGACGGTAATGCGCACCAGCTCCGAACCAGCGCGGTACAGCTCCGCACATTGCGCCGCCGTGCGGATTGCATCCGCCGTATCGGTATTGGTCATGGATTGCACCACCACCGGGAAATCGCCACCGACCGTGATATTGCCCACCTTCACGGGAACGGTGTGGTGACGTGGAATAACGTGATTGTTCATTAGTTATGCAGCCTGTTTCAAAGGTAGTTCAGCGCGTTTACTCACATACAAGACTTCAATACCCAGCACATTGCCGTTCACATCGTAGTCGAACATCATGCCCGGTTTGACCTCTTCGGTTTTGTCGACTTCGCCTTCAGCAAGCTGGATATACATGGCATCCGCTAGTGGATCAAATTCAATCTTCATGGTATCACCCTATTCAAAGTAAGCCGTCACGATAGTCACAGGTTCAATGGATTCATTGTAAATGACCCGCAGCCGCTTGAAACCTTTCTCTGGAATTTCTTTCAGCGCGTGAACGAGTGTCGCATCTTCTGCATCGTTTTCTGTTATATCAGGCATTGCCAAGGCAGCAGCTAACCACTCCTGCTTGATTCCCCGTTGCTGGAGCCGTTTCTTGGCGTGGTCACTCAACCTGTATTGCATCTTTTGTTATTCCCGGCTGTTCTGGATGCAGCCATTATGCCCTATCATGCGATAATTCGCAGTGACATGATGGTTTCCGGTAGCGTTATGAAAACAGTTTTTTCCTTGATCGAATCCCCAGTACACCCGAATTTTGGTGCTCTCTACCAGCAGCTTGGTATGCAAGAAGAGTGCTTTAACGCTGCCCGCAAACTGCACAAAGCCTTGCAGCAACAAGCTCCCGACTTTCTGACTGGGGAATTCATCTACGGCTATGGCAACAACTACGCCGGGGCGAATGTATGCAACCTCGATGTCACCTTACGCGCCTTACAACGCTTTTCCCCACAAACCAAAGTCATCGTGTTCTGCAACAAGGAAGACATGCAGTACGTTGTTAAACTCGCCGCCCTGTTTCCGCTACATGCTGTGCTGGCACTGCCGAGCAGCGAACAGGCCATGCGGGAAGCCTTACAAATCCCGCTGTAAATCCTGAATCAACTGCCGGGTGGATTCTGCCAACGCCTGATTCAGTGCTTCGACAATTTTGCTGGTGCTCACGGGTATATTTTCTTTGCGACTATCGTAACGGTGTTGCCCCATAACCCGCTGATCCTGCACCCGCACGAGGATGGATTCCATCGCCACGACCACGGCGGCATTGCCCTTGCCATCCGGCGGATACTCTGCCTGAAACGCAGATACGCGCAGCAACAGCTTGTAGTTTCCGCCCTTGCCCAGCATTTGTTCGGAAACCGACTGGAAGCCGCCGCTGCGTGACAAGGTATCCAGCATAACCGCGTGCAGGTACACCGACAAATCATCAGGCCAACGGCTGTGCGCGATGAAATCCTGCTGGAACCCCGGTTTCATCAGCGTGATGTGGGCGCTATCCAACGCTGGGCTGACCGACACTTTCGGCACATACAGATTGATGCTTAGGCGTTGTGGGGCAAGCGCTACCTGCGGATTCAGCCGGTAGGTCTGGTCGGCAGGCAAGTCGCTTTTCAACGGCGACGAACAGGCCGATAACAACATCACGCACGATAGCAGAAGAGGGCGTATGTTCATCGTGGCAACTCCGTTCCCTGCGGGGCAGGTTGGTAAATGATCTGCGAAGGATTTTGCCCCAACCGGTCACTCAACTGACGGATGGATACCGCCGTCTTACGCGATTCATTCAGCAATTGTCGGAGGTTTTCACTGCCTTCGCCCAGTAACTCGTTGACCTGACCTTCATTATTGACCACCACCCGGTCGACATCTTTCAGCAAGGTATCCAGCTTTTGCGAGGTATTGCGAATAGTACCCAAAGCGGCCTGAAAGTCTTTCATACTGGCAGTAATGCCTTGCTCAGAATGGCTCACTGCCTTGTTGGTGGCATCCACAAGCTCTGCCAGTTGGGTGCTGGTTTGTTGCAGGCTACTGATCAAGAGCGGGATACCTGCCACCGCCGTATCCAGATTTTTCAACAAGCTGGCTACGTTCTCACGGTTTTCCTTATTCAGCACTTCACTGGCAGAATTCAGCAATACGGTGAGGTTTTTCTCCAGATCGGGTAGCTTTTGCACCAAGGCATCCAGCTCCGACGGCTCGGTGAAAATGACCGGCAACGCTTGACCTTCGGCAGCCACCAGCGGTTGCGGTTTACCCACCTTGTCATTCTGGGTCAGGTTGATGAAAGGTAGCCCGGTCAGCCCTTGCTGACGCAAAGTGGCGATCGTAGCGGAATTGACCGGCGTATAATCTTCCACCCGTACCCGCACCCCAACCCGCGCATCACCACCGGGTAACAGAAAAACCTGCGTCACCTCGCCGACCTTGATACCCATGTAGCGGATTTCACTGCCCCGCTCCAAGCCATCGACCGGCGTATCAAAATGGATGTCGTAACTGACGAAATCCCTGCCCGCCTTATCATCGTAAAACAATCCGGCAAACAGGAAACCCGCCACCGCCATCGCGATGACAAACAAACCAACTACGAAGTAGTGGGCATCCCGTTCCATGTGTTCTCCCTCATGATTGCCTGCGCCCGCCTACCGCTGAAATATTGGCGGATTTGCGGATGCGGGCTTGCTAATAGCTCTGCTAATGTACCATCCACTATACGCTTATCGACCAAGATGGCGATACGCTCACAGACAGACGCTAAACTATCCAGGTCGTGCGTTACCATGACCACTGTCAATTCCAGATTGTGGTGCAAGGTCGCAATAAGCTGGTCAAACTCTTCCGCTGATACCGGATCAAGGCCAGAGGTCGGCTCATCCAGAAACAGTACTTGCGGGTCAAGCACCAGCGCCCGCGCCAACGCCACGCGCTTGATCATCCCCCCGGAAAGCTCAGAGGGGAACTTGTTGGCCACATGTGCTTCCAAACCCACCATTTCGAGACGCACGAGCATCAACTCGCGGCATTCCGCTGGGGTCAGATGTGAAAATTCACGCAGGGCAAACTGGATATTGTCCGCCACGCTCAGCGAGGAAAACAGCGCCCCCCGCTGGAACATCACCCCCCAGCGCCGTTTCAGGCCAGCCAGTTCCTGCCGCTTCATCCCGGTCAACTCCTGCCCCTGAAAATAAATTTCCCCGCTGGTGGGCGTATTCAAGCCCAGAATCGTGCGCAACAGCACCGACTTACCAGAGCCGGAACCACCCACAATGCCCAGCACTTCATTACGGCGAATCTCCAGATCCAACCCGTCATGCACCCGCTGGCTGCCAAACTGGTTGACCAGATGCTTGACGGCAATGATGGTTTCCATGACTCCCCCTTGCTAAAACCCAAGCTGATAGAACAGCACGGAAAACAGCGCATCCAGCAGCAGCACCAGAAAAATCGAATCCACCACCGCTTTGGTGGTGTGTTCGCCCAGACTTTCGGAAGAACCCGTCACCCGCATCCCCTGCCAACAGCCAATCAGGGCAATGACCACCGCGAAAAACGGCGCTTTGATCAACCCGGCAGCAAAGGTGCGAAATTCCACATTCAACGCCACCCGCGAATAAAACTGACTAAACGAAATATCCAGAATCGCGGAAGAAATCAGCGCCGCCGCCGCCAACGCCATAATATCCGCGAGTATTGTCAGCAACGGCAAAGCAATCACCAACGCCACCAGACGCGGAATCACCAGAATCATGAACGGGTCGCCACCCATCACCCGCAGCGCATCCACTTCCTGATTGGTTTTCATCAAACCAATTTCCGCCGCAAACGCACTGCCGGAACGCCCCGCCACCATGATCGCAGTCAGCAATACGCCCAGTTCGCGCAGCACCGAAATCGCCACCATGTCGACGGTATACATTTCCGCCCCCAGATCGCGTAATTGCCCACCGCCCTGATAGGTAATCACAATGCTGATCAGACAGGCAATCAAAGCCACAATCGGCACGGCACTGATGCCCGTGGAAAATACATGATGAAATACCGAGCGAAACCGGAAGGTAGAAGGTGAAAACAGTGCGACGACCAACCCGACCAGACTGTGGCCAAAAAACGTAATGAACGACCGCAAAGTTTCCAGCAAAGCCAGCGCAGATTGCCCCAAACGCCGCACGGGTGTTTGCAGGAATGCACCCCACCCCATAACAGGCTGATCACGCTGTCGCGCTTCCTCAAAATAGCCGAGGTATTCAGCGGGGAAATGTTCAAAGCGGACTTCGGCACCTTGTTGCTGCCAGATCTGTGCCTGCTGATAAACCAGCCATGCAGCGGTTACATCCAGCCGTTCTAGCGCACTAGCATCCACCACCACGCCCACCGCTGCTTCCAGCCCGATGGCAGACAGTTGCGTCTTGATGGCATCCGCTTCTGCAAACGTCCACTTGCCCTGCAAGTTCAGGCGAAGTGTTCCCTCTTGCCGTGTTGTTTCCAGTTCGATCATACTGCTATTGTGCCTGCTTCTGAATGCCACTCCCACCGTTTTGATCAAGGTGTCGGATCAAACCACACACTTGTGCCATCCAACGGAATAGTATCCGCCGCTGTTGGCATAACCGCTGGCAATTCCTTATTCACATAGTAGAACAACGCCGGTACTTGCCCGCTGACGCCGTTCGCTGCCACCTGATCCTTGGCGGCCTGCGTGACCTCAATTCCCCAGGCGGCGAAGTACGCGCTGTAATCCTTGCCCGCGATGGTTGAAGCACCGATGTACATAAAGTCATTGCCACTGATAGCACTGGCATCTGTGCGGGTGTAATGACCGAAACCCAGCCGGGTTTTCACCGCATCCCACTTGGCATCAGTTTTGATGGCATCGGTGAAAATGCGTTCCAGCAAATACAGCTTGGTGTAAACACCCCACGATTGCTGGCTGTAGGCCAATTGCATGTAGAACGACAAGCGCTCGAACGCATTGTCATACGTCCCCGTTCCCGACCACAGCGGGTGTTTGGTATCGGCTGCCGTGCCTGCCTTGCGGGCAGCTTGCAGGATGGTGAAAGCTTCCTGGTTCGCCGGGCGGGTCTGGCTGGGGTGTTTGCTTAGCCCCTGATCCAGCGTCCACTGCCATTGGGTGTGCAAAGGGAATATATTGTTGGACACTTCCGTGCTGCGCCCTTCGTAAATTTTCAGGCGGGCGCGTTGCAGGTTATGCCCCATTTCGTGGTTTTCACCCCAGCCCAACGGCTCAATCGGTGCGTAGGAATCAAACGGGTTGCCGGAGCACAACGCGCCACACGCCGCATTCACATCCGCGTTGATGTGCTGGATTTTCGGCTTGACATGAATCGCCGCATCGGTACACAGGTTGCGGGTGCTGCCGTCATACATCACGCTGCTCAAACCGAAACGGGTACAGAAATCACTGGTTGCAGCATCCAGCGCCGCCAGCCCTGCCCCGCTGAAACCAGCATAGGCGTAATTCCCGGCAATCAGGTAATGGTTCAGATCCTCGATGTACGCCTGCACGTCTTCCGGCGTATAACTGTTGGCCTCGTTGCCATCCTGCCGCGCGAAGGATTTCAGCATATAGGATTTGAGGGAATGGATTTCCGCATACGGGGTTTTGATGTCCACCCAGTCGCTGTCGCTTAACAGGATGTCATTCAGGAAACTCTGGATGTCGATGGCATCAAACGCCTGCAACAACGGGTTTTCCAGCACATTGTCGAATGCCAGCGTAAACGGGGTTGCGTCACTGTCGACACCCATCCAGCCAACGTAAAGCGGGCCACCGTAGGGGGTGGAAAAGGTGTAAGTCTGGCCTGCTGCCAGCGTTATGACCGGGCTGCTCATATAGCGCGGGCGGCTGTACTGCTGGTCATTCCACAAACGGGTGCTTTCCCGCAGGAAGTTGAAACGCAATTTGGCTTCAGACGTACCGCTGTCAGTACGGCGTACCGTGATGGTTTTACCGGGTGGCGCGTACAGGCCAGTGCTCGTCCATTCACCAAACACCGTAGGCGTGTACGTGCGGGTTTTACTGGTGGTGCTGGCTGCATTCAGCTTGGTTTGTGCGGTGGTAAAGTCGCCCATATCCGCTTGGTAAACGTTATCGGGGCGCGAATAGTGGACGCCGTAATCCGCAAACAATGCCTGATAAAAAGCCGTATCCGTCGTCGTCACCTTATCCATCGGGTAGTGGATGTCGGCGCGGTACTTGTCCGCCAGCAATACCGCGATTTTCAGCAAGCGCGAGCCGTCAGCCTGCGCAAACAGATTGCTTCCCTGATAATCCAGCGCCTGTAACTGGGTGCGAATCGCCGTTGCGCCCTGATTAAACAGTTCCTCGACACTATGACCGGCGGCATCGGTCACTTTAGCCAAATCACACTTCACCGTGCCTACACTGTCGGGGCAATCGCTAGCCTCGTAGGTGAAATCCGGCAGCCCGTCACGCAGGCTGGTCAGCGTGGTCTGGATAACACTGGCATCGGACGACTGGGCACATTGCGCCGCCACCGACGCAAAATCGCCCACGGTTTGCTCAGCATACCAACGCCAAAGCAGGCCAAATTCGGCCAGATTGGCGTCATTGGGCTGATACCAGTTATTGAAAACCAGCACCGGCTTGTTGGCGGCAAATGCCTGCTGCACTTCCGTGACATCGCGGTTCACATCGCCCAGATACAGGTCAAACGCGCCACTTTTCAGCAAGGCCGCGTCGACTGAAACCGTCCACTGGTGGCTCAGGCTATTGGCACTCAGCCAGTCATTCAGCGCCACCCTGTCCCAATAGTTAGGCACCAGCACGGTCAGTTTTTCATTGAGCACATCAGCGTCCGCAGCGCGTTTCAGCAGCCAGCGCAAAACATTGAGGGTGTTGTCTTTCAGATCCGTATTCACCTTGGTGAAGCTGAACACATTGGTTCCCAGCACGGCGTAGCGTGTACCATTGACCTTGCTGCCCATCCACGAATACACCTGCACCGCACCGTTATTGTACGCAGCATGGAGCGGCAAATTGTGCGGGCTGGTCGAAGCCATGTAAGCCGAACGCAGCGGGAACAGGGTTTGCACCAATCCAGCCGGATAAATGTTGGCAAGCTCAGCCTTGCAGTAATCCGCCTCACTTTGCGCCTGAGCAATACCCGCATCCAGCAATGCCTTGGTGGTCACGCTGCTGGCATCGCCAGTGCGCAAAGCATCTTCCAGCCGCGTATCCTCAACGCCACTGGTCGTCGTGACAGGCGCTTCACCCGTTGCCTTGACGATGTAATTCTGGCTGGTAGTCAGGTTATCGGGGTGTAATAGCACATTGGATTTCAGCAGGTTAAGGTCGGTTCCGGGTCCCGCGAAAATGGTCACGCCATCCAGATTCAGGTCGGTATTGAAATAACCGTTCAAACGATAATTCGCGCCTTGCGTGCTGTTATCCGGCTCGGTCAGTATTTGACCCAACACGGCATTCACATCCGTCCCCGGCCCGCCACCGATGATTTGGGTATTGGCATCCGCATCGCCCGCCCACAGCAACGCCTTGTCGCCCACCACCTGACGGGTCAGATCCCCGGCCTGCACGCCTGTGAAATCCACCACTGTCGCCGTTTGTGCCAGCGCCACCGGGTGGGAGGTTATCCCCAGATGATTACGATGGCGGATACCAATACGGTAATTACCCGGCGCAACCCCCATGAAGTCCAAAGTGTTTGCACCCGTTTGCGGGTTAGCCAGCAAACCATCACGTTGCACCATGACCGCCTTGCTGCCCAGCACGGTATCACTGCTAGCGTCATGCAATTCCAGCAATACCCAGTCCACCACCGCTTTATCACCTTCCACCGCCAATACGGCGGTACTGAGCGTTTCGCCTCCGGCATGGTTGAAAGGGGGAACGTTGTAAGGTTGCGTGATGGGTAAGTAGCCTTTGCTGCGTAAATCGTCACGCATTAAACCGCTGGAAGCCTCGTATGCGCCTTGCAGCAGCACGTTAACCTCACAGGAAACATCGGCGAAAGCGGGTTGGCAACTAGCGACCAATAGCACAAGCGTACTGAAGATATGGCTGATTTTCATGGCGCAATTTATTGTTATTCATGGGTAAAAGGTTGCGTCATGATACGGGAGTTCCCGCTCGACAAGGAGCGGGAAACGACTAACGGTTAGGCCGTTATGGCACTGATAAAGTATATGATCTATCGGGACTTGACAGTTAAGATAATATCTATTCACGACAAAGGAGCGGGTGAGATTACTCACCAACTCCTCGGACAAAGCCTAGTTTAACAATGAACTTGTCTATAACTCTGCGTATTGAAATAATCAGCCTAGTTAACCTTAATCGTCTCTTCCGCTTTCATTGGCAAGATTGGATTATTGTTAGCATCATATTCAACTGACGACGTTGGCCTACTCATCGCTCGAGCATTACTAGCACCATCTGCCTGAACGGGAATTGAAAAGGCTCGTGATTGCGATTCCCCGCCTTTCGTTGTCGTCACTATCAGATTGACATAACGTAGTCCAGCATCACTAGGATAGGCAGAAAATGACAGCGGATAATCTACTACATTCGACTTTAAATCGAGCATGAATGAATCACCCGCCAACCCCGTTACTAACAACCCGTCGTCTACAATAACGTCAACTTTAGCACTATCAATATTAAAGGCAGCCAAATGAAATACTGCACTGATATTACTGGTCTCACCCACGCTAACCTTATCAGACTTATACGTCAGGTCAACAGGTGCGCCCGGTTTCTGGTACTGCCCTTTGGTAGAGCCTACCAGCACTGTCGTATTTTCAACTCCAGCAGGGGCAGGAGCTGCTGCCGCACTATGGCTGACATCTGCTTTGCCACAACCAACCAACGTCACTAACGCAATGACAATTGCCAATGCTGTCTTATTCTGTTTCATAATCAATAACCTCTGTAAACATTAGACTTTGATGGTTAGTTAATGGATACATTAAAGCAAACATTTGCTCCAGCACCTTCTGCATTATCAACGTCATAAACCTCCATCACATAATCACCCGCAACCAAGTTTTGAGTAACTGTTTGTGTATTTGGTGCCGTATCCTGCGCCTCGATAAATGTTGCATTGAACGGTGATGCCTTCGCCACATTAAAAACTATTTTTGCTGGATCTCGCCCCGAAGTCCGTTCGGCTGTTATCGTGTAATCGCCTGCTGCTGCAATCGTAAATCTAAAGTAACGCCTTACAGACAAACGGTTGCCAGGGTTGGGGGCACTCAGGTCAACTACGCTACAACGCTCTACAGCACCACCACCAACCGTTAAGGGCGTGTAAATGGGAAGAACATTGAGGTTCCCACTGCGGTTATCCGTTTGAGCACTACCATAAATGTCATTAATTGGTTCCATATTTTCCATGGCGACAACCGAATCTATATTAGCCGCTTGGCTTGGGTTATTTTCTTTAATCGCCTTGATAAAGGTAAAGATGCTGGTATAGGCTTGGGTATTTTTTTCTTTACCTATCATGGTAGAGTAGATGGATCCAAAGCCCAAGGATACTGCATCACCCGTTTCATTTGTAGAATCATAAAGATCATACAGAACCCGCTGTAATGAACCCTCGCTGTAAAAGCCTGGCTCAACGGCTTCCTGCGTCTCAACATTCAACTCGAGACCAATGGATGCTTGATTCATACCGGATGTATCCACATACAACGGGTCGTCAGTAATCATGCCTGACAGGGCATTACCCCAAGCCTCACCAAATGCAAGGCGCATATCAAGAATATCTCCATCACTATGGATACCTCCCATGCTATCAGAACGGGAGAACTTGTCTTCGAAATAATGACCCCACTCGTGAATCATGATGTGATCATCAAACTCATCGGTATCAACATTTTCCTTCCCCAAGATATACAACCCGACTACGTCGCTATCATAATGAGAAGTGTCAATCTGCCCCAACGCCTTATCACCAACGGTTGGAACATTGTTTACTGACCAGTTAACCTTCAGGGGAGAAAAAGTGGCGGCAGGATCAACAGCCCTGATTTTCTCACAGACAGTATACATACTGTTAAGGATAGCAAAAGGAGCAGACTTCCGGGCAGCACCTGATGTATAACCGTTTCCTCCCCAACCAGAGGGCGCATATAAGTCACGGGTTGAATTACTCATGCCACTAGTCGTCAGGCTCCCGTCCAAGCTATACAATGCTTGACTGTTAGTATTATCGACAACCATTAAACTATAATCAGCCAGTTCAGCTTTGACCCGGATTTTCACCGGGGTGTTTGCCGGGACGGTAACACTATACGTACCATCAATACCCGTTTTGGTGCTGGCTATCACCGTATTGGAAGCATCCAATGCTTCAACCGTTGCCTTGCGGACATTGGAAATAACGGTATTGTTATAATCAAGTCCCGTTAGTTTAACAGGAACCAAATCAAAGGTAGCTTTTCCGCTAATGGTAACATTTACCGGTGATGAGGTAGCAACGACATTAATACCACTGGATGTGACGGAAGCCCCTGTTGTTATACCAGCTTGACGGCTAGCGGCGACAGGTATCACCTCAAAAGTAATGGTTGTCCCCGCGTCTGCTGCCACAATCATGTAGCTTTGGCTGGTTGCCCCGGCAATTACACTGCCATTACGCAACCAGCGAAAAGTGGATATACCTTGTGGATCATTTTTTGCGTCAGTATAGGTATAAGTACCGTTCAGGAGATCCCCAACCATGGCACTGCCGCCGTTGCTGTCAGAAATTGTTACATTACTGGCAACAGGAGTCGTGTTGGCTCGGGTGGGGATAGTTACCGTTCCCGAACTGGTCTGGGGAGTATCCCGCTGATCCAGTTCAGTATGACCACTACTCCGATAATCAGTGCTACTACTGGCAGCAGGAGCCGTGTTGACTCGGGTGGGGATAGTTACCGTTTCCGAACTGGTCTGGGAAGTATTCTCCACAACAGGCCGGGTTGATGCGATAGTAGCCAAATCTGAGGACAAACCATCATCGCTGTTCGCGATGTTAGTTGCATCACCGCACGCTGTCAGCAGTGAAGCTGCGAGCGGCAATAAAGCAAGCCGCCACCAAGGAAATCTACTGGACAGAGCAACAAAGCCTGTCCCTGTTTGCTGTGAAACCATAACCCGAGCTCCTTCTGATTCAAAAAATTCACCATCCAAGCCATATTTTGATAGGTTTACACGCTGACGAACCGTGTAGAATACTTAAAGCCTATAAACATGCAGAGATCCAAAAACACCGCTCATCATCAACTTAATTTATCATAATAACTGTGACCACTATCACTAAACTTAATCAATGGCTCCAAGCTGGGTTAATTACCCCAGCGCAACACGCCAATATCCTCAGTTTTGAAGCCGAGCGCCGTCAGAACGCCAACGGCTGGCTGTACAGTTTCATGATCCTCGGCGCGGTGATCATCGGGCTGGGCGTGATTTCGCTGATTGCGGCGAATTGGGCGCACATCGCCGATAGCACCAAACTGGGGGTGGATTTCGCGCTGCTGTCGGTGTTGGCGGGGGGCATTTTCTGGCAATACCCCCAACGCCGCCACGGGGTGTGGTTTGAAGTGCTGCTGGTGAGTTTCATGCTGCTGTGTCTGGCGAGCATTGGCTTGATTTCGCAAATTTTTCACATCAGCGGGCAGTGGTATCACGCGCTGCTGTTCTGGGCGGCAATTACATTTTTGCTGAGCCTGTTTGCCCGCAGCCTGTTTACGCGCTTTTTCTGGGTAACATTATTGCTGCAAGGGTTGGTGTGGAGTCTGGTCGATTTCACCACCCCTGACATCTGGCAGCAATGGAAAACCTTGCCTGCGGTGTTGCTGCTGGCTCCCTTACTATCCGCCACGCTGTATTACGCCACGTTTCCGGTAAAAACCTTGCGCGGCTTTAGCACCAGCCTGTACTTCTGGTTCCAAATTACCGCGATGATTGCGCTGGCCATGATCGACATTGCGCGTTCCGGTGGCGAAATGACGGAATATCAACTGGCGTGGTTTGTGCCTGCTTATATGACCGCCGGGCTACTGGCACTGGGAATCCTGTTACACCGCGAATACCGCTGGCTGAACCGGCTGTTATTGCTGGGGGCATTGGGCTTGCTGCTGCTGTATTTCCACCCTGATTGGCTGTTTAGCGGGCAAAGCCGTTACAGCCTGTTTGGGTCACAGGCACAGGCTACGGTCAGTTTCTGGCAGGCGGATGACATCCGCGCCCCCTTACTGACACTCGCCATTCTGTTCCTGTATGCGTTGCATTCGGGAAATAGCGGGCGGCAGCATACCTTCAATCTGGTGACGTTTTTGATCGGGCTACGCTTTGTGATCCTGTACTTTCAGGCGATGGGCGGGCTGGCAGCCACCGGGGTGGGGCTGATCGTTTCCGGCAGCTTGATCATCGGCATGACCTGGCTGTGGTACAAGTCGCGTGACCGCCTGCGGGCATGGACAACGGGGTTGCAAACTTGAACAGAAAGCGCTGGCTGATCGTGGCCTTGGTATTACCGATTCTGGCACTGGCGGGCAGTGCTTACCTGAAAAGCGTGCAGCGTAACAGCGGCGTGGCAGTGACTCTGCCCATCAGTGGTTTCGACCCGCGTGATTTGCTTTCCGGGCATTACCTGATTTACCGGGTGGATTACGGCGTGGAAGCGGTTTGTGACAAACAACAGGGGCAGGCCAGCGTGTGCCTGCGTCCGCAACGGGGGTTGTATCCAACGGATGAATTGCCGCCCGATTGCACGCTGTTCATCCACGGGCGGTGCGATAACGGCGTGTTTAGCGCGGGGATTGAGCGTTTCTACATTCCCGAAGCCTACGCGCAAGTGCTGGAAGCCAAGGTGCGTGATCAGCAGGGTGAACTGGTGTTGGCGGTGGATATGCAAGGCAATGCCGCCATCCGCGACTTGCTGATTGGTGGCAAGCCGTGGAAGGCAGCAGTGGACGGATTAGACTAGATTTCTGGCACTTCCAGCACCAGATCGGAAGCCGGTTCGCCGACACAGAACAGCCCCTTGCCCGCTGCGGCATCTTCTTCAAACAGTGCCAGCGGTTCGCCGTCGGGGTAAATCATTTCCCCCGAGACGATTTGCCCCATGCACACGCCACAAATCCCACCGCCACAACCCCACGGTACCGGAATTTCCTGACGCAAGGCGGCTTGCAGCACGGTTTCGCCTTCGTTCACCTGAAAGCGCCAAGGGGTGTTCTGGATAGTGACGGTGTAGGGCATGGGCTTGTGCTAACTTAGGATTTCGGGAATTTATAGTAGGTGTCGTTCAGGTACTCGGTCACTTTGTTTATGTCATCGTCGAACAGTTTGGAACCGAGGTTGGCGTCACAGCGGCGTACCTGCGCGACGAGCATCCCATAATCTTTCATCTTGTGGTCAGCACGGGTGTAAACGCCCGCATCATGGCAACTGATGCAGTTGGCGTCATGGATAGCCTTGCCCGGATGCACGTCGCTGGCAGCTTCTGCTGTTTCGGTTGCCTTCGGTGGTGAACTCGGCGCAACCGCCTGTTCCATCGGTTTGCCCGCCGTCTCCGGCGCAGTCGCTGTGCCGCTTTGTTTCTCGCCGCAAGCGGTCAGGGCGAATGCTGCAACAGCCATTGCCAGCATGAAAGGGGTCAGTAATTTCATCATTTAGCCTCATTTATATTTTCATCAAGCGGTGTACGGATTGCATCAGGCAATCCAAAGCACCTTGATTTTGTTGGAAAAAATGTTGGGCGGCAACACCTGTCTGGTGATGCACTTCCGCATCCTGCAACCACGTCAGCAAGGGTGCGTACAGCTCAGCTTCGCCCGCCACCAGTATTGCACCACCTGCCTCACACAGGGGCGGAAAGATGTCGGCGAAGTTGTGTACGTGTACGCCACTGACCACCGGCAAGCCAAAAGCAGCCGCTTCCAACGGGTTATGTCCGCCGTGAGCCACTAGGCTGCCACCGATGAAGGCCACATCGGCGGAAGCATACCACAACAACATTTCTCCCATACTATCACCCACAATAATGGCGGTATCAGAGGAAAAATCACTGCCCGCACTGCGCCGCACACTGGGCAAACCGCTCTCCGCACACAAGCGGGCAACAGCATCAAAGCGTTCTGGGTGGCGCGGCACCATAATCAGCAGCAACTCCGGCAACGCTTCCCGCAACCGGGCAAACACGCGCAGGATAATCTTGTCTTCACCCGGATGCGTACTGGCGGCCACCCACACCGGGCGACTTGCGCCCCACTGCTGGCGCCATTGCTTGCCCTGTTCCACCAGCCCGGTGGGAATCTGCCAATCAAACTTGATATTGCCGCACACCACCACTTGTTCAGCATAAGCACCGAGCTGCTGGAAATGCAAGGCATCTTGCTCACCGCGTGCCGCAATCAAACTGACATTTGCCAGTGTTTCCCACACCAACTTATCAATCCGCGCATAGCCCCGCATCGAACGTTCCGACAGCCGCGCATTCGCTAGCAACAACGGAATATTGCGTTGGGCGCAAGCGGCGTAAAGGTTCGGCCAGATTTCGGTTTCCATCACCACCAGCAATCTAGGCTGCACCCGCCTCAGCAAACGCGCCAGTGCATCCGGCAAGTCGTAAGGCAAATAACAGTGCTTGACCCGTTCACCGAACAGGCGCTTGACCGTATCCGACCCCGTAGGCGTCGTCGTTGTCACCAGCAGTGTGTGTTGGGGAAATTCCTTCAGCAAACGTTCCACCAACGGGCGGGCGGCAATGGTTTCCCCGACGGATACCGCGTGCAGCCAGATACAGGAACCGCGCACCGTACCAAAGCCAAAACGCTCGGCGAGGCGCTGCCGATATGCCGGGTTAGCACGGCTACGCCACAGCAAGCGCAGGATGAAGATGGGTGTCAGAAAGTACATCAAAACAGTGTAAAGATTACGTCTCACCTAACACCTCTAGCGCCACCGCCACATTCTCGCGCAAATGTTTGGGGTTGATTGTTCCTAGCACCACGCTGGTAGCGCCCGCTTGTGCGAGGATAAAGCTCAGCGCCTGTTCTACAGGATTCGCACCGCTGAATTTATCCAGATGTCCGCTGGCAAAGGCTTTTTTCACCAGCACGGCCTTGCCCTGTTGGGCGGCGGCTTCCAGCACCGGCAATTCGTCGGTGTACAGCGGGTTGTAAGCCGCCATCACCACGTCACAACCGAGTTCATAGGCCAACAAACCACCTTCCACGGTTTTCGAGGAAATGCCAACCGAGCGCACCCAGCCTTGCTCACGCATGTGTAACAAGGTATCCAGCACTGCCTCTTCACGCAGAATGCGCACATCATCGCCATCGGAATGGATCAGCACCATGTCGAGGTAATCGGTTTTCAGCAGGCGCAAACTGTTTTCCACGCTGAGGCGCGTGCCCGCTGCACTGAAGTCGAAGCTGGATTCGCCATCACGGAAATGTTCGCCCACCTTGGTTTCGATCACCCATTCGTGGCGGGAAGTCGGCAGCAGTTTGCCAATACGTTCCTCGCTCAAACCGTAGGCGGGTGCGGTGTCCAGCAGGTTAATGCCAAGGTCGAAAGCCAGCGCCAGCAATTCGCGCACTTCTCGATCAGAAGGCAGTTCAAAGCCTTGTGGGTATTTAACGCCTTGATTACGCCCGAATTTGACCGTGCCCAACCCCAACGGGCTGATTGCCATGCCGGTAGCGGCTACCGGACGCTTTTCCATCATTTAAAAATATCCTTGTAACTGGCATAAACGGCTCCCATCATGACCGGGATCAGCACCAGAAAACCCAGCATCATCGGAATCGACGCCACAAACGCCAGCACCATATAAAGCAAAGCAAATACCACGAAAGGTAACGCATTCGCCCACGCACCTTGGAAACTACCTTTCACTGCTTCTAACGCACTCATGCCGTTAAACACCACCAAGGCAGGCGCATAGGTGAACAACATCCCCATGCCCAAGCTAACCAGCAACAGGAAAACCAGTATACTGCCACCAAAATTGAAGATCGGCATCCCGGTCAGCTCATCAATGCTGATCATATCCCCCACCAATAACTTGCTAAGGATAGCGGCGACGAAACCCGCGCCCAACATCAAAGCGCCCAGCATCAACAACTGGTAACGGGTGGTTTCATCCTTGAATGCACTGAATAACTCAGGAATTTCAGTCTGCTTACCCGCATGAGCATTTTTCACGGCCAGCAACATGCCGCCGGTCAGCAAGGGCACGGCCATATTCAGCAGCACCCCACCGAGAAACGGCAACATGCTTAAGACCAGCACAATCACCCCAAACAATAACCCCATCAGCGCCCAATTCACCGGATTTGCCCGGAACATGCGCCAACCGAACTTCAACCATTCGATGGCCTGAAGCGGTTCAACAATCTTGACAGTCAGCATGAAAACTCCTTTCTTGAGCATGACGTATTACTCACCTGCGTAGTCTGCCTGTTTAGCCGAAAAGTAACAACGCAAGCCCAGCCAAAACGGTTTAAACGACAAACGGCTAACTCTGCACAAACTTTCCGTATTGATTGAGGTATTTCTGCAAAACCTATGCTTATGCTGTGCAGACACACAAGCACGCAAAGGATAGGCGATGAAAAAGACCTTGCTGGCATTATTACTAGCATTCGTGGCGGCGGTTGCATTACTGCCCGAAACACCGCGCATCCCGGTCAGCGGCGCGACGGCGGCAGACTGGAACCCGCAATCGTTCTGGTATTACCCGTGGGGACGTTCCGGCACACACAAAGGCATCGACATTTTCGCCAAGGAAGGCACGCCCGTGCTGGCGGCTACCCAAGGCTTGGTGGTGCATACCGGGGTGGATAGCATGGGTGGCAATAGCGTGCTGGTGCTGGGTGGCAAGTGGCGCTTGCATTATTACGCGCACCTGCAACGCATTGATACGCAAGCGTTACGCTGGGTAAAAGCGGGTGAACCACTGGGTACAGTCGGCACGTCGGGCAATGCCAAGGGCAAGCCACCGCACTTGCATTACGCCATCCGCACGCCTTACCCGCAGCCGTGGCTGTATAACGCGAGTGTGCCGCAGGCTTGGAACAAGCTGTTTTATGTTGATCCGAATCAGTGGTTGTTACAGTAGCTCTTTTTGCAAAGAAATTTTCTAGAAAACTGATTTTTATGAGATTATTTATCAAAAACTCGTATTAAGCACGCCGATTTCTCGTGATAAGGGTTCCCGAAAATCGTATTAAGGTCTAGTATTTCTCGTATTAAGGTGACGAGGAATCCGCATGTATCAACGTAACAGCACACCCTTTCTGCTGGAATTGCTGGCAGAATTCAGGATTCTTTACCTAACCGGGCCACGGCAGGCAGGCAAGACTACGCTTGCCAAAATGATTGCCGCCGAGCGTGGAATGCAATACCTGTCGCTGGATGAGGAAGCCGTAGCGGCAGCGGCACACAATGACCCCCACGGTTTTATCCAGTCCTTTGCCGGGCAGAATTTGGTGCTGGATGAATTCCAGTATGCGCCAGAACTCACCCCAGCCATCAAGCGGGCATGCGCGAACAACTGGCGCAAATCCTGCTGGATGGCGGCTACCCGGAAGTGCAAAGCAAAAGCACGCGCGGCAAATCCATCTGGTTCAAATCCTACATTCAGGGGCGTTTGTTCAAGGACTTTGAAACGCTGTACGCGGCGCGAGGGGAATATCATGCCAAGCTGCAAGCCTTGATTCCCTACCTCGCGGGCTTGAGTGGCAATTTGCTGAAATATGCCAGTGTTGCCAACGCTTTGGCGCAAAACGATCAAGTCATCCGCTCTTATATCGAGGCGTTGGAATGGATGTTTATCATCAAGCGTATTTCCCCGTTTGTGAAAAACAGCGCAAAACGCGAAACCGTGGGAATGCCGAAGCTGCACATGGTGGATACCGGGCTGGCTTGCCATTTGCTCGGTCTTAAGACAGCGCGGCAACTGGCGACTTCCGCCATTTTTGGCAACCTGCTGGAAAGCCTTATCGTGATGGAATGCTTCAAGCACATGGGCTGGGCGGAGGAGGAAGTTGGTGTTTACCACTTCCGTGATACCAGCAAAAACGAGGTGGATATTGTGCTGGAACGCAGCGGCGGCAAGCTGATCGGGATTGAAATCAAAGCGTCGGCTTCGGTGGGCGAGGCGGATTTCAAGGGGTTGGCGCAGTTGGCGGCGTTTGTGGGGGATAGGTTGGAGGCGGGGTTGGTGTTTTACAGTGGGGAGCGGGTGTTGCCGTTTCGGGTGACTGGACGACAGTTTTTTGCTGTGCCCATCAGTTTGTTGCTTGTGCCTTTGGCATAAGACAACCTACTGAACAACGGCTACTCATGACTTAAAACTTTGCACCACTACTCCTACACATCTTCCCCGCCTGATGCGGCTTTCGGTGCGTGAATACCATGTTTTGTCAGGATGTAGCGAATACTATGGGGGAGTTTTGCCCCAGTGAAACGTTCCACGCATTCCCCGTCACGGAACAGCAAGACCGTCGGCATGGCGCGAATATCGAAGCGGTGCATCAGTTGCTGGTTCTTGTCCACATCCACTTTCGCCAGCAGGAACGCGCCTTGGTAATCATCGGCGAATCCGGCCAATAGTGGCGTCAGCACGCGACAGGGGCCACACCATTCGGCATAGAAATCGACCATTACCGGCGTCTTGTGCGAGGTTTTCAATACCATCTCATCGAACTCGTCGGCATTGACGAAAGCTTCATAGCTACTACGGTTATCAGGCATCGCCTCCTGTTTAGCGCTGCGCCACCGCCTTAACATCAGGAATGTGAAGACGGCGACTACGATAGCGGTGAGGATGACGACGTGCATGAAATATTCCTTGGTTATACTTCTTTAGATAATGGTTTGTCACGAATGACCATTAGCTTTATATCCTGACCTGTAGCAACATCTTTCCAGAGTTGATCCGCCGTCATGACGGGTAGACCAGTCGCCAGCCCCAGCGCCAAACAGGCTCGGTCGCCCAACGACAAACCAAACGGCTTGCTAATAGCACGTAATTCCCCGGTCAGACGTGCTTGCTGTTCGTCCTGCGGAATAAACTCAAGTTCGAGACTGCTGATCACGGCCAGGATTTCCGGCATCGGCATGTTTTTGTCGACCAGTTTGGTGACTAGCTCGGCATAGTTGGCACTACCAATCACCCCGCTGCCTGCTTCAAGAATTGGCGATACCTTATCGGCTCCTGTCTCTTCAAACAGGTAAGCAAGCAGAGCCGAAGTATCCAGAATAACCTTACTCATCGGCTGCTGCCTTGCGTCGCTCCTGAATCAATTCGTCGACGACTGAAACGCCCGGACGGGCATATTGCCGCACGAGATCGCGGGCATGTTGCAGGCGTTGCTTGCGGGTGAAAACCCGTAGTTCTTGCGTTGCCTCCGACCAGTCGAGCAAGACCTGATCACCAATCGCTATACCCATTTTCTGACGGATGTCGGCTGGGATGACAATTCTGCCGCCTTGAGAGACATTTGCTGCCACGGATGTCACTTCTCACCTCAATGTCACATATTTAACTGAATGGCATTATTTTAGCAGGAGGGAAAAAGAAATGCATTAGGGCATTATCGATCAACGTCGGCGGCAAGAATAGCGGCAAAGTCATGTGTACGATGCAAGCCAAAGCCAGATTGCTTGCATGTGCCTATAAATTTCTTGATTATCTGCACATTAGCTGCAAACCTGTGGGAGATAATACTGTCTGAAACTTTGCATGATGCAGAATACAGAAACAAATGGGCCAAACCTGATGAATATTCCACCTTCACACAAAATTGTGTTGATCTTGCTGTCCGTCGCCATGCCCGGCGGGGCATTATTGCTGCTATTTCCCAAACAAGCAGAAAATCTGATGAGTGACATGAAATCGCGCATTCACCGTTACCGGAAATCCCGCCAACAATCGTCTTGAAATAATGGGGAAATACCAACATGCGCTTGAATCTACCGATGCTGACCGCCGCCATCATTCTATTCATCGTCGAAGTGATCATTGCCACCAAGCTCAACGACTACCACTTCATCCGCGCCTATTTCGGTGATTTTCTGGTGGTAATCTTGTTGTATTGCGCTGCGAAAGCTGTTTATGACTTCGAGCCGAAACGGCTGGCAATAGGCGTATTTGCCTTTGCCACACTGATTGAAGTCGCACAACTGTTCCGGCTGGCGGATGTGCTACACCTGACCGGATGGGCGCGGGTAGTGCTGGGGACGAGTTTCAGTTTCCACGATTTGCTGATGTATGCAGCGGGGTGTATCGCGGTATATTGGCTGGACACCCGGATAGGTCTAAAATTGAGGCTGGAATATTTGAAACAGCGATAACCGGAGAAAAAGGCCAACCATGACCCCCGCCATCAACCTTGCCAAAAAAGCCAAGATCGCCTTCAAGATACACGAATACGCCCACGACCCTGCCAATGAAGCCTATGGGCTGGAGGCGGCGGAAAAGCTCGGCCTGCCCCCCACGCAAGTCTTCAAAACGCTAGTGGTTAGTCTCGATGGCAAAGAACTCGCGGTTGGCATCCTCCCCGTCGCGGCGATGCTCAGCATGAAAGCCATCGCTAAAGCCGCCCACGCTAAAAAAGCCGACATGGCAGACAAGGCACTGGTCGCCCGCACCACCGGCTACGTGCTCGGCGGTGTCAGCCCTTTGGGGCAAAAAAAGCTGCTGAAAACCTTCATTGACACTTCTGCCGTGCAATTTCCCACGATTTACGTCAGTGCTGGGCGGCGCGGGCTGGAAATCGAGCTGGCAGCGCAAGACCTGCAACAGCTAACCCGAGGCGTATTGGTGGCGCTGACTCAATAGTCATCGGGGAAGATTGCACAAGCCAGAAAACAGCCTCATTTTGGTGTTAGAATCGCGTTTTAGCCCCATTTGCTTGACATCCTCCCCTCCCTAAAGGAAGGGGATTCCTACTGCATTCAGCTAGATAGTGTCTGACCGAAAAAGCCTTCCTGCCGCCACGAGTGCCCAATTTTAGTCCATGCAGCCGTTTTCCCCGCCACCTTCTGGCAAGCACGAGGGTAAAACGCTGGGTTTCAAGGCATGGCTGGCAGCGCAGGCTTGCCTTCGGTGCAGGGGCTGCCCTGCCTTCCCGGCATTTTCCCTCATCGGTCGGCGTTGTGGGGTGGTTCAGGCGGCTTGGCGCTGTCGTCGGCGTTCATCCTTCTGCAAGGCCTCCAACGCCCTGGCCTGTAAAATGGCCCCGACCTTTTGCAGGTTCCTGCCCACCACCGCCAGTGCCACATAGCGCTTGAAGCGTTCCAGCCCCCGGTCGGGGCAATAGTCCAGCCCATGGACTTCCAGTGCGTTGATGCCGGATTCCACCGCTGAGTGCTGGCGTCTGGCCTGGACAAACGCCGGGTCGGTTTCACGGGCAGTGTCCGCCTGGCTCCAGCGGCCCTTTTTCGGCAACACCACCCGGTCGAGCAGTTCGGCCAGTTCGCGCTGGTTGGCCGGTGAGTGGAACCCCTTGTCAAAGCTGCACGCGCTCAGGGAGGGGAACAGCGCTTTGGCTTGCTTAACCATGGTCACGGCAATCTCACTGTCGGGGCAGTGTTGCATCACTTGGTGGTGGAGGATGAAGCCGTCAGCCGATTCCATCACGCACACGTTCAGGCCCAGCTCCACCGGCACACCGGCTTTGCCCTTGCTGAGCCATTCGCTGTAATCCTCGAAGAGGGAGAAGATCTTGTCGCCGTGGGGGATGGTTTCCCCGTCCAGCACCCGCCGCCGCACCAGGTCAACCTGATGCCACCCGTACCCCAGCCAGCGCTGGAGGTCGTTGCCCGACCGGCTGTCCAGCAGGCTGAGGGGCAGGTCAGCCACCGTTTCCTCCACTTTCGACAACAGCGCGGCGCACAGGCCCAGGTAGGTGTGGTGGGCGTCACGGATGGCCTGTTGCCGGGTGGCCTGCTTGTCCGGGTCTTGGGAGCTGGAGTGCTTGAGCTTCTGCGCATGACGGCAGGCTTTCTTCACCTGGCGGAGATTGTACTGCCATTGCCGCCAGCGGCTGTCGCCGTGCCCTTCACACCAATCGGCCACCGTGCGCACCGAACAACGCACCGCGTCGTACAACAGGTTGATGTCGGTCGGGTAGTGGATGTTGCTTTCCACCACGAAGGAGTCACAACGGGCGCTCAGCGGCGCGGCTTTTTTTTTAGCAGCTTGTGACCGGCCTCCACCACCAACTGGTTGATGCGTTGCAGGCTGGCTTCGTCCACCAGAGCGGCGTTGTCCTTGACCGTTTGCAGCTTGTACTCATCGTCATCATCCCAGAAACCATGCCCCAGCATCTGACGGATGCTGCGGTGCTGGTTCGCCATCTCCAGCAGCCGGTCATAGTCCCAGTTCAGGTTCACCCGCAATGTCGCCAGCACCAGCGCATTCCACAGATCCATGCCGGGGCGTCCACGGCTGGCGTCCACCTCCGCCGGAACCCGCTTTTCCAGCACCGCAAACACCGCCTCACGCAGTTCGTCTGTCACATAAATGTATTGCAGCCCTTGCAACACCTGCGGGATGTCGTCCCGCGAACGTGGGTTGAAGGTCAGCCTGCCGATGTCAGCGTGACCCAGGCGAAGTTGGCGGGCGATCACTTCACGCATCGTGTGTCTCCTGCGAAGTTTGGCGGATGGATGCCCTATTTTGCCCTATTTTGGGCGCTTTTGCAGCTTTCTGGCCTGCTTCCGGGAAATCTTAGGGCAAGGAAAACGGGCGTAGCATCTTGATCGGAAAAGGGTTTTAGGGTTTCCGGTCAGACACTAGATAGTGTCTGACCGAAAAAGCCTTCCTGCCGCCACGAGTGCCCAATTTTAGTCCATGCAGCCGTTTTCCCCGCCACCTTCTGGCAAGCACGAGGGTAAAACGCTGGGTTTCAAGGCATGGCTGGCAGCGCAGGCTTGCCTTCGGTGCAGGGGCTGCCCTGCCTTCCCGGCATTTTCCCTCATCGGTCGGCGTTGTGGGGTGGTTCAGGCGGCTTGGCGCTGTCGTCGGCGTTCATCCTTCTGCAAGGCCTCCAACGCCCTGGCCTGTAAAATGGCCCCGACCTTTTGCAGGTTCCTGCCCACCACCGCCAGTGCCACATAGCGCTTGAAGCGTTCCAGCCCCCGGTCGGGGCAATAGTCCAGCCCATGGACTTCCAGTGCGTTGATGCCGGATTCCACCGCTGAGTGCTGGCGTCTGGCCTGGACAAACGCCGGGTCGGTTTCACGGGCAGTGTCCGCCTGGCTCCAGCGGCCCTTTTTCGGCAACACCACCCGGTCGAGCAGTTCGGCCAGTTCGCGCTGGTTGGCCGGTGAGTGGAACCCCTTGTCAAAGCTGCACGCGCTCAGGGAGGGGAACAGCGCTTTGGCTTGCTTAACCATGGTCACGGCAATCTCACTGTCGGGGCAGTGTTGCATCACTTGGTGGTGGAGGATGAAGCCGTCAGCCGATTCCATCACGCACACGTTCAGGCCCAGCTCCACCGGCACACCGGCTTTGCCCTTGCTGAGCCATTCGCTGTAATCCTCGAAGAGGGAGAAGATCTTGTCGCCGTGGGGGATGGTTTCCCCGTCCAGCACCCGCCGCCGCACCAGGTCAACCTGATGCCACCCGTACCCCAGCCAGCGCTGGAGGTCGTTGCCCGACCGGCTGTCCAGCAGGCTGAGGGGCAGGTCAGCCACCGTTTCCTCCACTTTCGACAACAGCGCGGCGCACAGGCCCAGGTAGGTGTGGTGGGCGTCACGGATGGCCTGTTGCCGGGTGGCCTGCTTGTCCGGGTCTTGGGAGCTGGAGTGCTTGAGCTTCTGCGCATGACGGCAGGCTTTCTTCACCTGGCGGAGATTGTACTGCCATTGCCGCCAGCGGCTGTCGCCGTGCCCTTCACACCAATCGGCCACCGTGCGCACCGAACAACGCACCGCGTCGTACAACAGGTTGATGTCGGTCGGGTAGTGGATGTTGCTTTCCACCACGAAGGAGTCACAACGGGCGCTCAGCGGCGCGGCTTTTTTTTTAGCAGCTTGTGACCGGCCTCCACCACCAACTGGTTGATGCGTTGCAGGCTGGCTTCGTCCACCAGAGCGGCGTTGTCCTTGACCGTTTGCAGCTTGTACTCATCGTCATCATCCCAGAAACCATGCCCCAGCATCTGACGGATGCTGCGGTGCTGGTTCGCCATCTCCAGCAGCCGGTCATAGTCCCAGTTCAGGTTCACCCGCAATGTCGCCAGCACCAGCGCATTCCACAGATCCATGCCGGGGCGTCCACGGCTGGCGTCCACCTCCGCCGGAACCCGCTTTTCCAGCACCGCAAACACCGCCTCACGCAGTTCGTCTGTCACATAAATGTATTGCAGCCCTTGCAACACCTGCGGGATGTCGTCCCGCGAACGTGGGTTGAAGGTCAGCCTGCCGATGTCAGCGTGACCCAGGCGAAGTTGGCGGGCGATCACTTCACGCATCGTGTGTCTCCTGCGAAGTTTGGCGGATGGATGCCCTATTTTGCCCTATTTTGGGCGCTTTTGCAGCTTTCTGGCCTGCTTCCGGGAAATCTTAGGGCAAGGAAAACGGGCGTAGCATCTTGATCGGAAAAGGGTTTTAGGGTTTCCGGTCAGACACTAGATAGCTGACTTACTTCGGTGGGTTCCTGCTTCACAGAGCGGCTTAAGGCCGCATCTCCACAGGCTAACAAGCGGTATCCCCGCTCTTTGATATTGATCGCGCCGACATGATCGGCGTTATTTTCGTAATGGCACTGCACACACACAAACTTGGCTTGCGTCTGGCGGTTATCTGCCGACACATGGTGACATTCTGGGCATTCCTGACTGGTATAATGCGGCGGCACGGCAAACAACATGCCGCCTTTCCATGCCATTTTGTAGTCGAGTTGCCGTCGAAATTCTCCCCAACCTTGATCGAGAATGGCTTTGTTTAAGCCGGACTTTTGGGCAACGTTCTTGCCGGGGTTTTCTGCTGTGCCTGCCGCTGACTTCGACATATTCCGTACCTGCAAATCTTCGATGAACACGAACGCGTGGTTTTGGCTGAGCGTGGTCGTCGCCTTGTGCAGGAAATCGCGGCGGGTATTGGCGATTTGTGTGTGAATTTTTTGAACGTTGGCTTTGGCTTTTTTCCAGTTTTTGCTGAATTTCTGTTTGTGCGCCATACGCCGTTGGTATTTGGCAAGCTTGGCCGCTTTGGCTTTGAAGCTGTTGAGTGGCTCGATGTACGTACCATCGGAGAGGGTGGCAAAACGCGCTATGCCAAGGTCGATGCCGATGCTTCGGCTACGCTCAGCACAAGTGCTGGTAGTCGCTTGGGATGTGGGCAATTCCACTTCCCGTTGGGCGATGCCCTGAGCCTGTCGAAGGGTTTGGATACTGACAAACCATTTACTGTCCTTGCTAGAAACCGTGACATTGCGCAGTTCACCCAACACATCCCGGCTGTTGCGGTAGCGTATCCAGCCCCGTTTTGGCAGGAAAAGTCGGCTATTACCTTGATCGAGCTTGATTTGTTTGGGGTCGGGATAACGGAAACTGTCACCGCTGCCTTTGCGCTTGAAGCGGGGGAAATCGGCGCGTTTCGCAAAGAAATTTTGGTAGGCTTTGTCGAGGTCTTTGAGCGCGTGTTGCAAGGGATGGACGGGGGAATCTTTCAGCCACGGCGTTTCTGTGCCGTTGCGCCATGCCGTCAGATGCTTTGCCATTGCCACATAACCGATGAACTTTTCACCCGCTTCATGGCTGGCTTGCTGTAACGCTAATGCCTTGTTGTAAACGAAGCGGCATGACCCAGCAAAACGGCGTAGTTGACGCTGTGTTTCACCATTGGGCATGAGTTCGTATTTGAAGGCTTGGTGTCGTTGCATCTTCGGAGTGTAGCTAAAAAAGAGCGGCTTGAGTGGGTATTCTGCGTTAAACTGCGCGGATTATCCGACAAAACTACCGAACATAGGGCGGCTTCGCCACCCGCGCTATCCTCCCCGACCTGAAGGACGGGGTTTGCCGCGCAACCTGATCAAGAACAGCAATTAAAGGAACCCCCTCATGTTAAAAATTGGCAAATTCAACCTGCTGCGCGTCACCAAGGCCACCAGCTTCGGGGTGTATCTGGATGGCGAGAATTACGGTGAAATCCTCCTGCCCAAGCGTTACGTGCCGGAAGGCTGCCAACCCGAAAGCTGGCTAAACGTGTTCATCTATCTGGATTCGGAAGACCGCCTGATTGCCACCACCGAAACCCCACGGGCAGAAGTCGGCGAAATCGCCTGCCTGAAAGTCGTGGCTGTCAGCCATTTCGGTGCGTTTCTGGATTGGGGTTTGCCGAAGGATTTGCTGGTTCCGCGTAAGGAACAGGCCACGCAGATGAAGGAAGGCCAGTCGTATGTGGTGTACATTTACGTCGATGATCACACCGAAACCATCGTTGCCTCATCGCGGCTGGACTTGTTCCTCAACGAATTCAATAGCCATTTTGAGCCGCGCCAGCCCGTGGATATGATGATTTATGAACGCACGGAACTGGGCTACAAAGCCATTATCGAAGCCACCCACCTCGGCTTGGTGTACGCTAACGAAGTGTTCCAGCCCTTGCACATCGGGCAACGCCTACAGGGTTACATCAAAGCCATCCGCCCCGACCAGAAAATCGACCTGATGCTACAATTGCCCAGCCCGGTGGTGCAGGATGCGCTGGCGCAGAAAATCCTTGATCACCTGCAAGCGCAAGGTGGCACATCCACCTTTACCGACAAGAGTTCACCGGATGACATTTACCGCGAATTTCAGGTGAGTAAAGCACATTTCAAACGCGCCATCGGCTTGCTGTACAAGCAGCAGAAAATCGTGATGGGTAAGGATATGATCCGGCTGGTTTCCTGACTAAAACTCCAGGTTTTCCAGTGTCCACCCCTTGGGTTCAACATACGACCATGTCTTGGTATCAAAGGGGAATGTCCACGTTTTTTCGGGAATCGTTTTCCCCTTTTCAGTACCACTCACGGTAATGTTAAGCGGGAAAACCTTGTCGCCGATTTGGGTGGAGTCGATTTTCAAATGGCTGGTGTAACTGGTTACTTTGCAGCCACTGGCTTCATCACAATTGCCTTCATCAGAATAGTCTTGAACGAAACCCGCCAGTTCCTTAATCTTCTTACCGTAGGGCGCAAGAATAGAATAACGTGTGCCGGTAATACCTTGGTGAGTATCGCCCCACGTATTTTTCCAACCCCAGTAGCTGGATGGCCCCAGTTTCACCAAATCCCATTTTGTTGGGCCACTACCAAAGGCTCCCATGGAAATCGCAGGATCACCGGCAATAATTTCCATACCCTTGCTGCCTTCCTTAAGCACTAATGCGCCCACTAACCCGCCATCGACGTGGGAACCACCCTCCCCGTCACCATTGGTCATTTCGCCACTGAGTAACACATAGGTGCGCAGCCCATCATTGGCTCTTACCGTATCGACACGATCAACCTTCATGCAGTAATAATACTTCGGGGTGTCGGAATGATAACGCAGGCAGTTATTTTTATCGTGACCCTCATACACCATGTCGAGCACGTCCTCCAAAGACGAAGCTTGTTCTGGTGTCTGCGCTTGGGGAGCGGCATCGTGCGACGCAACAGGGGTTAAGAAGGCATCGAAGGCGTAGGCGGTTTTATCTTTCCACTGAATTTTTACCCAATGTCCCGTATTGCCACCGATGGACTCTTCATTGCCCACCTGCTCAAGCACATTCACTTTGCCACCGACAGGCACATTACCCCATTTTGCAGCGCCCACATCTGGCTTGGCACGCACCACCAAGCTGGGTTCGGCCGTGGATTCATGCCACTCGGCAGAGGCGGTTTCGCCCAGCGAACAGGCCAGTACGAAGCTGAGAATTAATGAGGTCTTTATTTGTCTATTGCGCATTTATTGTATTTCCAGTGATACGGGCACGGTCAAAAGCTTGATCGAAACATTGGAAAAAACTTTAACAGCAGTATGCCCGGTACACAGTGATTATCATCACAGTCAGTGGTATTGACCTGACAGACAGCGCGAATGTTGCGTCTTCTTCCCGCTGAATGAGCCACTGAAATCGGTGTTGCAATAGCCGGGGCGTACCAAACTCAAACCGACTTTTGGCAATGTGGGAACACTCACGGTGGATGAGCGCCAATTCCTGACCCAACGTGGTTTCAGCCAACAAGGCAATACCTTGGCCTACAGTGCCAGCATTCAGGGCTTGCGCTATCTGGCAGGCAATGTGCGAGTACCGCAAACAACCTTTTTCCGCCAGCCGTCTGAGCTGACCATTATCGCGCCGGATGGTGTCGCCGATACCGCTGCAAAAATTGCCCTGACGCCGCTGACACTGGCGGCAACGGATAGGTTAGCTAAAGCCGCTTATATCCTCGCCCTGACTCGAGCTGAGCACAATTATGGATAATTGCATCTCACATAACGACTATTGCCATGCAAAGTATCTTTGACAAGCTGGGCAATCTTCAATAATACAGCCGGATGACTGTTCATGTAAGCCAATGTTTGTGCAGCTTCAATCGGCATCGCCACGCTCTGACAGGGGGTATCCCCTGTGACATCCTGATCGTTTGGTGGATTCAACAAGACCAACTGGCGTACTGGAAAGGATTCCGCCAATTGCAAAGCAACCCCTGCACTAATGTCTGAAGCTACAATACTGAACGGTTGGGAATCAAAACAAGCATCAACAATATCGGTTGTCTGATTCAAGTGTTCCTGCTGGTACTGTTCAACCAAGCCGGATGCCCCACTGGTGCCGCCATAACCAAGAAAATCAAACGCACACGAAGAGATTAAATACTTTTGCAGTAAAACATGCCGCAATAGCAAAAAACTGCTGCGCCCTTCTGCCCCGCCGCCATGCAGGCAAAGCACTTCTGGTGGTACGTCCGCATCCTTAGGCAAAATGTCGCCATGCAGATAAATGCTACTGTATTCGATAAAAAAAGGTTCTAGTTTCGGCGCTGGGTCGGTCAATTCATGCACAATGATTACCCCATGTTCATAACAACGGTTTCGTTAGCGGTAGGAGCAGAACGGATGGTCTATTTACGCCCCAATTTTGGTCGTCCCCGCTGTATCCAGCTTGTTCCTGACAAAGGCTTTGCCTTCTTCCAATTGTTGCTTGAAGAATGCCTGCCAATGTTTGCTGTCAAAATCCTGTAACGTACCACCTGCTTCAAAATGGCGGATAAACACCTGCCCCGCAGCATAGATAGCTGCGCCTGCCAGTGCCGTCATACTGAGACCGCCGCCCACGGTACCAATGCCCGGAATAAGTTTGGCGAAACTGCTTAACCCCAACACCGTCAGAACAGGCAAAGAGCCACTGATTAGGGACGATACAATGCCTTTACCCAGTTGCTCATCAAAATCCACCGAATAATGATTACAGAGGCTACGCAGCAGGTTAAGTTGCACAGCACTCAACGCCATAATGTCAAACAAGGGGGCTGGCAACAAACCCAGTGCCATGCCCGAAACCATATGCGTTTTGACGGTATTCTGAGCGTTCGAATGTTTACCTTGCAGTGAAGCCGCTACCAACTTGATTTCCACTTCCTGAAGCTTGGCGGTCAAGTCGTCAATTAATTGGGCATGTTCGGCGGCTGTCATTATTTGCTGCTCCTTTTCCTTGAGCGTACCCGTTAGCTCATCAATCAGGTGGGATTTTGCTTGCACTTGCGCATTGGCAAGCTGCATGGCGGTTTCAGTTTTCTGGAGTTTATGCGTCAGCTCATCCATCAGATGTGCCTGACCGCTCAAACCGATCAACTCCTGCTCCTTTTGCTGGATCAGGGCAGTGAGTTCATCAATGCGTTGTGCCTGCTCCTTGATTTGCCGTGACAACGCGGCCTTACTGGACTGAACAGTATGGTTTGTGCTGGCTTCAGCACTTGTTTTGACACTATCCTCAGACATTGAGACTCCTTCATAGCTCAATTAATAAACGCCACGCTAGAGAATGATGCTGACCATACCATGAGGTCGTAACGACTCCAAATCCAACACTAAGCGCCGCTTACGGATTTTTATGACCGCCGCATCACGTACCAGACTGTATTCCAAACGCCCCACAAACGTATCCATCCGCTCCAAGGCAAAACGGTAGCAGACGAAATTGGCAGTAACCTCGGCACCAGTAGCATTCTGCTCCAGAATTCGCACATTGCTGATCATGCGCCGTACCCGTGAACGCGGGTTTTCAGCAGCCACTTGCCCATCCAGATATTGCTGCACCCGTGACACGACGCGCTCGCGGTTGTCATACACCAGCGACAAGCTAGTTGCACCATCGCTGTTAGGTTTGTCAGTGGTAGGAATATGGTATTCGATGTCATCAGTCAGCAGATTCAGCCATTCTGATAACTGCCAGTTATCCAGTAAAGCGGCTTCCTGATAGAGAAAATCTTCTACTTCAGCACGAGTCAATGCTATTGCTGTTTGCTTATCCATTGTCTCCCCCTCAAGTCGCGTCTGCTGGATAATGTACTTGCCCTTCGGTCAGCAGCGGATGCCAATGACGGTAAAATCCGCGTAATTGCAGCTCATCAGTAGGTAACGGTTCTGCCCGCATCATACCGCGTGAGCAATCAATCCAGTCAAATGCCTGATGGCTCAAACCGCGCTGACAGGATTCCAGCGTATCAACGTCATCCGGGCTGACGAAACCCGCAGGCCCCGGCAAACCGGAGTGAGTACGCAAGCGTTCTTCGCGCAGTTCCGCACTTTCCCCTTTCGCGGCTAACATCCATTCATTCACCTCCACTTGATCAACCGAAATCGGATGAAAAGTACGGATACCCGTATTGCTGTTATCCAGAATATAGAAGTTGGGGAACAAACGCATACTACGGTTGACCTGACTGATGCGATAAGCACGTTCAGCACCGTATAGTTGTTCCAGTTCTACCCGATTGGCTTCAATGGCAGGTTTCAGAGATTCCGGGAACAATGGTCCCCAACGACCGGGGAAACGCCCCAAAGCTGCTAGATTCTGATGTTCATCGCCTCCGTGACCATTGCCAAATGACCAGCCTCTGGGCGTGAAGCCCCCCGCATGAGCACCCACTTCCGCGCCTTTACTGCGCATAAAGCTGAGGTAACGCCGATGCAAAATACGGAAGTGGTAAGAGTCGATGGCATTCTCTGCCACCAGTTTCCAGTTGGCGCGGATAATATAGCGGTGGCTACCGGGTAAAATCTCCAGCCCTTGAGGTGCTTGATCAGCCACCAAATCCAGCATCTCACTCGCCCCAGCCAAGAAATCTACCAACGGTTCAGCATCAGCAGTGGCGTTGATGAAGATAACCCCCCGGTAACTGGCAACCTGAGCAACCCGTTTCAACCCCATCGTTTTACGCTCAAAACGGCTACCGTCGTAGGCATCCTCACCGGGAACACCAATCAAGTGACCTTGCGTGTCAAATGACCAGCCGTGGTAGGAACACTTAAAGGTACGGGTACAACCGGCATCATTCCGACACACCAATGCACCACGGTGTGAACAGGCATTGATCAATGCATGAATATTGCCATCTTCGCCACGGGTAATCAGCAGAGACATGCCTCCCACCCGCCGGGACACAAAAGCATTGGGCTTTTCCACTTCCGACTCATGCGCAGCATAGAGCCACGTGCGTTTGAAAATCCGCTCCTGCTCCAAGGCTAATACCGCTTGATCGGTAAAAGCACTGGCTTTTACCCTGAAAAGACCGTCAAGGGGGTTATCGTCAACCAGACCAGCCAAGGTTTCAATCGTGTCTGACATACACGTCTCTGCTCCTGCACTTTACTTAGATTATCTAAGAGTAAGATACTAACAGAACAACTATTCAACAGAGTACCATCTAAATGTTAAGAAATGTTAAGCGCAGATGAACAGCATTGACAGTTGAATATTCGATGACTAGTCTGAAAAGTAGACATCGTGTCATTACCACCCTTTTCACCTCATTGACATCCTCCCCTCCCTAAAGGAAGGGGATTCCTACTGCATTCAGCTAGATAGCTGACTGACTTCGGCGGGTTCCTGCTTCACAGAGCGGCTTAAGGCCGCATCTCCACAGGCTAACAAGCGGTATCCCCGCTCTAAAACATTGATCGCGCCGACATGATCGGCGTGATTTTCATAGTGACATTGCACACACACAAACCGCGCTTGCGTCTGACGATTGTCCGCCGCTACATGGTGACATTCGGGGCATTCCTGACTGGTGTAATGCGGTGGCACAGTGAACAACATGCCGCCTTTCCATACCATCTTGTAGTCGAGTTGCCGTCGAAATTCACCCCAGCCTTGGTCGAGAATGGCTTTGTTTAAGCCAGATTTCTGGACAACGTTCTTGCCGGGGTTTTCTGCCGTGCCTGCCGCTGACTTCGACATATTTCGTACCTGCAAATCTTCGATGAACACGAACGCGTGGTTTTGGCTGAGCGTGGTCGTCGCCTTGTGCAGGAAATCGCGGCGGGCGTTGGCGATTTGCGGGTGAATTTTTTGAACTTTAACTTGGGCTTTTTTCCAGTTGTTGCTGAACTTTTGTTTGTGCGCCATGCGCCGTTGGTATTTGGCGAGTTTGGCGGCTTTAGTTTTGAAGCTGTTGCGCGGTTCGAGGTACGTACCGTCGGAGAACGTGGCAAAACGGGCTATACCCAGGTCGATGCCGATGGCTGTCGTGGCTTGAGAGGCGATTTTTTCCACTTCCCGCTGAGTTTGGATGCTGACAAACCATTGGCTGCCCTTGCTGGAAACCGTGACATCGCGGCTGTTGAGGTAGCGTATCCAGCCCAGTTTCGGCAGAAAAATTCGGCTACTGCCTGGGTCGAGCTTGATTTGTTTGGGGTCGGGGTAACGGAAGCTATCACCACTGCCTTTGCGTTTGAAGCGGGGGAAGTCGGCACGTTTGGCGAAAAAGTTTTGGTAAGCCTTGTCGAGGTCTTTGAGTGCGTGTTGCAGGGGATGAACGGGGGCATCTTTCAGCCAAGGGGTTTCTGTGCCGTTACGCCATGCTGTCAGATGCTTGGCCATTGCGACGTAACCGATGAATTTTCACCCGCTTCATGATTGGCTTGCTGCAACGCTAATGCCTTGTTGTAAACGAAGCGGCATGACCCAGCAAAACGGCGCAGTTGACGCTGTGTTTCACCATTGGGCATGAGTTCGTATTTGAAGGCTTGGTGTCGTTGCATCTTCGGAGTGTAGCTAAACAAGAGCGGCTTGAGTGGGTATTCTGCGTTAAACTGCGCGGATTATCCGACAAAACTACCGAACATAGGGCGGCTTCGCCACCCGCGCTATCCTCCCCGACCTGAAGGACGGGGTTTGCCACGCAACCTGATCAACCGACGCATCGGCAGAGCACTGCTCACTGTCAAACTTGCCCTGTTAGGGGCAGTGGTTTACCCCCCCCTGTCTTGGGTAAGTGCTGCCAGTTTGCTTGCACTCATGTGGCCATTGTTTCGCCGTAACTTCCGTATTTTGCTTGAAGAACGGCGATTCAAATACCGTTTGGTAGCAACCCTGTCAATCTTTAGCAGCTTGGCTGCTGGGTATTACGTGGTCAGCAGCCTGATAGTGGTCGTAGTCTTTTCCGCCTTCAAGCTCGCTGCCCGCACCGAAGCCTATTCTCAGGCTGCAATGATGAACACATTTGCCTTGCAGCCGCCCACTACGGTGTGGATACAAGTGGCTGGAATGGAAACGGAAGTCAGCTTTGCCGAAGTGCAGGTCGGCGACATCATTATCCTGTCTGCCGGGCAAACCATCCCGGTCGATGGGCATATTACTGAAGGTGCAGCAACCATTGACCAGCATGTGCTGACAGGGGAAGCCCAGCCGGTTGAAAAAACCTTGGACGACACCGTGTTCGCCAACACGCTGGTGCTGACAGGTAAAATTTACGTGCAGGTCGAACAGACCGGAAATGATACGGCGGCAGCACAAATCGGCAATATCTTGTGCAACATGACCGCTCAACGGCTCGAACACGAAGCTCGCAGCGAACAACTGGCCGACAAGTTGACACTCCCTGTCTTGGCTGCTAGTGGTCTGGCGATGGTAACGATTGGCCCTGCGGGAGCCGCCGCCATCATGAACAGCGGTTTCGGTTCCACCCTGTTTTTCTCCGGGCCTTTGAGTATGCTCAGCCACCTGAACCTAGCTTCCCACCACGGCATTCTGATCAAGGACGGACGTTCGCTAGAAAAACTGCACAGCGTCGATACCGTCGTCTTCGACAAGACCGGCACACTCACGCTGGAACAGCCTGAAGTTAGCAGCATCCATTGCTGCGCGGACTGGCCGGAAGCTGAGGTACTGACATTTGCGGCACTGGCTGAACACCGCCAAACCCACCCAGTCGCCAACGCTATTCTTGCCGCCGCCGAATGGCACGGGCTGGAAATGACACCTCCTGATGACGCCGCCTACACCGTCGGCTTCGGCGTACAAGTCAACCATCAGGGCAATACGCTTCAGGTCGGCAGCCAGCGTTTCATGCAACAAGTCGGCGTTGAAATCCCCGCCACGCTGGAAGAGGTCAAGGTGAATTGCCAAACCAGCGGCAACTCACTGATTTTCGTGGCAGTCAACGGGCAATTGGCCGGTGCACTCGAATTGCAGGCACAACTGCGCCCTGACACGGTGGAACTGGTTAACAAACTGCACCAGCGCGGCCTGAAACTGTGCATCCTTTCCGGCGACCATCGGCAACCTACTGAGCATTTGGCGCGACGGCTGGGAATTGACGATGTGTTTGCAGAAGTCCTGCCGGAAGGCAAAGCCGACAAGATCCGTGAATTACAGGAAGCCGGGCGCACCGTGTGTTTCGTCGGCGACGGCATCAACGATGCAATTGCCCTGCAACAGGCCGATGTCTCGGTATCGCTGCGGGGCGCAACGTCTGTTGCGACCGACAGTGCGCAAATCGTGCTGATGAATCAATCCTTACAGCAACTCGATCAGTTGTTCGAGATTGCTGACGGTTTCAACAAAAACCTCAACCAAACTATGCGCATAGCCTACATCCCCGGCAGCGTGCTGATTGGTGGGGTATTCCTGTTTCATTTCGGCATGACGGCCGCGTTGGTGCTGTATGGCTCGGGTGTCACCGCCGCCATGAGCAAGGCATTGTCACCGTTACGCCAACTGTCAAAACCAAGCAACAAGCCATGACAATGATCACCGGGTAAGGAGCAAGAGAGGCCATCCATGAGCAAAATCCTCGACTACGAAACCTATCAACGGTTCGGCAAGGCTAGAAAAACCAGCGCTGCCGCCCCTGACCCGGTTGCTATCCTGCACTGGCTGCGGCAACAAGGCATTATCCAAGCCCCTTACTACCTGCATATTCACACAGGCCGGGCAGAAATCGGCTGGCAAGCCAAGGAACACATCGCTCTGCTGGATGGGGAAACAGACACCGACTGGGTAGCCGCGCTCAAACGCATCGGCGATCAGGCTGCCGCCCTTAACAGTAAAGCCTTCGGTTATGTTGGCTTTGATGCTTGGGATAGCCAGCAAGGCATTGCCCCGGATAACAGCACCACTTTCCCGCTGGTACAGTTTTTTATCCCCGAACACCGTTTGTGCGTAGAGGATGGACAGATGGAGTATTTTGGTGCTGATAACCGCCTGCTCGATCTTGCCCTGCAAGCCCCGCCTTGCCCAGCCACCGCTTTATGCCCCGTATCCCCCGATGTGGGTTATTCGGAACAACGCTTGATGCAAGCAGTTGATACCGCCACACAAGCCCTTACCGGTAACGTTACCAAGGTAGTCCTGTCACGTTATTTGGGCTTTGACTACGATGCTGACCTGCTGGATTTATTTGCCGAATACTGCCTGCGCCAGAAATACGCCGATGCGGTACTGATGGATTTTGGCACTGTCGGTGCTGCTATTGCCTCCCCCGAACTGCTGGTGAAGGTAGATAATGGCAAGGTTGCCGCCAACCCGCTGGCAGGCACCAAAACCCGTAGCGCCAACCCGGCAGAAAACCAGCGCATCGCCCAAGCCTTGCTCAACGACCGCAAGGAACTGGCGGAACACACCCTCGCGCTGGTGCAGATGATGAGCGAACTGCATCCGCACTGTGAGCCGGGTTCGTTGGTCATCAACCGCCTGCTGGATGTGATTCAGCAAAAGAATGTCATGCACCTGAGTTCGGAACTGAGCGGCGAACTGGCAGAAGACAAACACTGTATCGACGCCATGCTCTCGCTATTCCCTAGCGCCATGGTCAGCGGTGTACCGAAAGCTGCCTCCATTGAACTGATCCGTGAACTGGAACAATTCCCGCGTGGGCTGTTCGCCGGTACGGTCGGCTGGGTATCCGGGCGTGATTGCCGCTTTGCCTTGACCATTCGCGGCATGTACAAATACGACAAACGCCTGTTTGTGCAAGCGGGCGCAGGCGTGATGGCAGAGTCCAGCCCTGCACAGGAAAACGAGGAAATCAGATTGACTTCCTCCCCTCCCTAAAGGAAGGGGATTCCTAATTCATCGAGAACAGGACAACGACACCGAAATGCCATCACCACTAACATTCTCTCCAAAGGCTAGCACCGCCAGTCCGGCGGCTAAAATGTTACGTGCTGCATTCACGTCACGGTCGTGGGTTGCGCCACATTCCGGGCATTCCCAAGACCGCACGTCCAGCGGCATGTTTGCTTTCACGAACCCGCAGCCGTTACAGCGTTTGCTGGAAGGGAAGAAACGGTCGATTTCGACATACGTCCTGCCTGCCCAGTGGGCTTTGTACGCCAGTTGGCGGGTAAATTCCCCCCAACTCGCATCCGCAATGTGCTTGGCCAGTGTCGGGTTCTTAATCATGTTCTTCACAGCGAGGTTTTCAGCGCAGATCACTTGGTTCTCGTTTATTAATCTGCGGGACAGTTTGTGTAAGTTGTCCGAACGGCAATCGGAAATCTTCGCGTGAACACGGGCAACGTTGCGTTTGGCTTTCAGCCGATTCTTGCTGCCGAATTTCTTCTTGGCAAGACGGCGTTGATACTTCGCCAGTTTAGCCGCGTGTTGGGCAGTGTGGCGGGGATTGCCGGACTTAAAACCGTCAGAGGTGACGAACAAATCCTTGATGCCCACGTCGATGCCTGCCTTTTTGTCGGTGACGGGCAACAGCGTGGGTTCAAATTCACACAAGCAAGACACGAAATAGCGTCCGGCCTGATCTTTGGACACGGTAACGGTGGTCGGGGCAGCAGGAAGTGGCTGGCTCCATCGAATGTCCAGCGGCGCAGCGCACTTCGCCAGCTTCAATTCACCGTTGCGGAATGTAAAAGCACGGTAAGTAAATTCTGCCGACTGTCGGTGCTTTTTGGATTTGAAGACAGGGTATTTTGCCCTGCCCTCAAAAAAGTTCTTGAACGCGGTTTGTTGGTTCCGCAAGCATTGTTGCAGCGGAACACTGGAAACGTCGTTCAGAAAAAGCAGTTCGGGCAGCTTCTTGATGGCTGTCAACCGCGCATTAGCATCAAGGTAACTGACCTTTTCATTAGCCTGATAGTAAGCATCGGTACGGTAACGCAAGATGCTGTTATACACGTAGCGCACACAACCAAACGTCTGCGCCAGCAACGTTTCTTGTTGTGGGTCTGGGTAGAATCGGAATTGGTAGGCGCGTTTTGCTAGCATAACTCACAGTATAGTTCATACCGTGTGATTTCTGTGTGTTTAATCAAGATAGCTTAACCAAAAAGAGGAGCGAGAAGAGGGTCGGCTAACGCCGACGCGCTATCCCTCCCCGCCCTGAAGGACGGGGTATCTCGCGCAAGATGGATGAACATGTACGCAAAGCAGGCTAAATCATGAGTGAATCACAGCGGCTGGCTGTCATTACCGGCGCTGGCAATGGCATTGGCAGATCTACGGCGCTAATGCTGGCAAAACACGTCAAGACCCTAGTACTATTGGATACCGATGCAAACAAGCTCGCCACCTTGGCAAACCAATTGACAGCACTGGAATACCCCTTACAGATAGATATTTATCTGCTGGATGTCACTCAGGAAATGGCGGTACAAACGGTGTTCGGAGAGATTGCAAACAAGCATTCGCGGCTCGACATCCTCATCAATGCCGTGGGTGGCGGTACAGCGGCAGGCAACCCCGGTGCCAAGCTGGAAGACATGGAATTGTCGCAGTGGCAGGGGCTGCTTGACCTCAACCTGACTTCAACCTTCCTCTGCTGCCGCGCTGCCGTGCCGCTGATGAAACGTCATCAGTATGGCAGGATCGTCAACTTTTCTTCGATTGCCAGCCACGGGCGGCGTGACAAGGTGTCAGTCGCTTATGCCGCATCCAAAGCTGGAGTAGATGGTTTTACCCGTAAACTGTCGCGGGAAGTTGGCTCGTATGGCATTACCTGTAACGCGGTTGCCCCCGGCATTACCCTGACCGAGCGGGTCGATGAAAAATTCTGGCAGGTGCGCTCGGCAGCAGAGAAAAATGACGTATTGGAGTCGATACCCGTGGGTCGACTTTCTACCCCGGAAGAACAGGCGGAAGTGACGGTGTTTCTGGCCTCTGAAGCAGCCAGTTATGTAACGGGGCAGATTGTTGAAGTCAGTGGGGGAATTTGATCCCAACCCAACCATAATGCAAGGTATGCTATTCTGAAGGCATCCAAACTTCAGGATTTTCCCGCATGATTCGATTTCCTTACGGCATCATTGGCATTCTCGCGGCTGGGCATAGCCGTCTCGCAGGAGGAATCCTCGTTCTTTAGGGCGGGGAGGATGTCAAGTGGTCGATTCGGAAACGGCGCTATGCCGACTTGTTGGTACTGGTGATCCGCCCCAGTATGCGCCAGTACCCTACCCTGCAACAATTGCAGTATTACCACGCCGTATTGGCAGAAAAATACCAGGAGCCACAGCGGCTGCATTGTCTTGCCGTGGTAGCTTTGGGTTTTGACCGAGTGGTGTGGCAGGCACTGTAAATTGCAGCCGCTTCATTGGCAGGTGCAGGGTGTGACCGGAAGTGCTGCACCCCCACTCGATTCCATGATGTTCAAGAGGGATTCAATCCGTTCCTGAAGCGCGGGATGACGGGCAATGCGTTGGCTTGTCTAACAGGCGGGGACTCGTTTAATGGGAATATTAACCGGATATTAGACCATGCATCACTTCCGGTCACACCCCCGCGCCACACCGCAATGGCATGGCTAAAAGCCGGTAACATTCAGGCATCCTTGGCGATTATTGCACTGCAATGGCTGGCGCTGGAGAAGCCCCTGGCGTAATTCGGTGACTAGTGGTCACGTTTCAGTCGTTTCCATAGCGTGCATTTTCCCCGAAAACAGGCTGGAAGTGATAATCATGGCTGCACCGACCCATTCCTGCCAATCCATGCGTTCCTGTGTTAACCAAAACGCAGCAATAGCGGCGATGATCAATTCAAACAGAAAAATGACGTTGGAGCGGCTGGCAGGCACGAGGGTAATGCCGTATTGCACCGCATAAGTCACACTGCCCAGTGCTACGGCTAGACCCAGCAATATCCAAATTGCATTGGGCGTAAAGACCTGCAAGCCACCTTGGAAGGGCACGAAAAACAAACCAACTCCCGTTAATATCGTCACCCCCAGCCACACAGTCAGGGTTTTTGCGCCATTGCTTACATTCGTGCTTAAGTAGCGCCCCGCGACAATGCTCAGAGCAAAGGTTACGCCAGCGGACAAGCCAAACCATTCCGCCTGATTCGCAGGCAAACGCCCATCGGGTTGCCACAACATCACCAGCGCCCCGCCCAGCGACAGGGCGACAACCAGCCAACCGATGGCGTTCAAGCGTTCCCGCAGCAGGAACCACGCGAATAACACCGTCCACAGGGGTGAGAGGTAAAACAGCAGCAGCACCCGCATGACTTCACCCTCCAACGCCCCGAGGACATAGCCAACATTGCTCCAGCCAGAGGTTAACCCCAAGATTACTAGCCAGAACCAGTGGGCACGCGCTTGCCACAAATCCTTGGCATACCACCAGCCGACGACCAGTGTGGGTAATAAGAAGGCGATACAGGTTGCGGTTAGCCCATCCACCCCCATTTCATCCAGCAAACGGAAGGGATACCAAAACAAACCCCACAGGGTGGCAGAATAAAACAGGGTCAACAGCGCAACGGTGTGCTGTAGGCGGTGTGAGGGCATAAAGGTTTCCGAATAATGCTAAGGCTAGCCAGTTTACTGGAAAGATGGTTTTGTTTTGGCGTTATAATCGTTTTTGACAAGCTGATCCAACTTGATGATTCAGCAAAGGTGATTGTATTGACCGAAATGAACGATGAACTCAAGAATCTGCTGTGGCGCTCGATCGAGCTGGAGCTGCGTTTATTGCGTTTCATGCAGCTAAACCGTGCTGACCAGACTGACCGTACCACTTCCAGCCGGATTATGTGCGGGATTGGTTTTGAACATGCCGAAAGCGTCAAAATGCTGATTGCGGGTGGAAATTTTACCTCGGCGATCAGCTTGTTGCGCCTTCAATACGAAGCCTTGGTACGTGGGATATGGCTGCACTACGCCGCGACAGATACGGTCATTGCACGTCTGATGGGTGAGTTCAACCACGAAAAAGCCAACCGGGCTGACAGGCTGCCGCTGATGGCACAAATGGTTCAGGAGCTGGAAGGCAAGCCACCCGCAGGGGATATGAAGCGGTTATTACAGTTTAAGGAATACTCATGGAAACCGCTGAGTTCCTATGTGTACGGCGGTATCCATGTGTTGCACCGTCACAGCAAGGGCTACCTCCCAGCCCTGCTCCATCAAGCGGTCAAGGCCTCCAACGACGTTTCGATAATGCTGGCGCTGCATTTGGCGCGGCTTTCTGGCAAGGAGAAGCCCGTATTGCTTGTTCCTCTCCTTGAACAAAAGTTTGCGGATTGTTTGTTGGAACGTCGCCCGCAAGCCAGTGTCTAAGAAAACGCCGAACTCTGAGGCAAGTGCAATTTTTTACAGCCTTAGCGCTGCATTTTTATGTAATATTACCCCATGCTACAACTAGACAAAACCCATATCCAAGCCCGCAAAGCCGAGCTTGAAGCCGCCAAGCAAGCCCTTAAGCAGCATTTCGTTGGGATAGATAAAATCATCGACGAGTTGATGGACTGCATTCAGGTCTGGTATTTAATGCCGGAACTGCTCAAGCGCCCGGTGATTATCAACCTGTGGGGCATGACCGGGGTAGGCAAAACCGACTTGGTGCGCCAACTGGTCAAACACCTGCATTTTCAGGACAGGTTTGCCGAAATCGAGCTATCGAATACCGGGCAAACTTCGTGGAGCTCGTCGGTGTCAGCGGTGCTGGATGATTACGGCTTCCACAACGGCAAGCCTTGCATCGTGCTGTTTGATGAAATCCAGCGCTTCAATACCATTGATTCCAAAGGTGAAGCCCTACCACAAACCAAGTTTATGGATTTCTGGGAATTGCTGTCTGACGGGCATTTGTCTAAAAAGCAAAAGGACGACCTCGACAGTTTCCTGTACGAATATTACCAGCGGGAACGCAATGCCCAACGCCGCCGCAGCAAGGGTGATAAAGACGACGAGGAAGATGTCGGCCCCGCGTACATCAGCACTTGGGATGCGATTAACCTGAAAAAAGCGCTGAATCTGGATATGGATGTCGGCGATATGCTCGACATTACCGAAGAAGAAATGGTCAATATGATCCTCGCTGCCAAGCGCAAGAAGGTGATTTATGAACCGATTAACCATACCCAGACGCTTATCCTGATTTCGGGCAACCTGGATGATGCTTTCCAGATGGCGCATCAGGCGGCAGAAGCGGATGTGGATGCGGATATTTTCCACGCCTTCACCACCAAAGTGACGCTGATGGACATCAAGGATGCGCTGTTACGCAAGTTCCGCCCGGAACAGGTGGCGCGTTTTGGCAATATCCACCTCGTTTACCCCAGTCTGCGCAAACAGGACTTCAACACGCTGATTACGCGGGAAGTTAACCGGGTGCAGACGGATACCGAGCAGCGCACCGGCATCCGGCTGGTGACGGATGCGAGTATCAATCGCCTGATTTACCGTAATGGCGTATTCCCGGTGCAAGGCGTGCGCCCGCTGTTTTCCAGCGTGACCGATATTCTGGAGGTCAATCTGTCGCGGCTATTGCTGCAAGCGTTGACCGATGATGCTGATGAAATTCACCTGCATTATGATGAGGCGCAGCAAAAAATCATGGCGCGTTTGGGAGATGCGACGCTGGAATACCCTTACGTGGGGCGTATCGACAAAATCCGTCAGGACAATACCTTGGCTGCCGTAGCCAATATCAGCGCCCACGAAGCGGGTCATGCGGTGGTTTACATGGTGCTGTTTGGGCTGATTCCGCTGCAATTGCAAAGCAAGGTTGCCAGCAGCTATGCCAGCGGCTTCACTTTTCCACACCAATTGCACCGTACCCGGCGCAGCTTGCTGGACATGATTAAAGTGTATCTGGCGGGCGGGGTTGCCGAGGAATTGCTGTTCGGGTATCAGGAGGCTTCCACCGGGCGTGAAAATGACCGCGAACGCGCCACCGAACTGGCGATGGATTATGTGCGCCGCTACGGTTTCGACGACGAATTTCAGGCCACTTACACGATTGAAGATTACCCGCACCGCATGAATACCACCGTCACCGATATGGACGTGGAAAAAATGATGATGCGGCTGGTGAGTGAAACCAAGGAATTGCTGGGGCAATATGCTCATTTCTTGCACGCGCTTTCCAACGCGTTGGCGGATGCGGGCAAGCTGGAAACGCAAGATGTGGCAGCAATTGCGCAACAGCACGAGGTTCAGGCCGAGATCAAGCCAGAAGGCCATTTGCATATCGCCGATTACGATGTGCAGTTGCGCAAGCCCTTGGTATGGCGCGGGCGGAGTAGCTGAGTAACCGCGTTACTGGGTTGAATTCAGTAGCTGTTCCACAAACGCGGGCACGATCTGGCTGGCCAAACCGTTGATGGACTCGTCGAACAGCTCGCTGTTGTTGGTGGGGTCAAGGTTCAGTTCTACTGTCCTGACGCCTTCTTCCTGAGCAATTTTGACCAGCCCTGCCGCCGGGTAAACCAGCCCGGAGGTGCCGATGGCGATAAACAGGTCGGCTTCTTCCAGCGCCCTGAAAATATCTTGCATCTGGAGCGGCATTTCATCGAACCAGACAATGTGCGGGCGCAAATTGCCGGGGCGCTGGCAGCAGTCGCAGATACTGTCGGTATCAATATCATCCAGCCAATCGTAGACCAGCCCGCTTTGCTGGCAGCGGATTTTGGCGAGTTCGCCGTGCATGTGAATCAGGTTTTGGCTGCCCGCCCGTTCGTGCAGGTTATCGACATTTTGCGTGACCAGCAGCACCTTGCCGGGGTGTTCGCGTTCCAGCTTGGCAAGTGCCAAGTGCGCGGCGTTGGGTTGAACCTTGGGGTCATGCAGTTGCCGCCGCCGGGCATTGTAAAATTCGTGTACCAAGGCCGGGTTGCGCTCGAAACCGTCAGGGGTGGCGACATCTTCGATGCGGTGTTCGTGCCACAGCCCGTCGCTGGCACGGAAGGTTTGGATGCCGGATTCGGCGGAAATCCCCGCGCCGGTGAGAATGACGATGTGTGCGTGCATGTTCATAATGGGTATGTGTTTGGTTAGGTGATTATTCCAAGTAAGTCCAGAAAACGCGCGGGTTTAATGGCTTGTGTGACACCATACGGAGAGTCGGGAAAGTCCTGCATGTTGCCAGTAATCAGGTAGTCAGCTTGTGTAGCCATCGCCAAGTCGATGTAGGGTTGGTCTTTGGGGTCTGGGGAAAGCACGCTGGATTCAGGTACATTCGCCACCAATGTGCCACCCGAATACACCGTAAATAGGATTTTCTGCATATTTTCCTGCTGTGCTGCAAATTTTTTCCGTGATAGCACATCCTGATACTCGCTCAAAATGGCGATACTGACAACGACCTGTGCTTCTCGTAGGGCGTAGCGCAAGACTGCATTGCAAACCCGACTTTTCAGACCGGCTGAAACCAATATATTGCAATCAAGGATGATTTTCATCATTTGCCTTGCCGATGAGCGTTGGTTTCGGCGATAGCCGTTTGCATAATGTTGTCTTCTTGTTGCGCTGTTGTACTTGCTGACTCCTTGATCATGTTGTCAAAGAAAGCATCACGCCCAGCAGCAGTTGCCAGTGTTGGATAAGCGGCTTGTAGTTGCGCCATTTTTTGTAACACTTTCTCCGTTTCTGAAAGCTTTTGCTTTTCCAATGCTTCCCGGATTAGGGTGCGTACATAGTCGCTGGCATTGGAAAAGCCGCGTGATTCTACTTGGTTTTGCACGAAATCTTTCAGTGCGTCGGAAAGTGAAATGTGTAAGGTTGCCATGATCTACCTCTCTTGTGCAGTTCTCTAATCATAGCGCTATGTAAATCTTTGTCAAAGTTTTACATTTTCCTGCCTACATTTCCTTCTAACAACGCGACTTCCCCCGCATCCAGCCCAAACAGCGCATAAAGTAAGTTCTAACTTCGTAGAACCCACCGCGAACGGCTGGGCACATTGCTGTTATCAAGCGGGGTAAGGAATTAATTGCCGTTGTTACGCAGTGTGTTATTCATGCTATTACTTGTCTGGTGCAGCAGCATATCTGCGTCGCCCCCTCTGACACTGACCGACCAGCAAACTAGGATCGACGACTTGCCCCTTATCTTGAGGAAGCTTCGGCAGCCGCGCACTCCCCATCCCCAACATCAGCCCCGCATACGTAAATATCACCGAATACACCAGCCCGAAATCCAGCAACAAAGTGGTAGCAATATCCACCACATCCACCCCAATCGGGGCAAGCAGGTTGAATTGTTGGCGGCTGGCAAACGTATCCGCCAGTTCAAATACCGTCAGCACAGGCAATAAATCAGCACGGGGCAGCAAAATGTGCGGCACATTTCCCTCTGTCAACACTTGATGACGGTGCAAAATGGCAAGGTTGGCCGCCTGCATCGCTGGCAAATCATTGTTACCACTACCGACGTAACCGACCGTCTTGCCTTCCTCCTGCCATTGCCTGATCAGCCCTGCCCTATCATCGGTATCAGCAAACACGTACACCGCACGCTGTTGCTGACGCAATGCCCGCACGATTCCCCCAAACTGCCCGCATACCACGGTGTCATGCAGGATACGTCCATCAAACACCACGGTATCGACCTTGTGAGCCTGATCCAGCAACTGCGGGTGGGTTAGCAAAATATCCTGTTCCAAGGCGTGGCGCATGAATTCGTGGGCGGTGTATGGCCCCAGCTTGCGCAAATGCGAGCCAAAGAAGGTTGTCAGGAAAGCCGCCGAGCGATTGATCCCCAATACCGGCGTACTCAACACACACGTTGCCAACATCAGTGGGGCAGCGCGTGACCCCATACGTTCGCCCAACTGCTGGGCAGCGGTCGGCTGCTGGGAAGTTTGCTCCAGCCAAGCCACCAAAGGCTGTGCATCCTCGCCAAAACGTTGCCGGAGAGCCTGTCGCCACGCTGCTTCATTACGTACCTGTATCCGGTGCATCAGGGTATGCAAACCCGCATCCAGTGCCGCAATAAAGGTATACCCCATCACCACACACACGCCTAAACGTGCAGTAGTCAGCACCTGATCATTAACGCGGCGTTCTTTGCCTACCACCTGGCCAGCCTCGCGAATCACCGGCACAAACAAGTACAGCGATACCGGCAAACTCAGCCACCCCAACACGGGCAGCGCCAATAATCCTCCGGCAGCAGCCACACCCAGTGACGCGGCTGATACTACCATCTCACGATCAGCTTGTTGCACATCCGTAGCGGCGGGCTGACGCGCAAACCATGCGGGCTTTTTGACACGCTGCAACGCCTTACCACTCGCATACAGCACCCCACCTGTCATCAATACTGGAAGCCAAATCATGTGATTCCCTCATGTCATACCAGCGTTATTTGTACAAAATTTTAACCCAACCTACACAGCACAAAGTGGTAGAGAAATGTTAAGAAATGTTACGTCTGGTTCAAAAGCTATCAGGTTCATGCCAACATCACGTTACCCTAAGATAGTTACAAGGTTGACATTATGCGTATGACAGCATCCTTCCATTTCCTTACCACAGGCTTATTGGCGGTTACGCTGTCAGTAACAACATCGCTACAAGCAGCGGAAACAGATAAAGCCATCGAACCGGCAGATAACGGCTGGAAAGGCGCACTCGAACTCGGCATTAGCAATACGACGGGTAACGTTGAAACCAAAAGTGCTAATGTGGGTCTCCAGCTTAACCGTGAAACCTTGCCATGGCGTTACCGTGTTGCTGCCAAAGCCAGTAGTATGGATGCACTAGGTACGCGCGTTTCAGAAGACTACCTTCTCGACCTGCAAGCGGATTATGTCCTGCCCAATAAAAACTACTGGTTTGGCTATGCGGGGTACGATTCCAATAAGTTTGCCTCTATTGACTCACGTTATGTCGAAATTTTTGGCTATGGCATGAATGTAGTCGATACCCCCAAACAGAAATTAGACATGGAACTGGGTCTGGGTGGACGCCAAAGCACTTTCACCGGCACATTAGGTGATGAAAAGGGTGCAATTGGACACATAGGGGTAGAATACAGCCTACAGTTAACCGACAACACCAAGTTTACCGAAAATCTCGTCGTCCAACCCGGTTCAGCCAATACATTCACCATGTCTGATACGGCACTGGAAGTTGGTATGAGTAAAAACACCTCACTCAAGCTCGGTTACAGTTACACCAACAACAGCGACGTCTTTCCCGGCATTAAAAAAACGGATGCCACGACCAGCGCTAACATTGTTATCGGTTTCTAACCCATCAGAGGATAAGCCTTCATGACCACGGTAAATCTTGCCGCTGATACTCAGCACGTTGAAAACACCCTGCAAGACTGGTATGAAGCCATCCATCGCCACGACCTGCAAACGGCTGCTGACTTACTGACAGCCGACTTCCTGATCGTAGAACACACCGAAGTGCTGGACAAAACACAATGGCGATATAGCATGGGCTACCCTGCGTAATGGCGAGGGGTGGACGCCCAATGATGGTGAACCACCACTGGAGCTGGAAGATGACAACGCCCATAAGTGAACGCCACGTTGGTAATACTTTAGAGTTGGTTGCCATCCACTTCCGGTTACTACGGTAGCTATTCACCCTTCAGGGCGTTTTGTAAACGCCTGCTAATATCCGTCATCTGCTCATGCAGGAAAAAATGCCCCCCCGGATAGACCACTTGCTCAAAAACCTCACTGGTCTGCTTGTGCCAACCTGCCATATATTCAGGGGTAACAAATGTGTCATCCGCCCCCGTGAAAGCCGTCAATGGACACGGCAAGGGCATAGCATCCCGATACTGGTAAGTCTCATGCAAGGTAAAATCCGCCCTCACAATCGGTAGCAGCAACTCCCGCAAATCGGCATTGGCCAGTACTGCCTCTGGTGTACCACCGTAGTGACGCAATCTAGCAATGAGATCGGCCTCCAACAATTGGCTCATCGGCGGATTCGGATTAGGCAAATCCGGTGCACGAAAAGCTGACACAAACAGATGCTGCGGCAAGGGCAGACCCTGCTGGCGTAATCCCCGGCACACCTCAAAAGCCACCAATGCCCCCAAGCTATGCCCAAAAAACACAAACGGCTGGTCCAGCAACGGCAAAATGGCCTGTAATAACTGCTCCACCAGCAACGGTACCTCGGTGATGCACGTTTCCCGCAAGCGACTTTCCCGCCCCGGCAATTGCACCCCCAGAAAATCCACCGTTGTGCCTCGCTCACGCCATGCTTTTGCCCAAGGAAAATACGCCAGCGAACCTGCGCCGGAATAAGGAAACATCAATACCCGCGCCTGCCCCTGTTGCGGTAAGCGGTAATCCGTCAACCAAGGCGCTAAAATTATGGTGTCATTGCGCATCTGTACCTATCCCCTCGCGAATTCGCCGCAAAATATCCTTCACCCGTGAAATGGATTGCATCAGGGTCGGCAAATGGTCAAGACTTCCCTGAAAATTCCAGAAATACGTAATGATGGAGAACACAGTTCCCGCTTCAATGCCTGGTGTTTGCGTCGTGAACGTAAACACGTAAATGGTCACCACGACCACAAACAGTTCGACAATTCCCCCAGTCCCCGCTTCAATATCCGAGGTTTTGATCCGTAAGAAACGCGTAAAGCGAAAATGTTGTTCCAGCCGTAATAGCGAGCCTTGGTTAATCACTTGAGCCTGACGCTCCAGATTATTGTTAATGCTGCGATTAAGACGCTGGATGGGTCGCCACAGCGAGCCATTCAAGGCCAACACCGGAATCAGCATCAGGGTGGCCGCCAGTGCGATATGCCAATCAAACAACATCAACATAATCAGCGAGCCGATGAAGGTAATCACCATCGAAAATACATCGGGGATGTCACGTTCCATAAAATCGACCACTTCACGAATCAGCATGGAGCGAGCCACCAGTTTGCTGGTCGCCATCCCCATCGCGCGTTGCTGCTGAATAACTTTCGGAACAACCGCAGTATAAATCCCCATAAAAACCCGCGTGTCATACATCTTGCGCCCGACCGTCATGCCAGCCAATACCATCCACAAGCCAACAAACAATCCTAAGGACGTGTATTCATGTACGAGCAAACCATTAATCGCCTCCCCGATTGCCAAAGGCACGAGCAAGGCCAGCAACTGTGTGCCCAGACTCAGCGCGTAGGTCAAGCCCAGTTTCCCCCGGTTTGCTTTCAATAAACCCGTTAATAGATTATGGTTGTGCAAGCGTTGTTGTTCCTTTTTCTGGCAATAGCTTAGTCAATAAACGGCGTGTCGAATCAGGTTGGTGCTGTTTTTCCAGCAAAGGCCGACTCGCGATTCCCACCCCCAAAAGCATCTGGAGTGCCGCCAACACTTCCACCAGCAAGAAACCACCGTGGAAGAACAAGACCCCGCCAACACTGACCAGACTCAAGCCCGCCGCCGTGTTGAAGTTTTTGTTAATATTGTCATCCAGCGCGTGCGACAAGTCCATCAGGGTAATGAATTGCTGAAGATCCGCATCCATCAACACCACCTGTGCCGTATCGGTTGCCGCTGTGGTTGCGCCACTCAAAGAAACTGACACATCCGCCTGTTTCAACGCAATCGCATCGTTAATACCATCGCCGATGAAACACACATTGCGCCCTTCCGCTTGCAACTGCTTGACCAAATCCGCCTTGCGTTCCGGCAAGGTATTGGCAAAATAGCCATCAATACCCAACTCGTTCGCCAGTGCTTTGGTGGGCAATTCGCTGTCACCAGAAATGATGTACAGTTTCAGGCCGCGCTCGTGCAAACTGCGCACAATGTCGGCAGCTTCCGGGCGCGTCGTCGCTTTTAACTCCAGAATACCGGCTAACTCACCATCCACTGCCACGTACACCAAGGAATGCCCGTTGGCACTGCAAGTCGCTTCCAACGCCTGCATTTCATGGGAAATGGCAATGTTTTCCGTATCCATGAAACGGTGACTACCCACCGCCACCCATTCGCCTTGCAGCTTGACCTTAATGCCGAAACCGATTTCGTACTGAGCCTCATCAATCCCCGGCAGCGCCAATTGGCGTTCATTCGCGGCGGCAATAATCGCCTGTGCCACCGGATGTACCTGACGGTGTTCAGCCGCCGCCGCCAACCGCAAGACCTCATCAGCACTGCGCTCACCACAGGCGTGAACATTCACCACATGCGGCTGCTCAATGGTCAGCGTTCCTGTCTTGTCAAACACCACCGTGTCAATTTTTTTCAGACGTTCGAGCGAGTCGCCGTTTTTGACCAGAATCCGATGTTTGGAAGCTACATTGAGGAAATTCAGCATGGTCAGCAGCCGCAACCACACCATATTCAGTGTGAAGTTAGACCCCAACACCGCCGTTGCCCCGGCTGTCCCCGCCAATGGCAAGCTGACCGCACCCAGACCCAGCATCGGCCACAGAGTACGGTCGGCAATCTTCATGGCACGCGCTTCCATCGACAACTGGAACTCGGTGCTGCGGTTGAGGATTTCGCCGATTTGCGCCGCACTGGTTTCTTCACCCGTTTTTTCCACCTGCACGAAAATACGCCCGCCCAGCACGATGGTGGAAGCCAATACCGTATCCCCCACGCCTTTATCCACCGGCTGCGATTCACCCGTGAGCATGTGTTGGTCAATCGAGGCAATCCCTTCCACGATCACACCATCCACCGGAATGGTATGCCCCACATCCAGCACCAGCACATCACCTGCCTGCAACTCGGCGAAGGGGATTTCTATTTCCGAACCTTCCAGCAACACCCACACCGAACGCGGTTGTTGCTGGAAGATATTGACCAGTTCATAGCGCGATACATCCTCGCAAACTACCATCACCTTTTGCGTAAGACTGCCGAGGATCGCACCCAGCATCCCCACCACGTAAAAGCCGCCTAACCACATTCCGGCGAAATACACCGCCATCAGGTGCGCGGTACTCAAACGACGCTCCTTGACGGCAATTTCATACGCCACCTTGAAAATGGGCAATGACAGGTATAAACCTGCGCCAATAATCAGCGGTGCAACCCACGGCAAACCAGCAACCGCACCCATCCCCAACACACCCAAGGAGACTCCCCCCAGCAACATCTGCCGGTTGATGGCTTTCTCTTCGGGGGATAAACACAGCTCGCGCCCGGCGGATAGTTCGCTCAGGTATTGATCACGCGCCCGACCCGCCAAACGCGGGTCAATGTGTCGCTTGACCCACACTTGGTAATCGTTATCCCACTTTTCTAGCGAGGTACCTGTGCTCACCAACCATTTGCCCAAGATAGGTGACTGATTGGCAACAGCCGCTGTGAAACGTTCGCCAAAAGTGCGAGTATCCTCTTCCAGTGGCTTGCCATTGAGGACTTCGACCAAACGGCGTTTTTTGAAACGTTTACGGTTACTCGCGGTGGAACTGACGCCGATGAAGGCCGCCCCACCCACAAATACACCAACAGCGATAGGAATCATGGGGTTATCCTTGGTACGGAGGTATTATTGATCATATTGGATTGCTTAGCCGCCCTCGGAGTAGCGTAACGGCGACGCCCTTGCGGCCAAAAGACATGCGACGCACCACTGATCGCAGCCAGTTCACGAAACATACTTTACCCCCTGCCGTTTGTCCCCCAGCGTGCCAACGGGTGGCAAGGGCAAATACCCTTGTTGCGCCAGCCATGCAAAATACGCCGCCAAACTCGCTTGCCCCACGACCGGGCAAGTCATCCCCGAATCCGCCAAACCCGCGAGCGTATTACGCCCATCAAACAGAATATGTTCCGGTTCACGCTCAAAATCGTAATGGGTAAACAGCGATAACAACGGGTGTAAACCGATTTCCGGGTCATCCTTGGCACGGCGCAACAATTCAGTTTGCCACTGTTTCGGCGGCAATAAACGAATGTTGTAACCCAAACCCAGCAACGCCTTGTAACCCAGATTGGCACGGGTATTCTGTCGATTCCCCACATGGAACGTTTTGCCCAGCAAATGCCGCTGCGATGACAGGTACACAATGGCTTGGCAGGCATAATCGGCGGGTACGAAATTATCCTCACCCAGCGGACTATCCAACCCTATACCCAGTTGCACGGCGGTCAGGATGGCACGGTAGAAATTATCCTTCACCAAAGTAAAACCACCCTGCGCCAACATCCCGGCAACGCCACTGACCCGGTGGATGGTGACAGGCAAGCCACGTTGCCCTGCCAGACTCACGATCTTGTCCGCCACCCATTTGGTTTCGACGTAACCATTTTCCAGCAACTCCGGCGAACCGAGGTCAGCATCCTCGTACATCTCGGTGACTTCCGGGGCAAATACCGACAGGCTGGAAATGAAGTGCAACGGCTTAGTACGGTAATGGCAGGCCAAGCGGATAGCCTCTTGTGTCCCCCCCACATTCGCTGCTTTCAATACTGAATACGGGTAAACATGGTTAACCCATGCGCCATTGTGGTAGATCACGTCTATCTGCTGCGCCAGCAAGGCAAAATCATCCAGTGTCAAACCAAAGCGCGGCAGCCCCAAATCACCCAGCACGGGGATCAAACGTGGGCGATAGGCTTCCTGCCACAAGCCGTGCGCCGCCAACGACTGTTGTAAACGTTGCAAACCCGCTGCTTCATCGTTTGCCCGCACCAGACAATAAAGCTGTGCCGGAGTCTGTTGCAGCAATTCATGCAGTAAAAATGCCCCGACAAAGCCGGTTGCCCCAGTCAGGAACACGGTTTGCAACGTCTCCTTTTCCACCCTGAAATCAGCGGTGGCAGGCACGATGTCATCGTCCAGCCATACTTCCGCCTGGAAATCGACGGCCTTCACCGTTCCCGCCAAACCTGCGCGGGCATGATCAATGTGCTCGGCAAACGCCGCTAACGTGGGGAAATCAAACAGGCTACGCACCGGCAAATCCACATGGAATGCTTGCGATACCGAATGCAGCAAATGGGTAATCAGCAAGGAATGCCCACCGAGATCAAAGAAACTATCGAATGCGCCTACTGCATTAACTTGCAACAATTCCTGCCAAATCCCCGCCACCGTTATGTCGGTCGGGGTACGCAGTGCGACATGGGCGGTATCTGCCTGTATTGCTGGTTCTGGCAAGGCACGGCTGTTCAACTTACCGCTGGGGGATAAGGGCATAGCATCCAATAGTACAAAGGCGCTAGGAACCATGTAATCCGGCAAATGCTGCTGCACAAACTCGCGCAGTTCGCGGCGCAGGTATTGCGCCTGTTCTGCCAGCGTGCCCGTCAACAAGGCTTGTAACTCAGCAAATGCGGGGTGTGGAATGACCTCGGCTTTTGAACACGCCACCACATACGCCACCAGATACTTGTGCCCTGAGGCTTTGTCTTTTGCCAGTACCACGGCTTCCTGTACCGCCGGGTGTTGCTGTAACACCGCTGCAATTTCCCCTAACTCGATGCGGAAACCACGAATTTTCACCTGTTCGTCAATCCGCCCCAGAAATTCGATAGTGCCATCCGGCAAATAGCGCACCAAATCGCCCGTTTTGTACAAACGGCTGCCAGCCTCTGCTACGAACGGATTGGCAATGAAAGTTTCCGCCGTCAAATCGTCACGGTGCAAATAACCGCGAGCCAGTGCAATGCCACCGATATGCAATTCACCCGGCACACCCACAGGAACGGGTTGCCGGTGGCGATCAAGAATATAGGTTTGTGTATCCGGCAAAGGTCGCCCGATCAGTACACTGTCGGTCAGCCCAACCTTGGTATCCTGCCCAGTGTACAGCGTCGCGGTAATCGTCGTTTCGGTCGGGCCGTAACCGCAGTACACAGGGACACGTCCGCCGGTGTGTTGTTGCCAGCGTTTCAGCCGTGCTTTTAATACCTTGTCGCTGCCTGCCACCACCAACCGCACACTCTCCGGCACCGCATGATTCGCCAGTTGTACGACCCATTCATGCCAGTACGGCGCAGGCAGGTTAAGGATGCTGACCTGTTCCTGCCCGACAAACCTCACCAGTTCCGCCACCGACTGGGTGCAATCTCGCGGCGCAACGACCACGCAACCACCGCGTAACCACGTCGGAAACATCTCTTCCGCCGCCACATCAAAACTGAACGCCGCAAACTGCAACACCCGATCTTGGGGGTTTAAGGTGTAGCTATCCGCCAATGCCAGCGCCCGGTTGACCAAGGCGCGGTGCGGAATCATCACGCCCTTGGGTAGCCCCGTAGAACCAGAGGTATAAATCACATAGGCCAAATGCTCCGCATCCACAGCCGTATAGGGTTCAGGGCAATCCAGCGAGGTAGCAGCCAGCTCAAGCGGATCCAAACACAGCACTTGCAAATCATGGTATTGGGTAAAACGTTGCGCCAACGGGCTTTGCGTCAGCAAGACCTTGACCTTGGCGTGATCCAGCATGTAGCTGATGCGTTCTGGCGGATAATTCGGGTCGAGCGGCAGATAAGCAGCCCCGGCTTTCAATACGCCCAACACGGCAATACTGGTTTCCAGTGAACGCTCGACACAGACTCCGATCAAGTCATCCGGCTGTACGCCCTGTTGCAGCAAGGTAAACGCCAGAGCATTCGCCTGAGCATTCAGTTCTCGATAGCTGAGCGACTGCCCGGTACAGAGGACGGCAGGTGCATCGGGGGTTTGTGCGGCTTGCTGGGCAAACAATTCGTGCAAACACACCTCACGCGGGTAAGCCGTCGCGGTAGCATTCCAGTCATGCAAGACAAGCTGTTGTTCTGCGGCTGTCAGCAAGGGTAATGCCGCCACGGCTAGCTGCGGATTATCCACCACACCCGTCAGCAACACTTGCCAATGCGCCACCATGCGCTTAATGGTGCTCGTATCAAACAGCGCGGTGGCGTATTCCCATACCCCCACCAACCCATCCGGGGTTTCCTGCAAGGATAAGGTCAGGTCGAAAGCCGATACATCACTCGGCGCAGGCAACAGGGAGGCCGTCAAACCGAGCAATTGCAAAGTTTCCGCACGGGTATTCTGTAAGACCAGCATGACCTGGAACAGCGGCGAATGGCTGGTGGTACGTTCCGGGTGCAAAGTTTCCACCAGCACATCAAAGGGCAAATCCTGATGCTGGTAAGCATCCAGCGTGGTTTTGCGCACCTGTGCCAGCAATTCCCTGAACGTTGGGTTGCCTTCCAAGCGGGTACGCAACACCAGTGTATTGATGAAACAGCCAATCAAGCCTTCGGTTTCCAGCCGGTTGCGGTTGGCAATCGGTGAACCCAGCAGGATGTCATCTTGCCCCGAATACCGCGCCAGCAATACCGCAAACGCAGCCTGTAACACCATGAACAGGGTGGTATCGGTTTGCATCGCCAGCGTTTTGAGTTGTGCAACTAACCCTTCTGGCAACATCGCCTCGTAGACCGCGCCTTTGGAACGTTGCTGTGGAGGACGGGCGCGATCCGCCGCCAAATTCAGTAAGGCGGGCGCATCCGCCAGTTGTTGCTGCCAGTAATCCAATTGCCGGGCGTAGTCACCTTGCTGCATGGCCTGACGCTGCCAGTGGGCAAAATCAGCATACTGGATCGGCAAAGTAGGCAAAGCAGGTGTTTGCCCTTGCACATCAGCGGTATACAACGTTGCCAGTTCGGACACCAACACATCCAATGACCAACCATCGGCAATAATGTGATGCAGGTTCAGCACCAGCAAGTGTTCTTGCGCCGCCACCCGCAACAAGGTTGCCTGTAATAACGGTTCACGTTCCAGCGTAAACGGGTAATCAATCAGCCGCCGGACATGCGCATCAAGCTGTTCAGAGGAAGCACCGTCCACTGCCAATAATCCCAATGTCAGCGTCAGGGTCGGCAAAATCTTTTGCACCAATGTGCCGTCACGCTCGACGAAGACCGTGCGCAGATTTTCATGGCGGGTAATGATCTGGTTCAGGCTGGTTTCCAACGCAGCAAACGCTAACGCCCCCTGCAAACGCCAGATACAGGGAATGTTGTAGACCTGTTTCTGGTCAGCCAACTGGTGTAACAACCACAAACGTTGCTGGGAAAATGATAGCGGCAAGGGTTGGTTTCGTGTTACCACTGGAATAATTGCCGCAGCGGCTGGGGCTTGTAACGGCTGCAAATACGCCATGATCTCGGCCTTGCGGGCAGACAATTCACGGCGTAAGGCATCCGTCAACACGCCTTTGGCGGCTTTGACACCCAGCTTGTCACCTTCCAAGCGGAATTTGATACCTAAGGCTTGGACTTCATCCAGCAATGCCTGAACCGTTTTCAAAGCTGTTCCAGCTCCTCGCCATCCAACCCATCGGCGTCATCCAGCATCAATGCCTGCGTGCGTAGCAAGGTGTCGATCTGCACTGCCAGCCCAGCCACTGTCGGGTGTTCAAACAGGTAATGAAATGGCACATCCAGCCCAAAGGCTTGGCTTAAGCGTGAAATCACCTGCGTTACCAGCAACGAATGTCCGCCAAGCGCAAAGAAACTGTCGTGGATACCAACAGCTTCCAGCCCTAACACTTCTTGCCAACTCTCGGCAATCTGCTGTTCGGTCGGAGTAGAAGGCAAAGCTTGCGCAGCTAATGTTGCTGAACCCCACGTTGGCACGGGCAAGGCCTTGCGGTCGAGTTTACCACTCGGCATCAGCGGGAAAGCCTCCAGCACCATCACAGCGGCAGGAACCATATAATCCGGCAGCTTTTCCTGCAAGAAATGGCTCACACTCACCTCAAGGTTGGCACTATCAGCACTTTTCGGCACAACGTAAGCTACCAAGCGTTTGTCGCCCAGATACGCTTCCTGCACCCCCACTGCGCCTTCTTTCACCGCCGAATGCTGGTTGAGTAGCGACTCGATTTCACCCGGCTCGATACGGAAACCGCGAATCTTGATTTGGGTATCGGCACGCCCCAGAAATGCCAAATTGCCGTCTTCTCGCCAGTACGCCAGATCACCTGTGCGATACAACAGCCCTTCCCCAAACGGGTTAGGCAGAAAACGTTCGGCGGTCAATTCAGGGCGGTTCACATACCCCTGTGCCAAACAATTACCCGCTACATACAGTTCGCCCGGAATACCCCGTGCGACTGGCTCACCCTGCCGATCCAGCAAGTACAGACGGGTATTAGCAATCGGCTTGCCAATTGGCGGCAAAGCAGGCCATTGTTCCACCTCGCCTTGCAAGGTATAAGCCGTCACCACATGGGTTTCGGTGGGGCCATAATGGTTGTGTAAAGCGCAAGCAGTACCTTTGAACCACGCTGCCAGCGCATCCGTCAGGCGCAATTGTTCGCCAGCCGTCACCACATCACGTAAGGATGACGGCATCCCGCCCATGGCCACGTCAGCCAATTGCTGTAACGCCACAAACGGCAGGAATAAACGTTCCACCTGCTGGGTCTCAAGGAAACGCAATAAGGCGGCAGCATCGCGGCGCAATTCCTCAGGAACCAACACCAGCGTGCCACCACTGCACAAGGTCGTGAAAATTTCCTGAAACGACACATCAAAGCTGATCGGCGAAAATTGCAAGGTGCGGGCAGCTTGCCCCAAACGTGCATCCGCTTGCTGCCACTGCGTCAAATTGAGCATGGCACGGTGCGGCATCCCCACGCCTTTGGGTTGCCCGGTCGACCCGGAGGTATACAGGCAATACGCCAAATGCTGCGGCTGTGTCTGGCAAGGCAGGTTGTCGCTGGGTAAAGTCGCCAACACATCCCACCCGGTAAAAACCTGCATCCCCGCCGTAACGGGCAATTGCGCCTGCAACGCCGGGGTGGTCAACAGTAGTGTTACCCCACTATGGTCCAGCATGTAGTGCAAACGCTCGGCGGGGTAAGCAGGGTCAAGCGGCAAACACGCACCACCGGCTTTCAAAATACCCAATACACTGATCACCAGTGGCGGGGAACGTGGCAGGCAAATGGCAACCGGCCTATCCGGCTGGATACCCTGCCCGCGCAAATACACCGCTAACTGGTTAGCTTGCGCATTCAATGCCTGATAACTGAATGCCTGACCCTCATATTCGAGTGCTAGCGTTGCTGGAGTACGTGCCACCTGTGCTTCAAACAGCTCATGGATGCCACCCGCCGGTGGGAAAGCCTGTGCTGTTGCCGTGAGGTTTTCCAGCACATCCTGTTGTTCCGCTGCCGTCAGTAAGGGTAAATCCTGTACCCGTGTATCGGTATCCACCACCATGCCCGCCAGCAAGGTTTGCAAATGCCCTAACAGCCGGGTAATCAGTACCGGAGCAAAGCGGGTTGCATCAAAATGCACATGCAGTTCCATAACCCCGCGCAGCATGGCGACAAAACTCAACGGATACGGCACACGTTCCACCGCGTTCATTGCCTTGATCAGCCCCAAGGATTCCCAATCGGCTTGTAGCGGGTAATTTTCGTAGGCAAAAATGCTTGCAAACAGCGGTGAACCACGCGGTACATCACTCCAGCCCTGAATATCCATCAAGGAACAATGCGCATATTGCTCACAGTCAAGTTGTTGTTGCTGAAGGGTTTGCAACCACGTCAACAACCTAGCATTCTGTGCAAGCTTGATGCGCACAGGCACGGTATTGGTGAACATGCCCACCATTGCCTCTACCCCCGGCAGGGTTGCAGGCCGCCCGGATACAATCCCACCGAATACCACATCATCACCCGCGCCGTAACGTGCCAGCAACACTGCCCACGCGCCTTGCAGCAAGGTATTCAAGGTCAAGCGGTGTTGTTGGGCAAAGGTACGCAACTGTTGCGTCTGCTCAGGTGACAGCAGCAAGTGTTGCGTCTGGTAAGCGGCTTGACCGGTAGCGGTCGGTTTGCTGGCGCCTAGCGGAGTTGTTTCAGTAAATCCACCCAACTGTTCGCGCCAAAAGTGCTCTGCTTGCGCCATGTCCTGCTGTTGCAGCCAGTCGATGTAATCCACGAATGGGCGGGGCATAGGCAAAGCCAACGGTTTGCCCGTCACTTCTGCCTGATAAAAGCTCAGCACTTCATTCAGCAGAATCGGGTAACTCCAACCGTCATTGATCAAGTGGTGGACTGTCCACACAAAGCGGCAAGTTTCATTATCTGAGCGGATCAGGGTGCAGCGAAACAAGGGGGCTTCATCCAGCGCAAACGGCTGTTTCAGGTCAGCTTCCTGCCAAGTCGCCCACTGGGTAACCTCAGCATGACCGCGCCAATCGTGTTCTTCCCACGGTAACGCCACGTCACGCAATACTACCTGCACCGGCTTATCGAGGTCTTGCCAATAGAACGCCGAGCGCAATACCGCATGGCGACCTAAAACAGCTTGCCAAGCGCGTTGCCAAGCAGCGCCATTCAACTGCGCCGCATCCAGCGTGAGAATGAATTGGATGGTGTACGCATCGGTATCCGGTTTGCTCAGGGTTTCGATCAGCAAACCCTGTTGTAACGGCGTCAGTTCGTAGATGTTTTCCAGATTGTCCTGCATGGTCATTTCCTTTTGCCGACCTTGATCCGGTTCAGCAACTGATCCAGTTGGTTCTGTTTGAGTTTGGCTTGGGCAAAATCGCTGCTGGTGTAACCACCGGCTTGTGGGTCTTGGCAATGCGTCAGCAAAGCTTGCAAGGCTGCCATGAACGCAGCCGCCAAGGTTTCAACGCGGGCGGGCTGGTGCAACGCAGTGCTGTAAGACCAGTCAACCTGCAACTGCCCATCCTGCACCAAACAATTGATTTCCAGCGCGTAAGGGCGTTGCTGTTGCAGGCTGTGCGGGTTGGAATCCATATCCAGCGCGGCATCCGCTGTCTCGAATTGCCCCAGATAGTTGAAACACAGGTCTGCACCCTGCCTCTCCAAGCCTTGCGCTTTACCCACATAACGCAATACACCGTAACCCATGCCACGATTGGGGATGGCGCGTAGCTGTTCTTTGACTGATTTAATGGCGGTAGCGGGGTCACTCCCTGCCAACGTCAGCACTACCGGGTAAAGGCTGGTAAACCAACCGACGGTACGTGACAAATCAAGTTGTTCACGCCCATGCCCTTCCGTATCCAGCCGCAAACAGGTTTGCCCGGTTTGTTTAGCCACGGCTTGCAGCAAGGCGGTGAGCAACAAGTCATTGATCTGTGTGTGGTATGCCTGATGTGCTGCTTGCAACAAGGTGCGGGTGGCGGCTGCCGATAGCTGTTTTAGCACATGCGCTTGTGAAGCCACCGTGTTAGCCGTGTCATTGCCGGGGAAATCCAGCGGCAAGGCCGGTATTGGGGTTGCACACACCTGCTGCCAATACGGTAATTCGGCTTGGGCTTGTTGCAGACCCACCGTCGCTAACCAGCGGTTCCATGCCTGAAAGGACAGGGTTTTGGCAGGTAATTTGACTGGCTGGCCTTGTTGCAATTGCTGGCAAGCAGTTTGCAAATCTTCCAGCAATACCCGCCACGACACACCATCCACCACCAGATGATGGATGACCCAACACAAGCGGGCGGGCTGGTGTGCGCCAAAGCGGAACAGTGCCAGCCGTTGCAGTTCACCCGTCTCCAGATTGAGGCTGGCTTGCAGGCGGATGCGCTCGCTGAGCCAGCGTGCTTGCTGTTGTTCAGCCGGTAATGCCGCGAGATCAATCACCTCCACAGCGTTATCGGCAACTGAGGTATCAACGGTTTGCTGCCACGACTCGCCCTCACGGCTAAAGCGGCTACGCAAGGCATCGTGGTGCAAACTCACCTGCCGCAAAGCTTCCGCCAGCCATTCCGGCTGGAGCGTCGCAGGCACTTCGGCACGGAACGTCAGATTATGGTGATGCGCAGCGGTGAACGCCTGGGCAAAAAACCAGTGCTGGATGGGGGCAAGTTCTACCCTACCTGTCACTAAACCTTGCTCGGCTTGCGATTGGCTGGCACCTGACAGTTCCACCACGTTGACCAATTTGGCAATGGTTTGGTACTGAAAGAGCTGTTTGGGCTGGAAGACCAAGCCCTGCTGCCGGGCGCGTGCCACCACTTGCAGGCTGAGGATGGAATCGCCACCCAGTTCAAAGAAATTGTCGTGGATACCGACGGTGGTACGCCCCAACACGCTCGCCCAGATGTCTGCCAGTTGTTGCTGTAGCGGTTGCGTGGGGGCAACGTAGGTATCTGCATCGCTATCCGCACTGATGGCTGGGGCAGGCAATGCTTTGCGGTTGATTTTGCCGTTGGCCGTGTGCGGCATGACCTCTAACAATACACACACCGCTGGCATCATGTAGGCAGGCAATACGCCTTGCAGGTAAGTGGTCAGCTCCGCCACCGACAGGGTTTGCGCTGGCTTGTTTACCCAGTAAGCCACCAGCCGCTTTTGCCCCGGCGTATCTTCACGCGCCAACACCGCCGCTGCCTGTATCGCCGGATGTTGGGTTAACAGCGTTTCGATTTCCCCCAGTTCGATGCGGAAACCCCGGATTTTGACCTGATGATCGACCCGCCCGATGAATTCCAACGTGCCATCCGGCAGCCAACGTGCCAAATCGCCCGTGCGGTACAAACGCCCCGCCCCGAATGGATTGGCAATGAAACGTTCCGCCGTCAAATCATCACGCTGCCAGTAGCCGCGTGCCAAGCCATTGCCACCGATATACAACTCAGCAGGCACACCGATAGGCACAGGTTGTAACTGCGCATCCAGCACGTACACGATTTTGCCCGGCAACGGCTGACCAATGGGAATACGTTGCGCGTCTGCACTGTCACTCGCCAGTTCATGGCAGGTAGCGGTAATGGTTGCTTCGGTCGGGCCATACGCATTCAGCAAACGAATGTCACGCCCCACTGCCGACCCTAACTTGCGCCACAACACGACGATTTCGGGCGGCACGACATCATTACCCACAATCAGCAAACGCAAGCTGGGCGGCACAGCTTGCCACTGCCCTGCTTCCCAATGCTCCAGCACTTGCTGCAAATAAGCAGGGGGCAGGTCACTCACGCTCACATCCAGCGACCAATCCGCTTGCCCAATCACCACCTGAGCGCCACTGATCAGCGCGGGCAGAATTTGCTCCAGCGCCACATCGAAACTCATGGAGGCAAATTGCAACACGCGGTCTTGTGCCGTCAGCGCGTAATGCTGCTGCATCGTCAGGGTATGGCTGGCCAATGCACCGTGTTCCACCATCACGCCTTTGGGCTGCCCGGTCGAGCCGGAGGTGTAAATGAGGTACGCCAACTGCCCAGCATGAATACTCACGTTGGGATTGTGGGTAGGTTGTTCCCGCATGGCCTCCGCCATGTTCTGTTGGGTCAGCACCACGCTGGCTTGCGTCTGTGCCAGCATAAAGCTGATGCGCTCGGCGGGGTAAGCGGGGTCAATCGGTAAATACACCCCACCCGCTTTCAAAATACCCAACAGCCCCACCAGCATGTCGACAGAACGCTGCATGGACAAGCCCACGGGCATTTCTGCGCCAATGCCTTTCCCACGCAAATAATGCGCTACTTGATTGGCGCGGGTATTGAGTTCGCGGTAGGTCAGGTGATGTGCTGCACACACCACAGCAAGCGCATCCGGTGTCGCTGCTGCCTGCGCTTCCAGCCGTTGGGGGATCAAGCCGTCAGCTACGGCCACCTTGGTACTTGCCCCACTCCATTGCAGGAGTTGCTGTTGTTCCTGCTTTGGCATGAGCGGCAATTGCCACAAGGGCTGTGCTGCCTGCGTTAAAACGGCTTCTAACAGATTGATAAAGCGTGTTTGCAGGCTGGCTATAGCGGCTGCATCGAAGTAGGCAAGGTTGTAGACGAAATCCAGCTTGATCGTTGCGTGCCCTTGAAAATCCTGTACATGCACCACCAGCGGACTTTGCTCCCAGCGTGACCACAACAGGGTGTTTTGGGCGGGAATACCGGCAAAACGCACCTCATAATCCAACTTCTGGAAGGAAAAATTCACATCAAACAATGCGCCAGCACCAGGCTGTGCAGTAACCAAACGGCTGATTTCACTGACAGGAAAACGCTGATGACGGTAAACGCCTTTAAGCGTCGTATTGATTGTCTGCACTAGCTCAACAAAACTGCTGTTCACCTCACTACGCAGTAAAATCGGGCTAATCCCAACAAACAATCCTGCTGTTTGTTTAAACTGGGCATTCGAGCGGTTGAGAACAGGCAAGCCCACTGCAAAAGTATATTGTTGCGAGGTACGGGCAAAATAGACGTATAAAACCCCTAGCATGACATGAAAAACGGTTACCCCACATTGCTGCGCCAGCCCTTCCAATGACTGGTACAGTGACCGCGACATAGGCAGTGCTTGGCATTCACTCGCATGAATACCCTGGGGATTAGGGCGAACCGTATTGCGTGGGGTTAATAAACGTTCGGGTGCGGTGGGGTATTGTGCTAACCAGTAATCACGATCGCGCTGAAAAGCTGAAGATTCTACATAAGCTCGATCATTATGGATAAATTCGACGTATGAAGGGCTACTCATTACTGGTAGCGCTCCCGCCACCAAAGCCGAGTAAATATCTGCCAACGAACGCGCTAACAGAGCCAACCCCCAACCATCTGTTATCAAATGGTGGTATTGGAGTAGACAATAATAATCGTCATCGGCCAACTTCAACAGATCACAACGGAACATCGCCTGTTGGGTCAACGCAAATGGCTCTTCCAAACGCGCCTGCATCCATGCAACAGCCTCACTAGCCGGATTCGACACCGTTGTGAAATCCCTGAGTGTCACATCCACGACCAATGCAGGTAAAAATGCCTGCAATGGCACACCCTCTTCATCGGTGGCTTCGAGCAGCACAGTCCTTAGCGCCTCATGCTGTTGTACCAGCAAATTTACCGCTTGCTCAAACAACGTTGGGTTCAATTTACCCGGAATTTGTACATACCCACCGACATTGTAGAGCGGTATATCGGGGTGCAACATCTGGTCAAACCAGATCTCACGCTGAGCGGATGTTAGTGGAAATGCTCGCGTTATCACAGGTGAAACCTCTTACTTAACTGGCGGTGACTGTCTGGTTCTGTACTGCCTTCAGGCAAATTTTGCAGTAGTCCACCACCATTTCCTCAGCAGCGGCTTTGGCATTCGGATCAACCTCAGCGTCCGGGTCAAACAGCCAATCCAGTTCCACATCCATTTCCATGCAGAAATTAGCGATACTCTCGCCCAACGCTTGCAAACCTTCATCGGGCAACCCGACTAACCACGTCTGTAAAGGTTGTTCCTCTCCCAGATCTGTTTGTGCCCAATCACGCAAGGGTGTTGCCAAGTCTTTAGTTCTGTTGTTAAAAGGTGAAGAAATCTCACTCCAGACCGCTTGCAGTGTCTCCTTGGGTTGGCTAAATGACCAGACCACAAGGGCAATAAGCGCAAGCAATACCAAAAAAACGACGAGAATGTGCATGGGGATTCCTTCAAAAAATACAACAAGCACGGCATGATCTTGACTGAAGTAGTTGTAGTTTACTTGGGGGGAAAACATGCCGTAAGCGCAAAAATTTGGTTAGAATTTACCATCAACCCTCAATGACTTGAAGGGAAAGCAACATTTCTTAACATTTCTCTTGAGGTCGTTTTCAGTATCGCCATTATCATCACCTAACCAAACACATACCCATTATGAACATGCACGCACACATCGTCATCCTCACCGGCGCGGGGATTTCCGCCGAATCCGGCATCCAAACCTTCCGCGCCAGCGACGGGCTGTGGCACGAACACCGCATCGAAGATGTCGCCACCCCTGACGGTTTCGAGCGCAACCCGGCCTTGGTACACGAATTTTACAATGCCCGGCGGCGGCAACTGCATGACCCCAAGGTTCAACCCAACGCCGCACACTTAGCACTTGCCAAGCTAGAACGCGAACACCCCGGCAAGGTGCTGCTGGTCACGCAAAATGTCGATAACCTGCACGAACGGGCGGGCAGCCAAAACCTGATCCACATGCACGGCGAACTCGCCAAAATCCGCTGCCAGCAAAGCGGGCTGATCTACGATTGGCTGGATGATATTGATACCGACAGTATCTGCGACTGCTGCCAGCGCCCCGGCAATTTGCGCCCGCACATTGTCTGGTTCGATGAAATGCCGCTCCAGATGCAAGATATTTTCAGGGCGCTGGAAGAAGCTGACCTGTTTATTGCCATCGGCACCTCCGGGCTGGTTTACCCGGCGGCAGGGCTGGTCAAAATTGCTCAGGAAGAAGGCGTCAGGACAGTAGAACTGAACCTTGACCCCACCAATAACAGCGAGCTGTTCGACGAGTCCATCAACGGCCTCGCCAGCCAGATCGTGCCCGCGTTGTGGAACAGCTGCGGTGCAATACGGCATTACCCTCGTGCCTGCCAGCCGCTCCAACGTCATTTTTCTGTTTGAATTGATCATCGCCGCTATTGCTGTGTTTTGGTTAACACAGGAACGCATGGATTGGCAGGAATGGGTCGGTGCAGCCATGATTATCACTTCCAGCCTGTTTTCGGGGAAAATGCACGCTATGGAAACGACAGAAACGTGACCACTAGTCACCGAATTACGCCAGGGGCTTTTCCAGCGCCAGCCATTGCAGTGCAATAATCGCCAAGGATGCTTGAATTTTACCGGCTTTTAGCCATGCCAATGCGGTGTGGCGCGGGATGACTGATACCCGGATGTCTTCGTGTTCTTCAGGCAAGCCGTGGATGCCGGTTGGCACGGTGGATAAATCGACCGGGGCGTAATACAGGCTGACGATTTCGGTTGAACCGCCTGCGCTGGGGTAGAAATCGATAATGTGTTCCAGCATGTCGATGGTGCAACCCGCCTCTTCCTGAGCTTCGCGCCGCGCCACATCTTCATTGCTTTCGCCGGACTCGACAATGCCCGCAACGATTTCGACCATCCACGCGCCTTGCGCATCCCGCAAGGCAGCACCGGGGCGGAATTGCTCGATCACCAACAGCGTATCCGCGACCGGATCGTGCAATAACACAGCAACGGCATTGCGGCGCTCGAAAATTTCCCGCCTGACCGTCCCCGACCAACCGCCTGCAAACAGTTCGTGGCGGAATTCGTAGGCATCCACGCGGAAAAAGCCTTTGTAGAGATTTTGTTGGGTGAGGATGTCGAATTTCATGGGGTCTTGATGGTGGTTTGTGGAGTGGGCAGTGTGCAACGGGGATGCAAGAATTACAATTTTGACGCGGCGTAGCGGACTAAAGTCCGACCTACAAAAATTGATGCCTGATACTTTTTACAATTTTTAGATGTTAAAATTGTTCACGTGACGGTGATCACTTTTTTATCAAGATAGATTTGTTAAGATCAGATCAATTGGAGATATTTGTGATTATTAGGAGGGACATGAATTATGTCTGAAGTATTTATTACAAAAGCACGCTTAGGAAATATTGCAAGTTTAGTGTCATATCAAATCAGTGAAGATGATATACGCGATTTTTATAAAAAAGAGTTACTTAGTTATTTTTCAACACCAGAATTGAATAAGTTAACAGCAGTTAAAATAATTCTTGATAGCATTGAAAACCAATCATTAAGAATAAAGATCATAGACGTGTATAAAAATGCAAAAGAAAGGCTTGAAAGCTATAAAAAAACCAGCGATTCACGATGGATATACCTTGGCTCAAAACCTGCTTATCATGGAAATAGAAACTGTATTCATTTGAATTCAACATATGATAACTACGAAATACCCGTAGAAATACCAAAAGATAAAATTGAAGAGTACCGGGCTTTTTTCTTAGATCCTGAAAACAAAGACTGTTATATAAATAACCGCGTTGCATTTTTCGGCAGAGTTGAATTTAAGTTTAATGTAATAATAAAAAATATCAAAGAAGTTCATATAGATAACAGTGGTGAAGAAGCGATAAATATGATGGATGGAGATAATAACCAGATACTAGAAAAAATACATCAAACAATAGATGAAATGAATAAATATAAAATTGAATCGATAGATGTAGGAAATATCATATCAAAAACAGGATTTAATACAAAAGCAGCACTAAAAAATCCACTTTTTAATAACGAACAGTCAATTATAAAAACATGGGATGAATACAAGTCAAAACTAAAAGACCTAATAATACAGCACTTAACGATTGAAATAGCTCCTGATTATAAATTTGATCATCAATTTCTAGAAGACCTAGGATTTAGAAAATGCTCGAAGTGTTTTTGATTTTTCAAAATCACTTGATGATAGACACTCTTTAAACTCAAATTTCTTAATATGTAAGATTATACAAAGTCAGCTAAATGCTATATTGCAACCATAGCAACTGTGGAACAAAGCAATCATGGCAACAGTAGATCTGATTACAGAACACACACGCCGCCTACCGGAAAGTGTCCAGCGTGAAATCCTGAACTTTGTTGAGTTCCTTTTCAACAAATACAACAAAGTCTCTGCGCAAGCACCATCTGTGAGCAAACGGCAAGCTGGCTTACATCCGGGCAGTTCTGTTATGGCAGATGATTTTGATGCCCCATTGCCGGACTTCTTCTGAACATAGAACTGCGCACACATAGCCAATGCTGTGATGCGCCTAAAAGTAGAACTCATGGAGGGTTAATTATGTGGCAAGACCCAATCATCAAAGAAACACGCGAGTTGCGCAATCAGTATGCAGCGCATTTTAACCACGATTTAGATGCGATATTTGAGGATATTAAAAAGAGACAAGCAATATCAAAGCGCAAGCAAGTGTCTTTTTCTCACAGAAAAGCCATTGTAATAAAAAGTGCGCGTGATATTAAACCTTATACTCAAATGGATTCAATAACGGCACATCAAAAGATTCAAAATCGGTGGTATTCCTAGTGACCACCACCAGCTTATTAACTTTGGCAATAGATGCAATCATGGCATCCTCATATAAGGTGTCAGATTTTTTATGCATCAGCTTTGCCCAAGCACGAAAAGCCGCTCCATCCAACGTTAAGATATTATAGGTGGTCGCGACGGCATCCAGCCATTCTTCCAATTCAATAGCACGTTGCACATCCTGATCCCGTGTGATTTCTATACCCGCTTGAATTTCGGCTAATGTCACCGACGAGAGGTATAAATCTTTATCATCGACTGACTGAAGCCATGCGACAACTGCCCCATGCGGTTTCTGCCGCCGTAATTCAGAGACAACATTGGTATCCAATAAATACATGATTTATAGAACCTCTTGCACACGTCTTCTCCGCGCCTGCCCCCGCTCCGGTAACACCAGCTCACCCCGTCCCTGATCAGACAACAATAAATCTTTCAGTGATGGTTTTGCCGCCGCTTGGAGTCTGCGCCACACATCAACAGGGACAAGTACCGCTGCTTCAGCGCCACGCCGCGTGACGACTTGCGGCCCTTGTGCGAGACACGCATCCAAAAACTCACTAAACCGAGACTTAGCATCTTGAACAGCCCACGTTTGCATAACAACACCTCCAAATGACCAGTTACATGACTAGTCTATGTTGCCTTCTTTCAAAGAACAAGAACAAGAACATTAACGTAACCGCATCGCCTTACGCTCCGGCTGATCAATGAATGTCTTCAAATACCCAATATCTTTACCCGACACCCCAAGACTAGCGAAAACCTGATCCCATTCCGCCACCACCGCCGCCACTTTAAACCACTCTTCAATCGCCTGCTCACGGCTCAACCCAAACAAACCACATTCCGAAAGCGCGTTGCCCAATGTCCCAAGCGCCCCTTGTTTGCCAACGCCCATTTGCTGATAACCCGCGTTTGACGTATTCGGCAACACATCAAAAGCAGGCGCAAGCGACCAAAACCCCGCCTCAAACACAAACGCATGATTCTTTTCGTGATCGTCAGAATTCTCAATCAGGATATTGAACACCATGCGCCGAAACAACTCCACCCGCTGCTGCGCTTGCACATCCGCCGCCCCCGCTTGCAACACAAACGTTGCCATTGCCCCATAGCTCAATTCATCCAGCGGCGCACCAAACCCCACCCCCGCCGACAACACCGTTTTGGCAGAAAGGGTACGCAAACGCTGGTTTGCCCGTCGGTCAAAGCGTTCAACCGCCACCACGTGCCCAAACAGTCCGGGCAATGCCACCGAATGCGCCACATTGATACCCGCTTGCGCCGCCAGTTTCAGGGAGGCATGTTCAATCAAGCCAAGATCAATGTTTGCCCCACGCGGGAATTTGGCAATCCAGTCTTTACCCGCCATCGTCACCAAAGCTTTGGGGTGCGCCCCGCCCATAGTTTTGGTGGTTCCCGCAATCAGTTTTTCCTGTTCTGTCATGGGTTCATTAGCATCAATCCGCTCAATCAATGCTTGCAAGGCATGGATCGAGTCCGCACTCGGCAAGGGTTCACCACGATGCGGCACGTAAGCCGTTTGATCAACAGAAAACCCCAACGCCCCGAAGCGGTGATCACCCGCGTAATACAGAAAATCCAGAGCCGTTGCCCGTGGTGGATTATCAATGAAACGGATGGCGCGTTCACCCCAACGGTCAGGCATTGCATCATCCAACGCCCCAAACAGCCGATCACGTACCGTGGGTGTCAGTAAAGCGCGTTGCAGCGGCATATCGCCCGATAACGGATAGCCATTTGCCAACCAACTACGCTCGTAGGCAAACGCGACACCTCGCCCGCCCAATGCCAGCGATGCCGTACCCACCCGCACGGGAGTCTGCGGGTCAGTCAAACTCCAAACCGCCAATTCATTACCCGATAGCATTTTCTGCGTACTCATGAACGCCCCTTCGGCAGTTTCGCCAATTCGATCGCCAGCGCCTGCTCATCGCTTGCCGGATCAGCTAGATTGGCAACATGCTGAATCTTCCCGACCAGCCAAAGCGCCATCACATACACCGACACCCCAACCGACGGATCACCCGCCTCCATACGCTGCAACGTAGGCACAGAAACACCCACCCGCGCCGCCCACGAACGCAACGACTCGCCCCGTCGCAAACGGGCAATACGCAAATCTGCCCCCAACGTCTCAAGGGCAAGGTGAACTTGTTTAGGGCTGGCTGATGCGGTGTTAGCTGCTTTACTCATGAACATAAGTATAGACAAAACTGGCTATTTGTAGCTTTTTATTTAGATAAACACCCATGCCATTTTCCACAGCGACTCTTCGGCTCAATGTAGATATTAGGAGATTTTAGATTAAAAAAATAATTCTTGTGATTGTGGTCACTTTTTTATCAAAAGAGGTTTGTTAAAATTAACTTCATTAGGGATATTCTTTCAAGTTTGATTAACCAAATATAAGTAATTAGGCTTAAGTTTTCGCGCACTTACATAGATTAATTCATTGATTTTAAATGATGTGAGTACACAAGAACTTAGGCTCATGTACTTATTGTATCTGATTGCTAATCAAATGTAGGCTAAAAAGTCTATGATCCCATGGGACATGACATTTAATAAATATTTAAGCAAATATAGGTAGTTTTTATTATGGCACAAGATGGCAGTGATTGGGATTATATAAATGAACACATGGGTGGTCATGATGAGGATGGTCTCCCCAATTTTATGAACACCCCATATTTTGGTGAATCATGTAGAAATAATGAATGCAAGTCTTATTTGCCACCAACTGTGAATCTATTTGATTATGAAAATTTAGCCATTGAATATAATTTATCTAGAAAAGAAGTGGATCAAATAAAAAACTATATAGCCATTTATAGCGAGCATGATTTTAAAAATCAAAGCTCAACAAATAACTATATAACTAAAAGTAAACGTTGGGATGAATTTTCAGAAATAAGATCATTAAATGATCATGGCTTACATACTAATATCCCTGGAATTCTCCCTAAATTTTATAAAATAACTTGTGAAATATTTAAAATATCCAAAGGCAATGGTGCTCAATTAACCAAAGCCACTAAATATTAATACAACCATCCACACTCATGAGCGTTCAATCACACAAGCCATCTTCCACAACACCCCTTCCTGCTCCACCACCTCAAACCCATGCCGTTCATAAAAACGCCGTGCCGGATTATCCCCAAACACCGTCAAACGCATCAACGGCTTACGGCGTACCTTGGCAAGCTGCATCATGTATTGCAACGCTTCCCCGCCAATCCCTGTTCCCTGACACTCAGGTACCACATGCAAGTCAGCCAGATGGATAGCATCGTCTTCGAGCCTGATCCGCACCACGCCAATGCACTGATCATCCTGATACAAACCGAAATTTTCTGAGGCTTCCCAAAAACGTGCGAAATACGTGTCATCCCAAACGATGCCATGCTTGGCGTAATACTCAGCCATATTGCTACGGGACAGTTGCAGCGCAAACGCATAATCCACCTTGGGCGTAATTTTTATCATGGCTTAGTCTCCTCCAACGGCGGGCGGGCAAAAAAGCGGAAAATCACCCAATAAAACAATACCGCCGTTAACACTTCCGAGATCACCGTTTCCCACGTAAACAATTCCCCGTGATACACAAATACCGACGGAAAAATATCGTAAGGCGGCACTGTCACATACAAAAACGCGATGATATTATTAATAGCATGGACGCCTATTGCCAATTCCAGCGTACCATCACGCACAGTAATCAACGCCAGCAACAAGCCGGTAGTCAGGTAAGGCAAAAACGCAATCCACTTATTTGCCCCGTACACTTCCGGGTTCAACAAGTGCGGCAAGGCAAACATCAGCGCACTCACCAGCACCGCGCCCCACTTATGCATCACCAGTCCCAAACCCTGCATCACATAGCCACGGAACAACAACTCTTCCGCCGAGGTCTGGATCGGAATCAGCAGCAACGCCACCGGCAAAAATGCCAAAAACTGCTCCGACTTGAACACATATTCCATCTCACCAGCCGGGGTAGGCAGCAACCATTCGCCCACCACCCCAACTATCAGATAAGTCGCCGCAAACACCGCCGCGCCCTGCGCCACCCGCAACCAACTGATGCGCCGTAATGGCGTGATCAGCGACAAAAACGGGCGCTTATGCAAAAAGCGCACAACCAGCCAAACGCCAGCCATCAGAAACAGGAACATCGCCATAATGTCCACAAACGTCAATGTCGCCGACAACCCTTCAAACAGCCATGAATCAGGGTTGAAGCGGGTGGTTTCATCCTGATCCACCTCCACCCAGTACGCCAGCATGAAGGTTGGCATCAAGCCAACCCCCTGCCAAGCCAGCAAAATCAGAAAAAACCCTAGCAGATAACGCCACCACTGATTTTTTCCCTGTTTTGCCAGCTCAAGATAGCGCATATTAAAAAATCTCTTGGTAACTCACGAAAACCGCACCCACCGTCACCGGAATCAGCACCAGCATCCCCAAACCCAACGGGATAACCGCTACCAGACTCAAGACCGAGTACATCAGGAACAGTACCAACAACGGCAACACTTGCGTCACCGCAGTACTGACACACATCTTCAGTGCATCAAACAGCGACAGCTCGCGAAACAGCATCAGCGCAGTCGTGAAATAAAACAGCACAAACGACGCAAAACCCACGATCAACAGGAACAACATCCCACCCAGCCCAATACCACCAACACCGGCAGTCGCGCCACGCAACAAGCTATCGCCCACGAATACGACACTGATAATCCCAACCAAAGCCGCCAACGCAAACAGGATGCCACCTAAAGCCAGGAACTCGTTACGTTTACGCGCATCCAGCAACACCTTCCACAGGTATTCGAGCTTGAGCGGCTTGCCTGCGTTGGCCTGTTGCGCCGAATACAGCAACCCAGCGATCAAGGCAGGCAAGAGCACCAGAATGACAATCTGCCCCAGAATCGGCAAGAAATTCAGTACAAAACCCCCCATTCCCATGACCAACGCCATCAACACCCATGTTTTCATATCCTTGGAAAACAAAGCCCAGCCTTGTTTATACCAATCGACCGCACGGCTGGCGGGAATACGCTTGATTTGCATGACACAATCTCCTTGTTTAAGTCTTTATTGAAAAGTTGTTGTTGTGGTGCTGCTGTGTAATTTTTTATAAATCCCAAACGCAGGTAGCAACAGGCGGTGAGGGTAATCCCGCTGCTACAGGTTTCGCGCCTGATTTTGCCATGCTGAGTGCTGATTGCAAGCGTGCAGACAACATCGGCGCAAATGCCAATTTAGTTGGCCACGCCACCGTCACATTAGCATAGTGGTAAAACACAGGCTGGTCGGGGCGGCTACCATCCGGCTGGCCACCTTCAGCACGGTCAACCGCCCACGTTCCCCACTTCATGCCGCTGACATCCATCCACGGTAACAAGTCGGCGAGTTCTCGTTGAGTGGCAGCGATGACTTCCGCTACTGGCTTGCCCACGCCCTGCTCCGCCGGTTGCCCGCCAATATACCAGACGGTTTGGCCTTCTGCGTCGCGGTGCGAAGTAATCGTGGCTCGCGGTTTGTCACTCATCCCCAACGCATGGGCATAAATCATCGGCAAATCACCACGCACCAACACCATTTGCAAAGGGCGGCGCTGCATTCCGGGGAATTCCCTTCGACTACGCTCAGGGAACGAAGCCAGCAATGCCTCATTACCTGCGCCCGCTGTCAGAATGATTTGCCCCGCGTCGATTGCCAGCTCAGACCCATCCGGCAAAACTGCCTGATAACGGTAAATATCACCGGCTTGTTGCAAGCCCGAACGCTGCACATCCACCTGTAGCAACGCATCATCAAGCTGTTCCCGCAAGGTTGCCAGCAACGATGGCACATCCAACACCGGCTCATCCAAGCGGTACAAACCGCCATGAAATTCAGCGTGGCGGAACAATTCCGGGTAAGCATCACGCGGCACGGCATCCATACGGCTTTTCATCGCCTTGCTGGCGAAAAAACCCGTCATGCGCGAACCAATACCGCCAGACGTCCACAACAACTGCGATTCGGTGAGGATGTTGACACGGCTCAAATCAACCGCGCTTTCACCGTTCAATGCAGCCCGCCACAAACGTGGCATGTCGCCAATCGCCAGCGTTGCACCGGTCACTTTGCCCGTGAGCGCATACTTCGTACCGCCGTGAATAATCCCTTGGGAAGCAATGGTCTGGCCTTTGCCAAGCTCATCGCTGACCAACAGTGCGTTGACGCCTTGTGAGCGGAGTTCCGCCAGCAGCCAGAGTCCGGCGATGCCGCCACCGACGATCAAGGTATCGACTTGCATCAGGATTCCTTTTGCATATTCTGGATTCTGGCAATCGTGCTAGTGGTCGACACGCCATCCACAAAACTCAGTACCACCACGTCGCCGCCGTTATCCCACACGCAGCGGTTGCCGGGAATTTTCTGCGGGTCGTTGTCGCCGCCTTTTACCAGCAAATCGGGTTTGACGGCGCAAATCAGGCGTTCGGGCGTATCTTCGCTGAAATCCACCACCCAGTCGACGCAGGAAAGTGCTGCCAGCATTTTCATGCGGTTGGCCATGGTATTGACTGGGCGGGTTGGACCTTTCAACTCACGTACTGATTCATCAGTATTTACCGCAACGATCAGGCGGTCGCCGAGCTTGCGGGCTTCTTCCAGATAGGTGACGTGCCCGATGTGGAGGATGTCGAAACAACCATTGGTCATGACAATGCGTTCGCCGTGGATGCGCGAATCCTGCACCGCCGCCAGCAATTGTGCCTCGCTGACCACCCCTTTGGCTTGCGCATGGTGTGCTTGCAATGCCTTGTGCAATTCGGGGACGCTAACCGTGGCCGTACCGACTTTGCCCACCACAATACCCGCCGCGAGGTTCGCCAGCGCCATAGCCTGTTCCACGACTAAACCGGCTGCCATGCTCGCCGCTAACACTGCCACCACGGTATCGCCAGCGCCGGTCACGTCGAAGACTTCGCGGGCGCGGGTCGGCAAGTTGTAAGGGGCTACCCCATCGCGCAACAAGGTCATGCCCTGTTCGCTGCGGGTAATCAGCAAATTGCCCAGCCCACAACGCGCCAGCAAGGCTTGCCCACGCTGTACCAAATCGGCTTCATCTGTCCAATCGCCGACGGCTTCGCGGAATTCCGCCAGATTTGGGGTAATCACAGTCGCACCCTGATAGGTGGCGAAGTCCTGCGCTTTAGGGTCAACCACCACCGGCTTGCCTGCGGCCTGTGCTAACGCGATCAACTCCCGCGCCCGTTCCAGCGTGCCCTTGCGGTAATCGGAGAGTACGACCACATCCGCCGCTGCCAGCAATTCGCTGAAATGGCGTAATAGCGTGGTATGATCTTGCCCCGCGAAACCTTCCTCAAAATCCAGCCGAATCAGTTGCTGATGACGGCTGAGGACGCGCAATTTGGTAATGGTCGGCGTATTATCCAGCGCCACGAAACGGGTTTGCACGCCACGCGCCTGCAAGGTGCTCTCCAACGAACGCCCTGCTTCGTCATTACCGACGTAACCCAGCAATACCGCCTGACCGCCAAGGCTGGCAATATTCAAAGCCACGTTGGCCGCACCGCCGGGGCGCTCTTCATTGGCTTTCACATGCACCACCGGAACCGGGGCTTCAGGAGAAATGCGCGAGGTGTGGCCTGACCAATAACGATCCAGCATCACATCGCCGACCACCAGTACACGCGCCCGTTCAAAAGCAGGAATTTGTAAGCTCATTTTATTATTTACAGCAGGCTAAAAAACAAGGCAGAGAGTTTACCAAAAAACCAGACGCAACCCCCTATTTTCCCGCAGGCAAGCGCAACGACAGCAACAACGCCGCCAACACAAACCCGGCGGAAAACCACAAACAGCCTTCTAGCCCGTATTGCTGATACGACCAACCCGACAGCACCGTACCCGCCAGCCGCCCGCCCGCATTCGCCATGTAGTAAAACCCGACCTTCAACGCCACCTTGTCGTGATCGGCATAAGCCAAAATCAAGTAAGAATGCAGTGCGGAATTAATCGCAAACACCACCCCGAACACCAGCAAACCTGCCACCAGCACGGTTCCCGCATCCCAACCCTGCGCCAATGCCACCGCAATACCCGCCGGAATCAGCAACAGGATCAGCGCCCAAAGCTGTGCTGCCCGCGCCCCCGGCGCATGTTGCTTCATGCCCAACAATGTCGGCGCACTCGCCTGCACAATCCCATAGCCAATCACCCACGCCGCCATGAACGTGCCCACCTGCATGAAACTCCAGCCCAGCACACCCGCCATGAACACCGGCACAGCCACCACGAACCACACATCCCGCGCCCCGAACAGGAAAAACCGCGCCGCCGACAACCAGTTAATCGCCGCATTATTGGAAAACACTTGGGTGAATTTCGGCTTGGCCTTCGACTTGCCCAAGTCATCCGGCAGCAACAACAACGTAACGATAGTGACCGCAAACAAACTCAAGGCCAATACCAGCAAGGCATATTGAAAACCCACTGCTTGCAACAAAGCCGCACCGAGGAAAAAGCCCACGCCTTTCAATGCATTCTTGGAACCCGTCAGCAACGCCACCCACTTGAACAAACGCGCATTCGCATCGGCAGGCACCAGCGTTTTCACACTCGATTTCGCCGACATCTTGTTCAAGTCCTTGGCAATACCAGAAAGCGCCTGCGCAAACATCACGTAGGGCACGGTAAGCCACTGGGTCGGCATCAGCATTCCCAGCGCCAACACTTGCATCGCCATGCCCAGATGCATGGTCACATTCATACCCAACCGCGCCGCCAGCCAGCCACCAACCAGATTGGTGACAATGCCGAAGAATTCGTAGAACAAAAACAGCATCGCCACCTGAAACGGTGAATAGCCCAACTGATGGAAATACAGCACCACCAGCATACGAATAGCCCCATCGGTGAGCGTGAAAGCCCAATAGCCGAGGGTAACGACCATGTAATTACGCAGATCAAGATTCACGTCAAGGTTCCAACTTGTTAAACACCGGCTAATCCGAAATAAGTTGTACAGACACGCGCTGGGAACAGCTATTGACCTCTGAGCCAAATTGGTTGTAGAGCGCGACATTAGCCGCATCATGACCGTAACCAATCACCATATAGCCACCGCGCAGGGTGTCTTGGGTTGCATCGAAGGCGTACCAGCGCCCCCCCACGTAAGCCTCGAACCAAGCGTGCATGTCCATCGGTTTCAGCCCATACAAATAGCCCACCACCATACGCGCCGGAATGCTCAGCCCCCGGCACAAGGCGATACCCAGATGGGCAAAATCCCGGCATACACCAAAGCCCTGGGTATTCACCTCCGCTGCTGACAACGGCACGGCACTACTGCCCGGTACGTAGCGGATATTGGTACGCAACCAATCCTCGATAGCCGCGACCTGATCGTAACCCAACGCCTGACCAGCGGTGATCTCGCTAGCCATCTGGTTAAAACGGTCAGACTCACAATAACGACTCGGCAACAAATAACTGAATACGCCATCCGGCAGACTCTGAATATCCACAAACGGAGCGCCCGGCGCTCTATCTCCATAATCTGCAATGATCACTTCCGCCGACGTGTGGATGGTAAAAATACCCACCGGCGCGGTCAGGCGTTGGCACAGATTGCCAAAATCATCGGTGAATTCGTACACTGGCACGCTCGGTGACAGGTTGTATTCCTCCCGATTAATCCACTGCTGTGCGCCACTGCGTGGGCGCAGCATCAACACAAAGGTTGTTGGCATGGCAATATCAAACATCAAATCACAACGAGTACGTAACCTCATTCTAAAGGCCCCATTTCCGTTACCCACACACCCACATCGAGCGTAGCGCCCGGCGGCCCGATATAAGCACCCGCAACCGGCGGTACCGACTCAGGCATCCGCGCCACCGCAATCGCGATATGATCGGTTCCCACCAAATCACCGATGGTTGGGTCAAAACCTATCCAGCCCGCACCCGGCAAAAACACTTCGGCCCAAGCATGGGTAGCACCATAATCGACTGCCGACGGTGGCGTGTGCAGATAGCCACTGACAAAGCGTGCCGCCAGCCCCAGAGAACGCACTGCCGCCATGAACAGGTAAGCAAAGTCCCGACACGAACCCGTCCCATTGGATAAGGTTTCAGTATCAAGCTGCACCCCCGGTTCCTCCCGCGTCTGATACGTCAGCGTCTGGTTAATATACGCAGCCAGCCGCTGCAACAAGGCGTAAGTCTGAATCGCTTCACCCGGTTTCCAGACACGCGCCACCCATGCGGTCAGCATAGGGTCAAGGGGATGCCCCATTTGTATATAAGGGTCTAACACCACCCGATCTTCCGCCTCGTAAGCAAACGGGTAATGTGTCGCGTAATCAGCCACCAGAAAATCCAGCGGTGTCTCATTGAACTGCTGGATAATTACCTCGCTCTCAATCACCAACTGGCGAGTAGGCGTGGTAAAACTGGCAATCGCCACCGAGTTATCTTCCACATCACGATGCCAGCGCAAAGTGGCGGGCGGCGTAATATTCAGGGTAGAAGACTCGATACGCAGTTCATGCCCTTCCCTCGGGCGCAGCCGCAAGTGATGCGTCTGCAAATTCACGTAGGCGGCAAAGTTGTAGTAAGTACGATGGAGGATTTTATAACGTTGCATGATTAACCTTGTTCTCCCGTGGCGCTGAAATAAGCTTAATTGGGATGAGTACCCTTAAGTATAATGCCAAAGCCCCCGCCCGATATGAATTTAAAGTGTTGCCGCTACTTTTGCCGTCAATTCCATCATACGGTTCATGTAACCCCACTCATTGTCGTACCACGCATAGATTTTCACCTGCGTGCCATCAATCACCATCGTGGAAGGTGCGTCAATGATGGCAGAACGCGGGTCGTGCTTGTAATCGACCGACACCAGCGGGCGTTCTTCGTAGCCGAGGATGCCTTTCAGGTAAGTTTCGGACGCCTCCTTGAAATAGCCGTTCAGCTCTTCCGCCGTCACTTCACGCTCTGCCTCGAACACGAAGTCGGTTAGGGAAGCATTCAACATGGGAATCCGCACCGCATGACCGTTGAGCTTACCGACCAATGCTGGGAAGATCTTGGTAATGGCTTTGGCAGAACCCGTGGTGGTGGGAATCATGGATTCGCCACAAGCACGCGCCCGCCGCAAATCCTTATGCCCCTTGTCGATAATGGTCTGGGTATTGGTGATATTGTGCAGCGTAGTCATGCAACCGTGCTTGATACCAACTTTTTCGTGCATGACTTTAACCACAGGCGCAAGGCAGTTGGTGGTGCAAGAAGCCGCCGTCAGCAAATGATGTACCGCCGGGTCGTAGTCCTGATCGTTGACGCCATAAACAATATTCAACGCACCCTCCACCGGGGCAGCCACAATCACTTTCTTCACACCCTGATCGAAATACGCCTGCAACTGCTCGACTTTGCGGAACTTGCCGCTGCATTCCAGCACAATGTCACAGCCCGACCAGTCAGTATCACCAATGTCTTTGTTGGAGGTATAGGCAATTGCCACGCCATCAACGATCATATGGCTAGCGTCTGCGCTGCATTCCGGCGACCAGATGCCGTGTACGGAATCGAACTTCAGCAAATGGGCGGAAGTCGTCGCATCACCCGCGATTTCATTGATCTGTGTGAAAGTGAACGCCGGGTTGCCCCAAGCTGCGCGGATACCCAGACGCCCCATGCGCCCGAAACCGTTGATACCGATAGTTGCCATGACCCTACTCCTTAAATCTGTAAAACATGGATGAGGATTATATTCACCAAAACGGATATAATGAAATTATTTCATGCCTTGTCATATAAAGTTCATAAATCACATCAGGAACATCATTATGTTTAGCAAACTGCTTCCCGCCACTTTCTGCCTGCTGCTACTGACCCAAGCCGCCCATGCGTTTGCACCCACCACGCAAAAAGTCACGGATAATGTCTACGCCATCGTTGGCGATACCGGCGAGCGCACCCCGGAAAATCAGGGCATGAACAACACCAGTGGTTTCATTATCACCAATGACGGCGTGGTACTGGTTGACTCCAGCGCCACCGAAGCCAGCGCCAAAATGTTGGAGGATGCCGTCAAAACCGTCACCGACAAGCCTATCAAGCAAGTAATCAATATCGGCGTGCAAGACCATCACTGGATGGGCAACAGCTATTTCCTCGCCCAAAAAATCCCGGTCAGCGCCCTCGCCAAAACCGTGGCAAGCCAAAAAAATCAGGAATCCATGAACCGGATGCGCCTCTCCAGTGGCATTGGCGGTAAACCCGAAGACCTGAAAGTGGAATTCCCCAGCGAAACCTTCGACGGCGATGAAAAAACCCTGAGCATCGGCGGCACAGAAATGTCACTGCGTTACCTCGGTGATGCACACTTCCCCGGCGATGCAGTGCTGTGGTTGCCCAAGGAAAAAGTCGTATTCACCGGCGACACCGTATTCAACGACCGGATGCTGGGCGTACTGCCGGACATTTCCAACGTGAAAGATTGGCAAGCCACCTTCAAGAAAGTTGTGGAACTCAAGCCAGAACACATCATTCCGGGGCATGGCAACCCCAGCGACTGGGCAACCGCGCAGAAAAATACCGGCGATTACCTCGACTGGCTGGTAACGAACGTCGGCAAGTCGCTGGAGGAAATGGAAGATTTAGGCGATGCCGTCAAACGCCTGTCAGCGGATGAGGCATTCAGCTTCCTGAAAATGGCGAAAGAACTGCATGGGCGCAATGTGCATCAGACCTACTTGCAGCTTGAAGCCGAGTAAAAGCGGGCATTCAGTGCTAACATTCAAACGACCATCACCTTTTCCCCTAGGAGGATAGTATGAAAAAACGTATACCCATCATGTTGCTCACCACCCTGCTGGCATCGCTGAATCTGGCACACGCCGAAGACGAGGCAAAAAAACCCTCGAATTTTATCAGCGTCAAGCAGATTTCAATGGAGCTAGCGATGGATATTGCCCATGAGTCCGTCCTCGCCTGCCGCGAAAAAGGCTACAACGTATCCGCTGTCGTGGTTGACCGCAACGCATCGGTGCAAGCCCTGTTACGCGACACGATGGCAGCCCGTTTCACCATGCAGATCGCTGAAGAAAAAGCCAACGCGGTCATTATGTCAGGTGCCAGTTCCGCCGAATTTCGCGCCAACCGTGCTGACATCAAAGATGAAATGAACGAGGTCGACGGCATTCTGATGTTGGAAGGTGGCTTGAAAATCGAAAGCGGTGGCTCATTGCTGGGGGCTATCGGCGTCAGCGGCGCACCCGGCGGCGAAAAGGATGCAGAATGCGCCAAAGCTGCACTCGACAAGTTGATGGAACGGCTGGAAATGATGGATTAACCGCAGTGTCCGTACTACCGGGTCAAGCCAGCCAGCCCTCAATGCTGGCTTTGCCCGGAATCCCCCCAGCATGAACCACCACCCCATCCACGACTACACCCGGTGTAGACATCACCCCATAGCCCAGAATCGCCCCCATATCACTCACCTTTTCCAGCGCAATGTCCACGCCCTTGGCGGCAGCAACATCCTGAATCAGCTTGGCGGTGGTCTCGCAATTGGCACAACCGCTACCCAATACTTTGATCTCTTTCAAATTATGTTCCTCGATTAACAACAGGATTGACCGGAAGCCGTCGGTGTGCAGCACGACGCTGCTTCTGCTTTCACCGCAATGTTCAGCATTTTGGGTTTGGCAGGTTCCACCGCGCAGCATTTCGCGTCGAAAGCGACATCCAGTTTCTGCGCAGCCTCGTCGCGAATGTGGCGGGCAATCTCGATCACGCTGCAAATGTGCGCTTCCGGCACACCCATCTGACGCAGCTTGTCGAGCTGGCACAAGCCCATGTCAGGGTGTTTGGATGCAATGCCGGACGCCAGCGATACCAGCGCGACAATGGATGAATGCAACTGCGGTTCAGACATGCGATTTCCTCCGATCAGGCCAGCAGGTTAAAGCCCCAGCCGACCAATGTGAATGCAACCGCCAATACGGCGGCGTAAATACCCAACGCTTTCCAGTGGATGACCTTGCGCAGGATCAGCATTTCCGGCAACGACAGCGCCGCGATGCTCATCATCAATGCCAGCGTCGTACCCAGTGCCACGCCCTTGCCCAACATGGCTTCGGCTATCGGGATAACCCCTGTGGCGTTGGAATACAGCGGAATACCGAGCAAGACTGCCAGCGGCACGGTGTACCAGTCATCGCCGCTGAGATAGGTTGTCACCCACGCTTCCGGCACGTAACCGTGGAACAGTGCCCCGACACCAACGCCCAGCAGCACCCATTTCCAGATGCGGCGCACGATTTCACGCACTTCGCCCATCGCGTAACGGTGTCGCCCCAACAACGAGGTATCCGGCTCGACCATATTCAACTGACCCATCTGGATTTTCCACACGTAACCTTCCACCCAGCGTTCCGGCTTGAACCATTCCATGACGACGCCACCGACGTAGGCCACCGTCAGACCTGCCAACACATACAGCGCCGCCAGCTTCCAGCCAAGGATTCCAGCGAGGATCACCACCGCGACTTCGTTGATCATCGGGCTGGCAATCAGGAAGGAAAAGGTCACGCCCAGCGGAATGCCCGCTTCCACAAAACCAATGAACAGCGGCACGGAAGAACACGAGCAGAACGGCGTCACCGCCCCCAGCAGAATCGCCAGTGTACGCGCCAGCCACTTGGGTTTGTCGCGCACGTAGCCACGCACTTTTTCCGGGCTAAGCAAGGCGCGGAGCAAGCCCATCAGGTAGATGATGACCACCAGCAGGGTAAAGATTTGCACCACATCCATGACGAAAAAATGCAGTGCCGCGCCAAAGGCCGAGTCAGGTGACAAGCCCAGCAGTTGGTAAACGAGCAAGTTGGCTAAGGTTTCAAACATGGCACTGGTCAGGTTGGAATAATATACCAACTATATACGCTATTTCGCATATATGAAATAGCCGTTAACAGTTTGGTGAATTGCACAGCGGGTTTTGTTTTTCAGCACCTGTCAGCCGCAGGGTGTCGGCGTCGAAAGGTTCTTGCCCGATACTGCCCAACTGCAAACTGGCCAGCACATCCAGCATCCACAGCGGCAGTTCGGGATTCAGACGGTAATACACCCACAGGCCGGACTTGCGATCCAACAGCAAGCTGCTTTCACGCAATACCGCAAGGTGGCGGGAAATCTTCGGCTGTGCCAACTCCAGTGCCTGAGTGAGTTCGCACACGCACAGCTCATCCTTGCCCTCCAATAATACGAGGATGCGCAGGCGGGTCTGATCGGCGAGGGCTTTGGTGAAGGTTTCCAGTTGCATGAGCGGAATTTCTCACGATTCCCCCAATAATGCTAGACTTGCACGCTTTAATCAGTGCATTCCCTGCATTGTCCACCACGTAAATGATCATGCAAAAAATATCCGGTAAACAATTCCTGCACCCGCGCTACTGGCTGACTTGGTTCGGCCTAGGCTTCCTGTGGCTGTTGGTGCAACTGCCCTGGAGCGTGCAAATGTGGCTGGGCAAGCAATTCGGCTTACTCATGTTTTACCTGTTACCCAAACGTCGGGAAATTTGCTGCATCAATCTGGAACTCGCCTTCCCCGAACGCACTGCGGCGGAACGCGCCCAGCTCAACCGCGAGCACTTCATCTCGCTGGGGCGCGGCTTACTGGAAACCGCCCTGAGCTGGTGGGGCGATGATGACAAGCTGGCGCAGCAAACCGACATCGAAGGGCTGGAAAACCTGCAAACTGCAATGCAGCAAGGTGGCGTAGTATTGCTCAGCGCCCACTTCACCAGCCTCGAACTTGGCGGACGTTTAATCGCACAACGCATCCCGTTACACGTGATTTACCGCCCACACCAGAACCCGCTGATCGAATGGCGCGTCGCCCGCTTACGCTCGAAACGTTACGGCAAAGCCATCTCCCGCAACAATATCCGCGACATGCTTCGCAGCCTGCAACAAGGGCATGTAGTGTGGTATGCGCAAGACCAAAATTTCGGGCATAAAAATGCCGTATTCGCGCCTTTTTTCGGCGTAGAAGCCGCCACCAACACCGCCACCAGCCGCCTCAGCAAGCTTGGCAAAGCGCAAGTCGTGCCGTTTTTCACGCTGCGAACTGCTACCGGCTATCAATTACGTTTCCTGCCAGCACTTGAAAATTTCCCCAGTGGAGCCATACTTGACGACACAACCCGAATAAATAACCTCATTGAGCAACAGGTACGCGAGTTCCCCGCCCAATATTTATGGACACATCGCCGCTTCAAGGATGACCCCTCCGGCGGCAACCGATACATTCTCTATTCCAAGGAAAACCAATGCAAATTGCACAAAATACCGTAGTCACCATGACCTACACCCTCACTGATGATAAAGGTCAAGTGCTCGACCAAGCTGATGCTACCCAACCGTTTGCCTACCTGCATGGCGCAAGCAACATTATTCCAGGGCTGGAAACGCAGTTGGAAGGCAAGCAAGCCAATGACAGCATGAAAGTCACCGTTGCCCCGGCGGAAGCCTACGGTGAATACGACGAGCGCATGACCCAGCAAGTGCCACGCAGCATGTTTGAAGGTGTCCCCGAAGAACAAATCGTCGCAGGCGCTGCTTTCCATGCCCAAACAGGCGCAGGCAACCAGACCATTCGCATTGCAGCCGTCGACAATGACACTGTTACCATCGACGCCAACCACCCACTGGCGGGCGTTACCTTGACGTTTGATGTCAGCATTATCAGCGTCCGCGCCGCTTCTGACGAAGAAGTTACCCACGGTCACGCACACGGTGAAGGCGGCCACCACCACCATTAAGCCTTCAGCGGTAGCGTGTTGGCAACAAACCCAGCTCAACCCTGTGCTGCCACAGGGTTTGTATACTGATCAGATGCTGTGCATCCTCAGATTTGCTGGAAAAAAACCGCACGCTACCCTGCCCTGTTTCAACCCTGCGCAAATCCTGCTGATCCAGCACCCGGATTAACTGGTGCGTCACAGGCGTACTGGTTTCCAGCACCGTCATTCGCCCGTGCGTTACCTCGTGGATTGCTTCGCTCAGGAAAGGGTAATGCGTACACCCCAATACCAACGTATCCACCCCCGCTTCCAGCAAAGGCAGCGTGTAATGCTTCAACAACTGACGCACCGCCTCGCTACTGAAATCCCCCGCCTCCACATGCTCCACCAAACCGGGGCAGGCTTGCGCCATCACTGTCACTTGACTGGCATGATCGCGAATCAAATGCTGCAAGCGTGGGCTGTTCACCGTTTGCTGCGTCGCCAGCACCCCAATCACCCCGGTTTGCGTCATCCGTGCCGCAGGTTTCACCGCAGGCTCTATCCCCACCACTGGAATCGGCAACATACCGCGCAAATAGTCCACCGCATGAACCGTCGCGGTATTACACGCCACCACCAACACTTTAACCCCTTGTTCCAGCAAGAAATCAGCCATCTGCTTGCTACGAGTACGGATATATTCCGGTGTTTTCGCCCCGTAAGGTGCATGACCCGAATCCGCCACATAAATCAGGTCTTCCGCAGGCAGCAAACGGTGAATTTCGCGCAGCACCGAAATGCCACCCAAACCGGAATCAAACACCCCGACAGGTTGTTCGCGCTGTGACATGGCTTACTGGTTTTCCTGCAAATACTGTAACCAGGCTGCAAATAATGCCTTATCGGGGGAAATTACCACCGAACGCGGCTCCAGCGCGGGTTTAAACACAGCCTCACCCTGCAAAGTACAGGCATAGCCACCCGCTTCGGCGAGAATCAGCGTCCCCGCCGCCAAATCCCACAACTTCATGCCGCCGTGCAAGTACACATTGCCCCGGTTTGCCGCCATCCACGCCCACTCCAGCACGCAACTGCCGAGATTACGCTGCGAACCATACGGCGGCTGGTGCATCAACGCCTGTTTCAACGGCAGCGACAAACGCTTGAAATCCACAATAGCCACTGCATTGCGCAAGGCAAATTCACTGGGCTGGCAACGTAGCGGCTTGCCATTCAACCAAGCACCCTGCCCGCGTACCGCGCTGAACATTTCGTCGCGCACCGGATCATACGTCAGCGCCAACACCACTTCACCCTGCTGAAACAAGGCCAGCGACACCGCAAACAGTGGAATGCCCGCCGCGAAATTGCTGGTGCCATCCAGCGGATCAAGACACCACAAAGCATCGGCTTCGCGCAACAAACACGCCTGCTCCTCGCGCTCCATTTCCTCGCTCAGAAACGCAATCTCAGGCCATTGTTGCTGGAGAAACGTCGCAATACGCCGATTAGTCGCCAAATCTGCTTCCGTTAACAAGCTACCATCCTGCTTTAACGCAAAGCCCACGTGCTCGAAACGCGGTAAAATTTCCTCGCGTGCAATTTGACGTATTTCCTGCACCAATACTTGCAAATCAGGCTGCATCATTTAACCTACCCAGCATTACCAAAACGCTAACAATACAAGGATACCCACACATGGACAAACCGAACATTTCGGCCAGCCAAAAATTGTTGCATGGGATCGAATATCTAGTGCTCACCATCATCACAATAGCCACTGTTGTCGCCGTCGGTCAGGAAATCTTCCTCATGATTAACAACCTGAAAGTCCAGATCGCTGACCTGCTGTTATTGTTTATTTATTTGGAAATCATCACCATGGTCGTGGTGTACCTGCAATCCGGGGAAGTACCGGTGCGGATGCCCTTATACATCGGCATGGTTGCCCTCGCCCGCTACCTGATCCTCGACATGAAAGCCATGGACCAATGGCAAATGCTCGCCATTTCAGCCTCTATCCTACTGATTTCACTAGCCGTACTAGCGGTGCGTTTTGGTCATGTAAAATACCCGTATGAAAAAAACCTCAAAGGAAAGCCCCAGCCATGAGTCGCTTTATCAATGAACAAGACTATTTCCACGGCAAATCCGAATGCACGGGTATATTGCTAGTCAATCTGGGCACGCCTGATGCCCCCGATAAAGCCTCATTGCGCCGTTATTTGAAAGAATTCCTGTCCGACCCGCGTGTCGTTGAAATTCCCCGGATTATCTGGAATGTCATCCTGCACGGCATTATTCTCAATACCCGCCCCGCCAAGAGCGCCGCAAAGTACAAAACGGTGTGGACGGAGAATGGCTCCCCGCTGATGCACATTTCCGAGCAACAGCAACAAGCCCTCCAGAAAGAAATGGACATCCGCTTTCAAGGGCCCGTGAAAGTAGCTCTAGCAATGCGCTATGGCAACCCAGCCATCCCCGATACCCTGCTGAAACTCAAGGAAGCCGGGGCAAGGCGCGTACTGGTATTGCCGCTTTACCCGCAATATTGCGCTGCCACCAACGCCACCACCTTCGACAAAGTATTCGACGAACTCAAACGTTGGCGTTGGATGCCAGAATTACGTCTGGTCAACCACTACCACGACCACCCCGGTTACATCAAAGCCCTCGCCAACAGCGTGCTGGCACACTGGGAAAAGCAGCCACGCGGTCAACTGCTGGTCATGTCTTTCCACGGCATCCCCAAGCGCAACCTGATGCTGGGCGACCCTTACCACTGCGAATGCCACAAAACTGCACGACTACTGGCAGAAGAACTCAACCTCAAACCCAGTGAATGGCGCGTCACCTTCCAATCGCGGTTTGGCAAAGCCGAATGGTTACAGCCCTACACCGACAAAACTATGCAAGCACTGCCGGGCGAAGGCATCAAAAACGTCGACGTGGTCTGCCCCGGTTTTGCGGCCGACTGCCTCGAAACGCTGGAAGAAATCCGCGAAGAAAACCGTGAATACTTCCAGCACGCAGGCGGTGAACACTACCATTACATCCCCGCGCTCAACGATAACTCTGAGCATATCAAAGCATTAGCCGACATTATCCAACAGCACACCCAAGGCTGGGCAGAAACAACCCCCGGCTGGTCAACGACCACCCAACAGCGGCGAGCTGAAAAGACCTTGCAACGTGCCACCGATAAAGGAGCCAAACAGTGAAAGTTGGACTCATCCTCATTGGCGATGAACTGCTCAGTGGTTTACGTCAAGACAAGCATCTGCCACAAGTGATAAGCTTTCTCAAAGCACGGGGCTTGCCGCTGGCGTGGGTACGCATGATCGGCGACGATTGGGATTTACTGCTGCAAACCTTGCAGGAAACCTTTCAAGGGAATGACATCGTGTTCAGCTTCGGCGGCATTGGCGCAACCCCGGACGATTTGACCCGCCAAGCAGCGGCTGCCGCCACAGGCGTCAGATTGCTACGCCACCCGCAAGCTGTCGCCCTGATCGAAGGCCGTTTCGGGGCAGAGGCTTACCCTAACCGCATTCGCATGAGTGAACTACCGGATGGCGCCAGCTTGATCCCTAATCCCATCAACCAAATTCCCGGCTTCAAGGTGCAGCACCACCATTTTGTCCCCGGTTTCCCTAATATGGCGTGGCCGATGGTCGAATGGGCGTTAGACACCTATTACCATCAATATTTCGACACCACCCCACCCGTGGAACACCGCTGGCTACTGCAAAACGTGCAGGAAAGCGAACTGATCCCGATGATGGAAGAGCTGTTGCGTACTTTTCCAGCCGTGCATCTTTCCAGCCTGCCCAGCACCGCCGAACGCCGTCAAATTGACTTCGGGTTGAAGGGCAAAGCCACAGACGTGCAAACAGCGGGCGTATGGTTCGAGGCATGGATACAAGCCAACCAGATCAATGGCGAACGCCAGCCGTGAATATGCCGCCCCGCCACTTGCTTGCACCCAAACACTGGCTCACATGGGCAGGTATCGGGCTGTTTGGAATACTCGCTTGGCTACCCTGGCAAGCACGGCGCGGGCTAGGTAAATGGCTCGGTAATGGGATTTACCGTCGCAACCGTAAACGCCGCACTGTTGTTCTCAGCAATCTGCGCCTGTGTTTCCCTACACTGAGTGACGCCCAGCATGAACAGATGGTGCAAGCCCATTTGCAGGAATATGCCAGCGCCTTACTGGATTACAGCGTGTTGTTCTTTCGTTCACGTCGCTGGCTATACCAACGCACCCAAATAATCGGGCGGGAACACATTGATCAAGCCATTGCCGCTGGGCAAAACGTTATCCTGATGCTGGGGCACTCGGTATGGCTGGAATTTGCGCCCGCAGCTATCGGGGAACATTACCGCGCTTACGGCTCTTACAAACCCTTCCACAACCCTGTCGCGGATTGGCTGATTGCCCGCAGCCGTTTGCAAGATGTCGAATTCGTGGTCACCCGTGAGGAAGGCATGATGAAACTGGTACGGGCGCTGGAACCGGGACGGCTCATGTTTTTCCTGCCGGATGAAGATCATGGCAGTAAACATTCGGTGTTTGCCCCCTTTTTCGGGGTTCCCAAGGCAACCTTGACGACCCCGGCACGCCTAGCCAAGTTAGGCAAAGCGGTTGCGTTACCCGTCATGGCGTTTTTCAACCAACAACAAGGGGGTTACGATATTGTGATCGATGCTGCTCTGACGGACTATCCCAGCAAAGACGAGGAGGAGAATGCAGAACGCCTGAATACAGGGCTACAAACCCTGATTGAACAACACCCGGAGCAATACATGTGGGTACTGAAGTTTTTCCGAACCCGCCCGACTGATGAGGCTGACGTTTATTAATTGGTAGCAGAAAACTGTGCGGGAACCATGACCACCGATACACTATCGTAGGTCAAACCCTCAATACTTTTTTCCACAATCATTTTAATGTCTGACTTCATGTCTTCCAGACGATAGGCCGGGTTGTATTTGATAAACACTGAGGCCGAGGAAGGTTTGACTTCGGTATCAATCGGGTTGTTTTCAGGCAAGACCACGTGCACTCGCGCTACTAAAACACCATCAATCTGCGACAGGGTTTCCTGCACGCTTTGAGATAAAGCAAAGATAAAACGGGCACGCTCTTCTAGTGGGGAAGAAATCAACCCTTCCTTCTTGAATAACTCGCCAACCGTTGCCGTTTTTTCTTTGGGATAGCCTTGTTCTTTCAGAAGTTGGACAGCTTGAGGAATTTGGGATTCTTCGACATTCAGATAATAAGCATCAGCTTTTGTATCATAAGTCTTTTCTGCCCCAATCTTATTATTAAGTAAGATAGAGAGCATCGCGTTAGCATCATTTTCTATCAGATTCCTGTAAAGCTCTGTTTTACAGCCAGTTAAAAAAACCAAGGCGAAAATAACTAAAAAGTGGAGAAATTTTTTACTTATGATTGTCATTGCTTTCTCATGTTTTGCAAAAAATGCGTATGGATTACTAACCTGCTTGGAACAATGTTTTAAATCCCTGAGAAACTTGTCCGACAGCAGATGAAATAATCTTCATGTGACTAAACCACATTTCCATTTTAGATGCCCATTGATAAACCTTGTTCTGATATTCAGCAGCAGACAGGATATTATCAGCAACACTTTGTGCAGCAGTTTCCATTTGCCCTGATTGATTATTCATAGTCGCCGTCTCAGGATACGTCCTGATTTGGGCAGTAGTGTCAACTGTTGCCCGGTCAGCCACCATGTGTTGACGCATCTCAGGCATTCCTTGAAACTCTGATAGCACGCTATGATAAGAACTATCCATTCCCTGAACTTTATTCAGCAACGCTTGCTTAAAACCACCGAAGCTCTCACCACTTGGCTCCACTATACTCAGAATAGGTTCTTTTACATCCTGAGCAGGGTCAATACTAAGATCACCATACGTCATAACATCTTCAAAACGCTTTACATCTTGAGCTGTAGGGGCAGGTAATTGCTGCATCCCTAAATCACCAGAATTTACTGGATTTACCAAAACGCTCGCATCAATCATATTACCATCCTAATTATTCAAGTAGGCAACAGCAATAATTTTTTCATCCTGATTACCGTACTGAACAACTTCTTCAAATAATTCTTTTGCTTCAGCTTTCTGGCCTTTTTGTGTTAAGGCAATGCCCAGAAAACATTTGGCACTCATGTGGTTGGGATCTTCAGCCAAAATCTGATCGCGTAGAATACTGATAGCCTGATCATACCTTCCGGCATAGATTCCCGCTACAGCGACACCCACTTTAATAGGAATTTGTTCCCGACCAATGGCGCTTACGCCATCCATAATCAATTGGGAACGCTTGGCATCACTTCTGAAACAAGCTAAGTAACCAACCTGGGATACTACTCTAAGTAATTCGACATCAGGGCTCATACCATCTCCTTATTATGTGGCATCAAGATAACTTGATGCCACGTTTTATTGAAATCACAGTTTAAGACTCTAGAATAGAGCCGCTGTAATTATTGCTGAACGGCCTGTGCTGCCGTATCTAAAGCACCACTAACACCCTGGATAGCTGCCAGCTCCGCCTTGGAATCCATCGTCAGGATTTCGGCGTTAGTAGCTGCAGTGTTAATAGTAACCTGAGCATTTGCACTATCAGTCAGGGTTTGAGCCACGGTAGTTGCGGCGCCTGCAATATCTGCCATTTGAATATCTCCTAAAATTAATCGTCCATAAAATAAAATTCCCGATGACTAATCATCAAACGCAGGGAATCTATAACTTCCTGTTACACATTGCGTTCCATGCTTGCTTTTGGCATTCACTCAATGATGAGTTTGTGACCAAAACTCTTCAACCACCTCGCAACTGGCGTCCAATGCCTGTAAAAACCTGTTTAATTTATCGTATTCATCAGGGGATACCCCTTGATTCAACTCGGAACGAACTTCTGAAGCCGCTTGATTAAATTTATCCAGAAGCTCATTTTTATACATACCGGACACATCATTTCTGAGGTTCTGCTCGATTTGCAGCATCATTATCTCTCCCCTTTTTCAATACCGTAATAAAAAGGAATATCTATCCCATTATTCGTCAATACCACATGATCCGGCTTGATTGACTTAACAAAATATTTCTCGCCAAGTGCCGAACCTTCCATATACTTTTTGCCATCTTTAGCGACCATAAAGGGTACTTCGCCAACACTAACGCTGCGGATAGACAATTTGATACGATCCCGCACGTCAGTAACTTTCAGCACAATGGCCGGTCCCTCTCCCTGAAGATCAATGAATTCTTTCCGAAAACCTTTTAACTGTTCGATTTCAGGTTGGGTTAACTCGCCGTTGACTATAACGCTCTTGCCATCAGTTGTTGCATGGATACGGCTAGAAAGCCCTTTTTTCTGGATGAACTGCACAAACGAAGCCAAATAGCCGTCCATCGTCTGAAACTCACCCTCACCAATAGAGCGGATACCCCCGACATCGCTGAGGATCGTAGCCTTGACCCGCTCCCAATCTGCTGACTTACTCACGAATCCCTGCGCAACCAATACGCCGTCGGTATCCCCTGACTTGAAGTGAAGAGCGGGTTGCCCCATGGCTCGTGCAATCATAGCGGCACTCTCAGCCATCTCATCCTGTGACCAGATGTGTAGATTAGCCTTGATCCCGGCACTCTGCATTCTGCTCATCAGGTCATTGCGCTCCAACACCGTGTTGGTATAGCCACTCAAGCTAACTGAACCATCAGCCTCATTCACCAGCGTGAAGTCCTGTTTGCCCAACTCCTGCATCAGGTTGGCAGCCTGTTGTTCCCCGGAATCACGTACCCCCAGGTTTTCCAGCACACGGTTGAACTGGGGTGCCCAATACAACAGATTGGCAAGCAAGAGTATCCCCACCCCCATAGCTAGCCACCCAACCCCACTTCCACCCTTCTTCTTCCCGGATGCACCGGCATCAACCGCCTTTACAGGCTTCTTAGGGGATTCAGCGGAAGGTGCAGCAGATGATTCAGCAGGCCGCGCCCGTTTCTGGTGAACCTTGCTTTCGGAAGGCTTGTTACTGCTTGGAGGAGGAGCCACTCGGCTATCTGTCACCCAAAACTCGACATTACCCAATCTGACCGGCTGATAGGGAACCAGCTCAAGGCTTTCAGCCGTTACCTCCGCCCCCCCCACAAACACAGGTCGCGCCAAGGGCTGAAGGGTAATGCTGCCGGAGGTAATCAGTAACTGGATATGCTGATCGGCAATATTTTCATCATGTAAAATAATATCGCAGGTCATGGAGCGACCAATGACCAAGCTACCCGTTTTCAAGCGGACAGATGCGCCCGCATTAATCCCGTTGAGAACCTTGAGTACAAACGAAGTTTGTTGAATTGCCATTTACTCCGCCCGCTTCTTGTTTTTAACAACATCGACCACATCGAAGCCCGGAAATTTCTCATCGGTCTTCACATCCCACTCAGCGCCCATACCCCCCACCGGATCTTGGGAGCTAAAGTTCACCACGCCACGTTTATCTTTCCAGCGATACACCTGCCGACGTGACAACTCCTGATTATCCATCACCCTGGCCATGGCGAGCACGGCGCTCACAAAGCGTTCGGGCCCCGTCATATAAATAATATTATCAACCTCTGAAGCCTCCCACTGAAAGCGATCTTCCAGAACCTGAAGGCGCTTAAGGGCATTGGTAAACTCCCGTGGAGACATGGTTTTCATACTAACGGAAGCGGTTTGCACCTCATCTTCCTTGTAAACGAACAGGGCTTCCTTGTCGTAGTACCAGATCAACCCATAATTTTTAACCAATTCGTTGAAAATATCTTCTGGCTTACGGCTCTGGAAGTGCAAGCTGACGACCTCCTTGACCTTAGGACTGACCACAATGGGAAGATCCTGCAAAGATGCTAGTGTCTTCAGCAACTCAACCAAGGGTTCCTGATCAGAAAAGTGCGAATAGGGTTCCTTTTTCCAAGGTACAGGAGCAGCCGCCACCGCATATCCGGCAAACACCAGTAATAAAATAGCCCATCGCAATCTGCGTATTATGTTGTGCATAGCCAAGAATCCCCCGGCAGATATAAACCAGCCTAATTTATTCCTACACACACCGAGATTCATCATTTGAAAGATGAACGTAGAAGAAATGCGACTTAATGGAAAAAGGCTCAGCCAGCCCCGGCGGATTATCTGCCAAACACCCCCGTTCATCCCGTAACATTAAAGCGACAGGATATAAGGGCTTACATTTACCACTGAGTTCCGTCATACCTTGTATTCAGGAGGATCGAGAATGCCCCTTCCTATCGTGTCTGCGACACAAACCAGTGGACAAGCTCAGGTTAGCGCCAGCATTTCCTCCGCATTTCTGGCGCGTACCAGCACCATCCAGCAGCAAGCAAGGGAAAGCAGCTTCAATAAACTGCCTACAGGCTTGCCAAGCTTTGCAGCCCCGTCGATGATGTCATCCCTGCTGCAAAAAATTAGCCAGCAAATTGGCGGGCAAGCAAGCAGCGGTTCGGAAACATTGCCGCCCCAGCCAGCCCCCGTCCCGTTAAGTGACACCGAAAAGAGCACTCTGCTGGGTACTTACGCGGCTGACAGCCAAGGCAATATTCCCGCCGGTCAAGCTGTAACCGTTCTGGATGGCGACAATGCTGACCAGCGCCTCAGCGAAGGCGACACACTGGTCGTCAGCAATGCGGCAGGCGCAGAAACCTCACGCAAAACCCTGGCCGCCACCGACCTGTATGAACTGCGTTTCCGCGAAAACATGGTCACAACGGCCAGCTCCCTCGGTGCAGGCTGGGATTTCAGCGAGGATCTGGTGCATATCAACGGTGGTGAACTCACCCAGACGGAAACGCGCAGCTACACCAGCGCCAGCAATCAAACCGCCACAGAAACCGTGCTGGAACGCAATAACTACTGGGAAGTGGTGCAACGGGGCAGTAATCGTTACTTGCTGATGCGCGAAACAGATAACGCAGGCCAAACCATCAAGCCTTCGGATGCCATCAATGACGTGTTCAACAACCGTCAGGATTACGCCTTTGACTGCGCCAGCCCCCTACGCTTGCTCAACCTGAAAGCAACGCTGGACACCATCGGCACGGATGACTTCGACAGCCATGCCGGGCGCTTGCAAATCTCCTCTTGGTACGACAAGGATGACAGCTCCGGCTTTGATGGTGGCTTCAACACCAAGGTACGCACCGCGCAAGCCGGAGAAGTTAACGTCGATGGCGTCAGCAACCTGCAAGGTGAAACAGCCTTGTTTGATACCGCCAAAGGTGACGCACTCATCCCCGGATCGGCCTATTACTTTGACCTGCCCGGCGACAACAAATCAGCGTCACAGGGCTGGAATGCCGTTTACCTTGGGCGTAATGATGATGGCTCTTACCGTTTCTGGAGCACCAATATCGGCAATGTGGACATCAGGTTTGGCGAAAACTCATGGCTCCCGCAAGACACCTTCAAGGGCTATTACTTAGGTGCGGTAAACGTCAACCCGAATAGTGAACGCCTGCAAAGCTGGGACTCAAACCGTTCGGTCTGATATTGACACCGCATAGCCTGAATAAGCTTGAAGTCTACCTGATACGACGGCAGACTCAGTGCCGCTATTGCACGTTTTCAGCAATAAACAATGCCCTGCTGCTGTACAGGTAGCGCTCAGGATAATAACCATAATGGAAAACCGGCAGTCCCAGATCATCCCGATCAAATTTCCCAGTCAGGCAGCACTAGCTGTACGCCTGAATAATATCCTATTGAATAAAACCAGCACCCTCAGCTTTCAACTGGACGAAAAACGTACTGCCCGATTCCGACTACAACCCGCCGACAGCAGCACCCAGAGCCTTTGCCCCATCAGTCTGACACTGGAATTAGGCAACACTACCGCTGGTTTATGGCTGTCCGAATGGCCGCTCATTGAACAAATACGCCAATTCGTACCCGATGGCCTGTTGCAGCAATTGCCTGAAAATTTAACCATCAGCATTATTGAAAGCGCCCTCGCCCCCTTGTTACAGCAGGCGGAACAGGCATTGGGGCTAACAATAACTGTGCAAGGCACTACTGCTGAGCATCAAAGCCCCCTCTACAACATGCCACTGGGTTTTGAAATCCAAATCCTTGATCAGGAAAGTGACAACGTACAACAGACGATTTCTGCCCTGCTGATGCTGGATCCACATATTTACCCACATCTACAAGAACGCCTGCGCCACTGGCAGTCGGATACCAACCCTGACTGGGAAGAACATCTCACCCCGGCATGGCTAGAGATTAGCCGCATTGTTTTCACCATGCAGGAGATCAACCAGTTACAACCGTCTGACCTGATCCTGCTGGAAGACACCCGTTTTGAGAACGAGAATTTACTCAAATTGCGCCTCAATTCAGGCTATTACTGCGAAGCGACCCTCAACCAAACGACACCCTCAACCCTGACTATCAACACCGAGTGGATGACTATGACCGACAATGAACAACAGCAAAAAATAGAACACGTCAGCCAAATCCCCGTGCAACTTTCCTTTGATGTTGGCGAAAAAACCTTGTCGTTCAATGAAGTGCGCCAATTACGCCCTGGCTATGTTCTGGAACTTGGCAAATCATTACCGGAAATCATCCAGATACGCTCCCAAAATCGTTTGATCGGCACAGGGGAACTGGTCGAAATCAACGGCAGGGTTGGGGTGCGCATCCTCAACCTGTTCAACAAAAAAGCCAAGGGCAGTTAGGCATGGAGGGTATGCCCAATCCCATTCTACTGCTAGCCATCCTGACGATTCTGGGGCTAGCGCCCTTCATTGCGATCATGGTTAGCTCGTTCGTCAAGCTGGTGGTGGTGATGCACATCATCCGTAGTGCTTTGGGCTTGCAACAGGAACCACCCAACATTGCCATCAGTGGCATTGCCATTATTCTGTCCATGTACATCATGGCACCGGTGGTGATGGAAACCTACGAACAATTCAATACCCACGGCGTCTCCATCGAGGACATCCGTAACCCGCAACTGATTGATGCGCTAGAAGGCAGCACTGACCCCTTGCGGCAATTCCTGACCAAACATTCCAGTGACAGTGAACGCGAATTTTTCACGCAAACCACCCAAAAGCTATGGCCAGAAAAATACGCAAAAGACATCACCACTGATCACCTGTTGGTGCTCATCCCCGCTTTCATGGTGAGTGAATTGACCAATGCTTTTCAGGTAGGTTTCCTGATTTTTCTGCCATTCGTGGTCATTGACCTAGTGATTTCCAACCTGTTGATGTCAATGGGCATGATGATGTTGTCCCCGATGGTGATCTCCCTGCCCTTCAAGCTATTGCTGTTTGTGCTGGTGGATGGCTGGTCACGCCTGATCCACGGCCTGATACTGAGTTACTGACGCCATGAATGAAACCGACATCATCCACAACACCTCGCTGGCGATGCAACTGATCCTGTACCTGTCGTTGCCAGCCATCATTGCGGCCACCATCGTCGGCTTGTTGATCGGTTTGCTGCAAGCACTGACTTCAATTCAGGAACAAACCCTGCCGCATGGCTTCAAACTGGTTGTCACCATGCTGGCTCTAGCCGCCACCGTGCGTTGGCTAGGGCCAGAACTCCTCACTTTCACTCAGAATGCTTTCGATCAAATCCCTCTGGTGCGGCATCACTAATGGAAACGGATGCCCTTCATTCGTGGTTGCTGGCTTGGGCACTGACCGCCCCCAGAATACTGGTGGCATTCGCCTTGCTCCCCATCCTGACAGATCCCATCGTACCGCGTACCTTGCGCAACGGGATCATCATGATCATGTCACTATTCATCCTGCCACTGACACACGAGCAATTTCTGAATATTGAACTGGATATGCTTCACCTGCTCGGCATTTTAGTCAAAGAGGGCGTCATCGGGCTGTTATTGGGTTACACCCTGAGCGTACCTTTTTGGGCGGTAAAAGCTGCCGGATTCCTGATTGATATGCAACGCGGGGTCATGAGCGCCCTGTTTTTCTCACCCGTCACCGCCAATATGGTATCGCCGTTGGGTGGCTTGTTCAGCCTGCTGCTGACCACACTGCTACTGGTATCCGGTGGCTTTTTGATTTTGTTGCAAACCCTCTACTTTAGCTACCAAACCTGGCCGATCGACCAGTTTTACCCACGCATTACTCTGGAAGTGACGACATTCTTTCTCCAGCAACTGGATCTGCTGCTGTATACCAGCGTTCTCATCGCTGGACCATTCCTTGGTGCTATGTTTTTGGTCGACTTTGGGCTTGGCATAGTGGGACGCTTCCTCCCCCAATTAAACGTGTTCCTCGCCGCCATGCCGGTCAAAAGTGGCCTGACGTTTTTCATGCTAACGCTCTACATCAGCTTTTTGGCGGACTACCTGAAAGAGGGGTTCTTCAAGATGGGGAACAACCTGCCGTTACTGGATGCCCTACTACGATGAGCGAAGACAGCAGCCAAGAAAAAACCGAAGAACCGAGTTCGCGCAAACTCAAAAAAGCCCACGAGAAAGGCCAGGTTGCCCGCAGTAACGACGTATCGGCGGCGCTAACCATGCTATTTGTTGTCCTGTACTTTTTTGCGGCATGGGACTGGGTTTTCGCCAAATTCATGGAAATGTTCGATATTATCCCAAGGCTTTACACCATGCCGTTTCCACAGGCGCTGGATCTTGGCTTCAAAGCCGTGATGGAAAATGCCCTGTACAGTATCGCCATCCCCTTCGCCATGATGACCGTCATTTCTGGCATTCTCGGCAGTATTATCCAGACTGGTTTTGTATTCTCCTTTGACCCCATCATTCCACGCCCCTCAAAAATCAGCTTTACCAGCGGGTTCAAGCGGATATTTTCTGCCAAGCAATTCGTCACCACCCTGATAGCCTTACTCAAAACCCTGATTGTCGGTGTTATCCTGTTATTTGTGGTACGGACTGGCATCAGCGAACTGCTCCATGCCATCAAACAATGTAACGTCGAATGCCAGAAAGAAGTTATTGAACATCTGGTTCGCCAACTGATGCTATTCATTGTACCCATGCTGATCATCATGGCGGTGGTCGACTTCCTGTTCCAGCGCCAACAATTCACCAAAGACCAGCGCATGACCAAGGAAGAAGTCAAAAAGGAAATGAAGGATATTTTTGGCGACCCCCACGTCCGTGCCGCCCGCCAAGGCATCCGCCGGGAGCTATCCGAGCAAGACATCCAGAAGCGTATCCGCACCGCTCGGCTGCTTATCCTCGACATGGGTATAGCCATTGCGTTGCAATACGAACAAGGCGTGACACCACTACCCATCATTGTGGCCATTGGTAAAAATAATATGTCCCGGAAAATGGTGGAAATCGCCACCCTGGAAAATGTTCCTGTGGTTAGTGACCCTATTTTGGTCGATGACTTGCTTAGCGAGGGCAAAATTGACCAATACATACCGGAAAAAACCATTAACAAAATTGCAAACCTGCTCCGCCAGACGCAGGGGCAAGTCAAACAGTGAAACGTATGGAACCAGACAATCAGCCTACGACCTTTCTCCAGCGCGTAAAAAACGGCTGGGCGGAATTCAGACGCACCAACTTGCGGGCACAAACACATTACGCCATTTTCCGCGCTACCCAGCACCTGAAACACAAGGCCGGGCTGGTCAAGCAATACCAGCAACGTTTCATGGCTGGCTGGGAAACCTGGCTGGGCATTGGGGCAGGCATTACCGGCTTGCTGATGCTGCTCAACCCCGACGGTTTGTGGCGCTGGCAATTTTTACTGGTACTGGTCTGCGTCCTGCTCGCCCCCTTGTTGGCTGACTTGTTCAAGTCGCTGAAACGGGTTTTCACCGAATACCCCGGCAAACAGCTTATCGGGCAAGTCGTTACGCTGGAACAACCTGTGGTGGATGGTAGCGGCAGCATTCGTTTAGATAATCTGGAATGGCAGCTTGCCGGAACGGATTGCCCAGCAGGAACCCAAGCGAGGATCGTAGCTATCAATGACAGAACCTTATACATCACGCCCCTAAGCCAAGCCACATAATTCATTACAAGGATCAGGAGCACGTTCCCCATGCAATCCAGCCAATCACAAGACCTTCTCAACTCGCTAACCAAGCGCAGCGATGTGGTGCTGGCATTGTTGCTGGTGGCCATCATTTCCATGATGATCCTGCCCATGCCCACCTTGGTCATGGATATGCTGATCGCCCTGAACATGACCATTGCCATCCTGTTAATGATGCTGGGGATCTACATCCCCCACCCCTTGGCCATCTCGTCTTTTCCCTCGATTCTGCTGCTGACCACCTTGTTCCGGCTCTCCCTCAGCATCGCGACTACCCGCTTGATCCTGCTGGAAGCAGACGCTGGGCACATTATCCAGACCTTTGGGGAATTCGTGGTAGGCGGCAACCTGATTGTAGGTTTGGTCGTCTTCCTGATCATCACAATCGTGCAATTCATCGTCATCACCAAAGGCTCGGAACGTATTGCCGAAGTCAGCGCGCGTTTCTCACTGGATGCCATGCCCGGCAAACAAATGAGCATTGACAGCGACATGCGTGCTGGCCTGATCACCCTTGTCGATGCCCGGAAGCGCCGTTCCAATCTGGAAAAAGAAAGCCAGTTATACGGCGCACTCGATGGCGCGATGAAATTCGTCAAAGGCGACGCCATCGCCGGTTTGATCATCATCATGGTCAATATTATTGGCGGCTTGTCCATCGGCACGATGCAACGCGGCATGGCAATGGGCGATGCATTAGAACTGTATTCCATCCTCACCATTGGTGACGGGCTGGTGTCACAAATACCCGCGCTGTTTATTTCCATCACTGCCGGTATCATTGTCACCCGCGTCCGGGGTGAAGACGATGCCAATCTGGGTAGTGACATTGGCGGGCAAATACTCGCCCAACCCAGCGCCTTGCTCGGTGCTGCGGGCATTGTTGCCGCGATGGGGCTAATCCCCGGTTTCCCAACGGTCATTTTCCTGTTTCTGGGGATATTATTGGGCGTTACGGGTATGGCCTTGCGCAAGGTGCAGCACCAGATGGCATTTTCCGACGCAGAAATCACCACCGTCATCGGGCAACAAGAAGCCGGTGGTGCCGCAGCACAACTGGCTGGTGGTAGCGATGCCAAAGCAGCTCTGGAAGACATGCAACCCCTGTCACCCGCGCTAGTGGAATTACCCGCCCAAGCCAAAAACCTGTTTTCAATGGATACCTTGAATCTGGAATTCGTGCGTATCCGCCGTGAATTCTATCAGGACATGGGCGTTCCATTGCCCGGCATCAGCGTGCGTCTGTCATCACGTCTCAGCAATGACAACTACCAGATTTCCATCCGGGGCATACCCGTTGCCCAAGGCAATCTTCAACCCACCTCTGCCAATACCACAGGCGTAGAGTTAGCCAAACCAGCGACAGACAAAGCCGGAAGCGATATAGTTACCGGTGGCACACGCCCTGCCCCCGACAATATCCAGGCCATCAGCCGCCATCTCGCTTACATCCTGCGCAAGCACGCGTCTGAATTCATCGGCATACAAGAAATACACACCCTGTACAGCAAACTGGAACAATCCAGTTACGCCGAGCTGGTCAGGGAAGTACAACGTGCCGTCACCACGCCCAAAACGGTCGATGTATTCCGCCGCCTGTTGAACGAAGGCGTTTCCATCCGCGACCTGCGGCAGATTCTAGGAACCCTGGTGGAATTTGGTGAAGCGGAAAAAGATACCAGCATGTTGGCAGAACGGGTGCGCGTCGGCCTCAAGCGCCAGCTTTCCTACACCTTCACCAACGGTACAGGGGTATTGCCGGTTTACATGTTCGCGCCCGAAACCGAAAAGCTGCTGCAAAACAGCCTGCGCCAAACCCCGAATGGCGTATTTTTTGCGCTGGCTCCTGAGGCTACCGAGCGCTTTGCCAACACCTTGCGGGAACTCGAATCCGAACACGCCAAGGACAAGGTACGCCCGGTGATCCTCACCAATATGGAGTTACGGCGGCATATCCGGCGGCATCTGGAAAACAGTTACCCGGAACTCCCGGTGATCTCTGTGCAAGAACTGACTTCCAGTGTCTCCCTCAATCCTGCTGGGGAGATTCGCCTGACATGAGACCACGTACCCCCTTAAGCCATGTGACGGAACGGATGCGCAACCATCTGGACAACTGCACCCCGCTGGTACTGCACGGGCGCATTGTGCAAGTCACCGGAACCGTGGTACGCGCCATTGTCCCCCGCGTGAAACTCGGCGAATTGTGTATGCTGAAAAACAGCGGCGATTCGCGTGAGATTCCCGCTGAAGTCATCGGCTTTGAGCAAAACATCGCCTTACTTGCCCCCATCGGTGACATGCAGGGCGTGTCTGCCCACACCCAAGTGATTACCACCGGCAAAATGCTCGAAGTTGGTGTCGGTGAACACCTGCGCGGTTGCGTACTCGACGGCATCGGGCGCGTGCAAGAAAATCCTGATAGACCCATGCCTACTTTCACGGAACACTACCCCATCTATGCCTCGCCCCCCGACCCCTTGTCACGCGACCGGGTAAGCACCCCATTATCACTCGGCATACGCTCAATGGATGCGCTCATCACCTGCGGTATCGGGCAACGCATCGGCGTGTTTGCGGGTGCAGGCGTCGGCAAAAGCTCCCTGCTCAGCATGTTGGTGCAACACGCGGAGGTTGACGTTTACGTCGTTGCCCTGATCGGCGAACGCGGACGTGAAGTGCGCGAATTCATGGAAGAAGCGCTCGGTGAAGAAGGGATGCAAAAAACCGTGCTGATTGTTGCCACCTCCGACCGCCCCGCGATTGAACGCCTCAAAGCCGCTTACGTTGCCACCGCTGTTGCCGAATACTTCCGTGACAAAGGCAACCGGGTGCTGTTGCTGATGGACTCCCTCACCCGTTTTGCCCGCGCCCAACGCGAAATCGGGCTGGCAGCCGGTGAAGCCCCGGCACGGCGCGGCTTTCCACCCTCGGTCTTTTCGGAACTGCCCAAACTGGTGGAACGCGCCGGTAACTCTGATAAAGGCTCCATCACCGCATTTTACACCGTACTGGTGGAAGGCGACGACATGAGCGACCCGATCGCCGATGAAGTGCGCTCGCTGCTGGATGGGCACATCATGCTGTCGCGTGACCTTGCCGCAGGCAACCACTACCCGGCCGTCGATGTGCTGGCAAGCCTCAGTCGTATCATGCCGCAACTGGTCAGCCCACAACACCGCGCCGCCGCCGCCCACCTGCGCACCCTGCTGGCCAAACACAAGGAAATCGAATTTTTGCTGCGGGTCGGTGAATACAAACACGGCTCTGACCCGCTGGCAGACGAAGCCATCCGCAAAATGGACGAAATTCTGCGTTTCCTCAAACAGCCTTCACACGAATATTCCAGCTTTGACGATACCGTCAAGTGGCTGACGCAACTGGCAGGATAAGCACCATGAGTCTGGAACAATTAAAAACCATCCGTTCCCGCCGTATGGAACAACGCTTCGTTGAATTACAGGAACAGCGGCGAGTCTTGCAGGAACAACAACAACGCCTGCACCAAAAAGAACAGCAACTCGCCAGTTTCGGGCAATGGCGGCTGGAACATCAGGAAGCCCTGTTCGCCAGCCTAAAAAACCAGCCATTCGCCCCGCAAATGCTGTTTGATTACCAAAAAAATCTGGAAGACTTGCGTCAGGAAGAAGAACGCCTACGCGCAGAATTGGCTGAAGCACATCAAGGTTTGCAGGCTGCCGAAGCACAGGTTCAGACAGCCCAACAAAACTCCAGTGAAGCCAATCTGAAGCTGGAAAAACTCAAGGAAATCATTAAAGTTCAGGGCGCAAAAAGTGCCCGCGAAGAGCCTGTTCAATAACCTGCATTTGCTGCTCTAGCCCAGCATTCACGATCCCCAGATCCGATTCCAGAATACAGCCATCTTCCGCCACCTGATCATCGCCGACCACTTCCAGACTGGTGAAACGGTGCGGAATCGCATCCAGTTGCTCCGAAATGGCGGCCTGCCGCTGCGGGTGTACGCGGATCATCAGCTTGTGGCTGCCCCGCACCAGTTCCAACCCACCTAACACGGCCTGCCTAACGCGCTCGTCGGCATCAAAACTGTGGATCACTTTGCGGACAGCGGTCGTCACCAGCTCTTCCAACTCACCTTCCAGCATCATCAGGGTATCGTTCACCCGCCCGGCAAACAGTATCATTTTTTCCGCTGCTTCCTTGTCGGCACGTTCCCGCCCCTGCTCCAGACCACGTTTGATGGAACGCCCCAAGGCCACGGAAACAATTTCTTCGCGTTGACGATGGCGGTGCTGAAGCTCAAACGCCATGCGGTCATAATCCACCAGTTGCTCGTAATCAGCCGCTTTCAGGACTTTTTGATCCGCACGTAATTGCGTGTCCACGGGCTTAATTGAAAAGAATTTTGCCATCGCGGCTGACTCCCATTTTGATTTCTATCGCAACTTTTTGTACCAGAACAGCACATTCAGCGGTTTGGGTATCCATCTCCGCCCCACATTTAGCATGGCGTTTCCACAAGACGTAAAACTCGCGCTCCAGCTTGTAAGCCAGCCGTTTCCAGAAAGCAGACGGGTAATCAGCAAACGCGGCTCGCAAACACAACATCCCTGCTAATGCAAAACGCTTCTTCAAACCCATGTGCGCGGGGAAAGCAATCTCCGTGGTCACATTGTGGGTTAACAACGGTGCTCGCTGTTGCAGAAAACGGTAAAGGTCATCACCCAATAATTGCTGGACTTTGAGCAGGTCATCACGGGTAACGATGCGCCGCAATGCCTGAAAATGAAACACTGCACCCAAGTACAGAATCAATTGTTCCAATTCTTGCCCACGCCACAAAGCCAGACGTGACAGCGGCTTGCTGAAATCGAAAAATACGCTGTCGCGCAAACCAAGGCGCTGCATCATGTGCTGCACCAAACGGCCTTCACCGCGTGTTTGCCCAAACAATGCTTGCATGACCTGACCATCCGGCATGGTTGCCAGCCAACTGGCGTGCAGGTAGGAGTCTGGGCGGAAATTAAAGCGCCACACCGCCTGTGACAGCTCATTTGTAATATCGAAATGATCGGTTGGGTTCATGATGCCAACATTATTATGAATATGTTAGCAGTATCGCCTGTCTTTATGGGAATAGACAGGCGTTTCCTGACAAAGCCACCCGCTTGCGTGAATTAGCGGTAGCCAAGACCTGTCACTTGCTTGTGCAGCTTGGCATTTTCATCACTCAGATGACGCACCAAACAGTCCAGACTGCGCACCACGAATTCCAGTAAATTAGTGGCAATATACGGTTCTGCAATACGCAGACGGTTGTACATGGGGCGGCTGATTTCCAGCAAACGTACCCCGCTACGCCGCGCCCGCAGGCGTACTGTGCGAGGTTGTTTGTCAAAGAAGGACATTTCACCCACTAAACCACCCGGCTCAACCTGCCCCACTTCAAACTCGCGCTCACCATCGACGTGCAATAGCTTGACCGCGCCACCAATCACCAAATAAAAGCGGTCACTGACTTCACCAATATCAGCCACAACTTCCTGGGAACCCAATTCACGAAGTCGAGTGAACGCCACAAACTTGGCAATTTCACCGTCGGTCAAAGCCGCACAGAATTCCGGGCAAGTATCTTTCACTTGCTCCAGTAACTGGAGATTTACGTTATCCATCATCATCTACCCTTATATACCCTAAATTATCACCATTATACGCGCTGAAATAAGCGTTGTCGGCAAGTGCTATAGTATAATGGCGCATTTTACTATAAACCCGGAGCACCCCATGAGTATCAGCAACGAAGCCGTCGCCAAAATGGTTCAGGATCACATCCCGGATGCACAGGTCACGATCAACGGTGATGGCTACAAATACGAAGCCGATGTTATCAGCGAAGTATTTGCAGGTCTGAACACCCTCAAACGTCACCAACTGGTTTACGCCGCCGTCAATGAGGCCATTACCGCTGGCGAGCTTCACGCCCTGACTATCCGCGCCAAAACACCAGCGGAAGCCGCCTGATGGATGATAAAACCCGTGCTCACCACCCCGTACTGCAACCCATTAGCGATCAGGAACTGACCCGTGAAAGCTGGAAAATTTTCCAGATTATGGGCGAATTTGTCGACGGTTTTGAGCGTCTTGCCCACTTGAGACCTTCGGTGAGCATTTTCGGTTCCGCCCGCACGCCACCCGATAACCCGCTATACCAACTCACCGAAACCATTGCCCACAAACTTTCCGATGCCGGTTTCGCGGTAGTCAGCGGTGGCGGCCCCGGCATAATGGAAGCTGCCAATAAAGGCGGACAACAAGGCAAATCACCCAGTATTGGCCTCAATATCCAGTTGCCGCACGAACAGCACTCCAACCAGTATCAGGATATTTCGCTGTATTTCCGGCATTTTTTCTCGCGCAAAGTCATGTTCGTGAAACACGCTTCAGCCTACGTGGTCATGCCCGGCGGCTTCGGCACCTTGGACGAACTTGCCGAAATTCTCACTCTGGTGCAGACGGGCAAAACCCGCAAAATTCCTATCGTATTGGTACACTCACCCTTCTGGGAAGGCTTGGTCGGATGGTTCAGACAAACACTGGTAAAACAAGGTACAATCTCAGCCCAAGACTTGGATCTATTTGTCGTACTGGACGACGCAGACGCCATTGTCGATCATATCTTTGCTTACTACGAACGCGCTGTATCGGGGCCGTCTGCGGAAGAACGCGCCAAATTCATGGAGTTATAACAATGACAAAACAACTTTTACTGGCACTGGGACTAATCACACTGTTTGCTTTGCCTGCCCATGCCGAAGATACCACCACTGACGCGGCGGCGGAGGCTGATACCCCCGTCAAGGTCAAGGTCGAAACCATCCGCACGGAAGACAGTTTCGGCACGATTGAGGAAGAGCGGGTGCAAGCCATGCGCAGCGAAATCCGCTACGTGCCGACCGGCAGTACTGACGGCTATAATCTGGTCGATTCCGTCACGTCCCAAGGCAAAAGCCAGAATGCCCACCAAAACCAGAACATGATGATTCCAAGCTGGAAACTCTTCTCCTGGTAAGCAAAGCGAGTCTATGTCAGTTTATACCCCCGTCAGTGTCACCGAGCTGGAACATTTTCTGCTGGAATACCCGCTCGGTACGCTGACGGCGCACACTGGCATCAGCGCGGGCGTCGAAAACAGCAATTTTTTCGTCACCACCACCACCGGTCAATACGTACTCACCCTGTTTGAGCACCATACCCCGGCGGAACTGGGTTACTTCCTCACACTAACGCGGCATTGGGCGGAAGCCGGGATTCCCGTCGCCCGCCCACTTGCCAACCATCAAGAGCACTTGCTCAGCCAGCTAAACGGCAAACCTGCCGCATTGTTGATGCGTTTACCTGGTCAGCATGTCGACCACCCGACCACCCAACAATGCGCTGAACTGGGTGCAATGCTGGCGCGGATGCATCTCAGCGGCAAAGATTTCCCGCAGCAACGCCCGCCAGACCGGGGGCATGAATGGCGGATGCAAACGGCTGCCGCACTCCTGCCCCGGCTGGAGGCTGACCCTGCCGCCCTGTTGGAAACCGAGCTTGCCTACCAACAAACCATCCCCTTCCAGCAACTGCCTGCCGGGGTTATTCATGCCGACCTGTTCCGCGATAACGCCCTGTTCCAGCAAGGCACTTTGAGTGGTGTCATCGACCTGTATTTTGCCTGCACCGACAGTTGGCTGTACGATCTGGCGATTGTGGTAAATGACTGGTGCTGCAACCCCGATGGCTCGCTGGATATTCCCCGTTCACAAGCCTGTATCAACGCTTATCAAGCCGTGCGCCCCTGGCAGCCACTGGAATACCGGTACTGGCAAGCCACGTTACGGGCTGCCGCCTTGCGTTTCTGGCTGTCACGGCTCGATGCCCAACTCAACCCACGCGACGGAGACATGATTTTGCAAAAAGACCCGGCGGAATTCCGCGACAAACTGCTCATGCGTATCGCAGAAGAGCGGGGTGCAGCGGAGCACATCACTCTGGATGCACGGCGTTTGCTCTGCCCCATGCCAGTGATTCGCGTGCAGGAAGCGGTGGAAAACCTGCCTGCTGGTATCACCGTCACCGCCATTTGTACCGACCCCGGTGCATTGCACGACATTCCCGCTTGGGCACGCATTCACGGTCATACGGTTGTGGAAACCCGCAGCGAAGGCCGCGAACACATCATCGTACTGCAAACAGGACAGACATAATGGGCGGACATCACCACAGCCATCACGTCGAAAAAATACTGCCGGAAACGACGCACATCAGCCGCGAGGAGCGCCAAAGTGCTACCCGCAAAGTCACACTGGTGGGTGCTGCGCTCAATACCGTGCTATCGCTAGCGCAAATTGCAGGCGGATTTTTAACCCAATCACAAGCATTGATTGCCGATGGCTTCCACACCCTTTCCGATCTGGTCAGCGACTTTGTGGTGCTATTTGCCTCACATCTGGCGCATCAGGAAGCCGACGACAACCATCCTTACGGCCACGGGCGCATTGAAACACTGGCCACCGTCATTCTCGGATTGATGCTGGCGGGCGTGGCTGTCGCCATTTTCATGCAGGCTTGGGGACGCATGTTTTCCGGCGTTCCCCTGCCCATCCCCCAACCCATTGCGCTGGCTTTTGCCGCTGCTGCGATTATCGGCAAGGAAGCGCTGTACCATTACACCATGCGCACCGCCAAACGTGTCAACTCGCCCATGCTCAAAGCGAATGCTTGGCATCACCGTTCAGATGCGATTTCTTCCGTCATCGTGCTGCTGGGTATTGCCGGTGCGCAATTCGGCTACCCGTGGCTTGACCCGGTGGCAGCCATGGTCGTCGCTGCCATGATCCTCTATATGGCAGCCCAACTGATCATGGAAAGCACCAGTGAACTGGTCGATACCGGGCTGGCTCCTGAGGAAGTGCAGGAAATCCACGATTTCATCGCTGACATTGAAGGCGTAGAAAACGTCCACCTGCTACGCACCCGCCGCATGGGTGGCAACGTGCTGGCGGACGCACACTTACAGGTCAACGGCAGAATCAGTGTATCGGAAGGCCATTTCATCAGCGATCAGGTCATGCACCGTTTGCGCAAACGCTTCCCCGACATCAAGGATGTCATTATCCACATTGACCCCGAAGATGATGAAACAGCCCACCCCAGCCAAAACCTGCCTTCCCGTGAGGAATTACTGGCAACACTGCAAGCCATGCCCGCCACTGCTGCGTTATGGCCAGCCATCGACGACTTCACCCTGCATTACAACGATGGCAAGATCCAACTCGAACTGATGCTGCAAGAAACCCCCAGCCCGGAGGCCATCCGCACGTTCCAGCAAGCCTGCGACAGCATTACCTGTATCGAGCACCTAGGCTTTTTCACCAAATTAGTGCATTCATGACTCATGAAGCACTAATAAAGGGAATTGCCAAATAACTTCCCCCCCTCATCTCTTAGACAAAAAGAGGTGCAGGGCGGGATTTCAGGCAATGGCATAAAGTTTGCATGAAAGCACTATCATTTCTGATTTACTGTATCGAACGAGGTTAATAGATGAGCAGCAATCTAGCGCGTACCCAAGCAATCCACACCATCAGCCAACGTTCCCCGATGGATCTCGGCAAGACCGATCCGCTGAGCAAAATTTGGGGATGTGATGTCTTCAACCTGGCCCGCATGGAAGAAACACTTTCCAAAAATGCCTTCAAGGCCATGAAGAAAACCTTCCAGACAGGTGAACCTCTAAACCCGGCAACTGCCGATGTCGTCGCTGCTGCCATGAAAGAATGGGCCATGTCCAAAGGTGCCAAATTCTTCTCCCACATTTTCTACCCGATGACCAATGCGACGGCAGAAAAGCACGATGGCTTCATCATCAGCAGCCCAGAAGGCAATGCCATCACTGATTTCAGTGGCAGCCTGCTGATCAAAGGTGAGCCAGATGGTTCCTCTTTCCCGAACGGCAGCCTGCGCATGACCAATGCCGCACGTGGCTATACTGCATGGGATCCAACCAGCCCTGCCTACATCATGCACACCGCCAACGGCGCAACCCTGATGATCCCTTGCGTGTTCCTGTCATGGACAGGCGAAGCACTCGACAAAAAAATCCCGCTGCTGCGCTCCAACGCTGCGATGAACACCGCTGCCCAGCGCGTCCTGAAGCTGATGGGTGAAACTGACGTTGCCACCCTCAACTCAAGCTGTGGTGCAGAACAGGAATACTTCCTGATCGACGAAGCCTTCGCCACTGCCCGCCCGGACATCCTGCTGGCAGGCCGCACCCTGTTTGGCGCACCACCAGCCAAAGGCCAACAATTTGACGACCATTACTTCGGTGCTATCCCTGAGCGCGTGCAAGTCTTCATGCAAGACCTCGAAGACAAGCTCTACCGCCTCGGCATCCCTGCCAAAACGCATCACAACGAAGTAGCACCGGGTCAGTTTGAAATTGCCCCTTACTTTGAATCTGCCAACGTGGCTGCCGATCACCAGCAATTGCTGATGACCCTGATGAAAATCACCGCCAAATCCCACGGCTTCCTGTGCATGTTGCATGAAAAGCCATTCGCGGGCGTTAATGGTTCTGGCAAGCACGTCAACTGGTCAGTCGGCAATGCTACCCAAGGCAACCTGCTTGATCCGGGCAATACGCCGGAAGAAAACCTGCACTTCCTGGCATTCTGCGGTGCGGTTATCCGTGGCGTACACCAGTTTGGCCCTTTGCTGCGGGCGGTTATCGCTTCTGCCTCCAACGACCATCGTCTGGGTGCGAACGAAGCACCTCCGGCGATCCTGTCAGTTTATCTGGGCAGCCAACTTGAACAAGTCTTCCAAGACATCAAAGACGGTAAGCTCCTCAAAACCAAACAAGGTGGACAAATGGATCTGGGTCTGTCCCAAATCCTGAAATTTGACCGTGACCCCGGCGACCGTAACCGTACTTCACCGTTCGCGTTCACCGGTAACCGTTTTGAGTTCCGTGCCGTTGGCTCCTCACAGTCTGTCTCTGGCCCCCTAATTGCCATGAACACCATGCTGGCTGATTCCCTGAACTGGATTGCCGACAAGCTGGAAGCTGAGCTGAAAGGCGGCAAAGACGCTGCAACCGCAACACTGGCGGTACTGAAAGTCGTGATGGAACAGCACGGCAATGCCGTCTTCGGCGGCGACGGCTATTCATCCGACTGGCACAAAGCAGCAGTCGAAGAGCGTGGCCTGAAAAATCTGCCAACCTCTGCTGACGCGCTGCCAGAGCTGTTAAGCCCTGAGGTAGCTGGCCTGTTCGAGCGTACCGGCGTCCTATCTCCCGTTGAACTGCACAGCCGCTTTGAAGTATATGCAGAACAGTACGTCAACAGCATCGACGTTGAAGCCAAGCTGATGATCAATATGGCTACCACCATGATCTACCCTGCGGCGGTGACTTACCTGTCAGAACTGTCAGCAACCGCTGGTAGCCTGCAAGAACTTGGCATCACACTGGACAACGCTGTTGCCAAAAGCATTGCTGCTGAAGCCAATGCATTAATGGCAGCCGTAGGCAAACTGAGCGAAGCCAGTGCCAAACATGACTTTACAAGCGTACAAGACCACATGCGCTTCCTGGCTGACACAGTACGCGAGCTGATGAACGAGGTTCGTGCCCATGCTGACACACTCGAAACACTGATCTCTGACGAGATGTGGCCTCTGCCTAAATACAGCGAAATGCTGTTCATCAAGTAAGCTAACACCTGACTGATCGAGGGCGTGATTTATCACGCCCTTTTTTTCACACGTTGTTTACAGCCCCCTTCAGTCTGAGTAACATTCCCGATCATCAGAAAAGTCCTACCCTACAATCATCAGGAGACAACCATGTCTGCACAAGACGTTCTCAACATGATCAAAGACAATGACGCGAAATACGTCGATTTTCGTTTCACTGACACCCGTGGTAAAGAGCATCACGTCACTGTCCCTGCCTACACTGTGGAAGAAGATACGTTCACTGAAGGCAAAATGTTTGATGGCTCTTCCATCGCTGGCTGGAAAGGTATTAACGAATCCGACATGATCCTGATGCCAGACCCTGCCACTGCCTTTGTTGACCCGTTCTTTCAAGACGTTACCGTCAACATTTCTTGCGGCATCGTTGACCCGACCACGATGGAAGGCTATGAGCGTGACCCACGCTCCATTGCACAACGTGCAGAAGCCTACCTACAATCCACCGGTATTGCTGACACGGCCTTCTTCGGCCCTGAACCTGAATTCTTCATCTTTGATGACGTGCGCTGGGGTTCAGACATGAGCGGCTCTTTCGTCAAGATCGACTCGCAAGAAGCAGGCTGGAACTCTGAAAAAGTCTACCCTGACGGCAATATGGGGCATCGCCCAACCACAAAAGGTGGCTACTTCCCCGTACCACCGGTTGACTCTTTCCAAGACATCCGTTCCACCATGTGTAACATTCTGGAAGAAGTCGGCGTTCCGGTTGAAGTGCATCACCACGAAGTCGCCACAGCAGGCCAGTGCGAAATCGGCACACGCTTTGCGACCCTGACGACCCGTGCTGACTGGGTACAACGCCAGAAATACGTTATCCACAACGTAGCGCATCAATACGGCAAAACCGTCACCTTCATGCCTAAGCCTATCGTCGGTGACAACGGCTCCGGGATGCACGTCCACATGTCGTTGGCGAAAGATGGCGTCAACACCTTCGCAGGCGACGGCTACGCAGGCTTGTCTGAAACCGCACTGTACTACATTGGCGGTGTTATCAAGCACGCCAAAGCCCTGAACGCGATCACCAACCCTGGCACCAACTCTTACAAGCGTTTGGTTCCGGGCTTTGAAGCACCGGTTATGCTGGCATACTCTGCACGTAACCGTTCCGCCTCCATCCGCATTCCATTCGTATCCAGCCCGAAAGGCCGCCGTATCGAAGTGCGCTTCCCTGACCCGTCTGCTAACCCATACTTGGCCTTCGCTGCCCTGATGATGGCTGGTTTGGACGGTATCAAGAACAAGATTCACCCCGGTGAAGCGATGGACAAAGACCTGTACGACCTGCCCCCAGAAGAAGACAAGCTCATCCCACGGGTTTGCCACTCTCTGGACATGGCGCTGGACGCACTGGACAAAGACCGTGAGTTCCTGACTGCCGGTGGTGTCTTCACCAACGACATGATTGATGCTTACATCGACCTGAAAATGGAAGAAGTCACCCGCTTCCGCATGACCACTCACCCGGTCGAGTTCGATATGTACTACTCGCTCTAATCGCTCGCGCAGATTAGCAGCATCAACAGAAACGCCCCATCAAAGGGGCGTTTTTGTGATACCTGCACACACTATTTCAAGCATTGCTCATAAGACACGCGAGTCAGCTTACCCACGATCTCAACCGCCGCCAGCTCCACCAGTGAGCGTACCGCCTGTGCCTGCCCCTCATTACGGTTCAGGTTAATATCGAAATAGACACCGAACTTGCTAATGCTGGCATCCGCATCCAGTGAGTCGCCTCTCTGAAAGATGGCTACCGAGTTTTTCGATGAAACACCTGGTACGACACTCATATCGGCTGTCTTCACGACATTTAAATCCAGCGCAACAACACTTAAGGAAGAACCCCGAGCAGCACCAAAACCGCCATCACGACGTGCAAATAAACCGACACTTGCATCGGCACTTATCACACCTTTATCGAATTGACTAATAGATCCTTGAATATCATACAGTGGCACTGATTCATAAACTTTATTATTGTTCGCCGCCTTTAAAAAAGAAATAAGATTACCCGAATCTTTCCCGTACAAAATGAGTTTAATACCATGACTCTTAAATGTCATTTCGGAAACGGCAGAAATCAGCATGTCCCTAACACCCATTTTAATGGCATCAGTCTTATCTTCAACATCCTCAATCATCACAGGAATGTTACTGACATTCTTTGACAGCATTAAGTCATCCATACAACGCAGTGAAGCCGAAAAGTCAGTAATACTTTTATAGGGCGCACCACGTGGCCCTTGTTTTATTTCTGCGAACTCACTTTCCAGTTTTGAATCCAGACTCACACAGCCATTCAAAATGAATGAAGCAATAATACTTAAAGCAAAGCGCTTTGTTTTGTTCATAATAGGCCATTGCACTCCAGAATTTTTTATTTTTTGAAAATAAGAATCCACTCCCCCAGCCTAAAGGGAGAGATTGTAATAACTCAGATAGACTATCTGGTTAACGACAGTTATTAGACTGCATAATATCACCCTGTACAAATACAGTAATATCGTTTGGCACGCCTGTGGTACCATCTAGCACGACATTACCCACATTGAGATTACAACCATCAGTACCCAGCGCACCTACCGCAAAGGGGTCAATATCCGTGCCTGAACTTCGGTAATCTACTTGATAAGCCCTTAATTTTGCGCGATTTTTTGCAAATTTTGATGACATATCCATCATGGAAGGGGGGGCGCTACTGTCAGGCAGCGCTGATGCTTGGCTAGCGAGCATCGCTAACACTGAAAACAATGTGAGCTGTATGGAAAAATATTTCATGGCACATCCCTCTCTAATAAAAAAACCTGTTTTTATATTATACTGTCTTACTAAAATGCCCCTGTCAAAAGACAGAGGCACAACACTTAAGCGTTATTTAGCATTGGTCGTATCACAATCACAAATAGTTGCAATAGTTGCTGACTGAGTGCCATTTTGCCCTTTTTGTTTCTGATAGATTTTGGAATTATGGACATAGATTTTTGCCCGACCATCAAATTGATCATTAACGTGTGAAATGACGGCACGTTGTGTCAAATCAGTACCATCTTGTGCCTGGTAAATTTCAACATCATGTACCAGCATATCAATATCAACTTCGGTAGCAAATGCGGAAGCACTGGCAAAAACCAACATAGCGGAAAGTGTTGCAATCCTTTTCATAACTTAAATACTCCTAATATTTCACTTATCGACACTCATCCCCCGCTGGGGACTAAATAAGCATAGGCTATCTTCTGTAATATTCAAGCCACAATTGTCTTTTTTTAGACACAAAATTTTAAATGGCAATTGTTTGTTTTTTATATGACTATTCGCAAAAAATCATAAAAAAATATTATATTACATTTTAAAAAAACAACTACCATTAAAAAATAGGATAGTCTAATTTTTTAACAAGAATTAAACACCATCTATAAATATGGATTTTTGGAATTCCCATGGAACTTCACATAAATCAAGTAAATCGACAGGATTCGCTTACAAAGTAAAAAACATCAACAAATTGATTAATAAATAATTAATCAGATGCTGTAATTATGATCAACACTCTCCCTACGGGAATTTCCAAAAATTCATAAATATGAAAAATATTGCATAGTCTCAGCCTATTTGATAAATTCTCATGCCATCAATGATAAGAAAAATTATTTAATATATGTAAAAAATAACAACAAATATCAACATAAAAAGTATTTTTATGATTATACTTCAGCAGTGAGGTTATTATCTTTTTAAGTAACTGAGCGGACGTTTTCGTACATTACCTTAAGCTAACCTTTTGAATTAAAAGCCATTAAATTCACGGAAGCTTATGTTCATGTACTTATTAGAAAAATCAACTGATTAGCGAGTGTTATCATGAAAAAAGCTATTGAAGGCGTATTACGATTCGTTGATATGGCTATTTTTTTTGCTGTTTATCCAGCCGCTTATTTTTTAAAAACAATCAGAAAAGCAGGTGATGCTGAATTCCTATACAACCTGATCCGCCTGAAAAAGCCCGCCAGAATTTTTGAGATCGGTAGCGGCAATTCCACCCTCATGGCAATCCAAGCCATCAAAAAGAATCAAGAGGAAGACCCGACTTACCATTGCAAGCACCTCTGCGTCGAACCTTACGAAATGCCGTGGCTGGACAAAACTGGCGTCACCGTCGTCAGACAACGGGTAGAAAAACTGGGCAAAACCCTGTTCCAGCAGTTGGAGGCAGGTGATCTGCTATTCATTGACTCCTCCCACATGATCCGTCCGCAAGGTGATGTGCTGTTTGAATACCTTGACCTACTACCTTCCCTGAACAATGGCGTCATGGTGCATATCCACGACATTTTTTCACCACGTGACTACCCCAGCGAGTGGATCACGGACGAAGTGCGCCTGTGGAATGAACAATACCTGCTGGAAGCATTCCTTTCCTGCAACCAAAGCTGGAAAGTGCTGGCAGCCGTCAACTACCTGCATCACAACCACTTCAGCAAACTCAAGGAGAAATGCCCATTCCTGAGCGATGTCAACGATCCGGGATCTTTCTACATCCAAAAATTGGCTTAGGCGGAAAATGAAAATGAAATCTTTCTGGTTGCGCCGCTGGGCAACGGCGAGTTTACGCAAATTCGATGCAACTTTTTTCAGCCCACCGCAAGTCAGGATGCCTGCGCCTGAACAAACCCCCGCAAAAAGTGGTTGGGCCATAATGCTGGAATCAGCCAGCCGATGCTGGTCAACATGGCATATATAGCACTAGCTAATGGATAACATCTTCGCCAAAAAAATCTCCTGATGAAAGGAAAATCACATGATACCTGTAAATTTTTGTGGAATTAATTTTTCTTGCCTTGAAAACAAGCAACTCTTCACCGAAGAGGAAGAAACCCGTTTTATTGTCACTGTGAACGCTGAGTTTATCGTCAAGGCCAACCACAACCTGAAGTTTATGAACATAATCAACGCCAACTACGCCACGTTTGATGGTCAAATTCCCTATCTATTTGCCCGTATGCTGAACCGGCGACAACATTTCAGTAAAATCAGTGGTTCTGACCTGATTTACGATGCCTGTGAATACGCCCAACTACACCATAAAAGTCTGTTTCTACTGGGTGGTAACAGCACCTCAAACGCCGTGGCAGTTGCGAATATCAGGAAACAGTACGGCATCCGGGTAGAGGGGTATTCGCCGCTTTATGAAACGTATCCTTTCATCCCTGAGCATGACCAGCTCATCCTCGAAACAATCCGCCAGTTCAAGCCGGATTTTCTGTTTGTCGGCTTTGGTGCTATCAAACAGGAATACTGGATCAATGACCACCTCGACTTTCTGCGGCAACAGCAGGTGCGTTTGGTGGTAGGATGCGGCGGCACATTCGACTTCGTATCCGGGCAGGCCATCCGCGCCCCGCGCTTTGTGCAAAAAGCTGGCCTTGAAGGGGTCTGGCGGTTTCTGACCGAACCGCGCTTATTCCGACTGAAACGACTATTAGAAAGTACCCGTTTTTTCAGCGTACTTTATAATCACCACATCGCCCTAGGCAGGAAACACTGGCTTTGAAACCTCATTTTGACATGCACATCCCACCGCGTCGGCTGATCATCATGCTCGCTGTCCTACTCGCCGTCTTGCTGATCCTCGGCTTATGGTATGCGAACACCCGACGCCACCCGACAGAAGCACCACACTACAACGCCCACCCGTGGGTAACGGGCTACCTGCCCGCCTATCACCACAATGGGCGGGAAATCGCCTTTATGGATGAAGCCGATTACACCATGCTGACCCACATCACCCACGCTTCCGCCACCCCCAGCGCGGATGGCTCGCTGGATGTGAATACCAACAGCTACCAACCCGACAGCCGCCGCCTTGCGGTAAAACTTGCCCACGAACACCAACGCCCTATCCTGCTGGTGATTACCGGGCAACACGAACAGTTCAGCCCCGCCATCAGCCCGCGTGTGCAACAAACCTTTATCCGCAATATCCTGCAAATGCTGGATGCAGACGGCTATGACGGCGTAGACATCGACATGGAACCCGTCACGCTGGATGAAAACCAAGATAACCCCGACTTCACCGCGTTTATCACCGAGCTGCACAAAGCCTTGCAAACCCGCACCAGCGCCTTGCTGGGACGCCCACCGCTGCTGACCACGGCCATTAGCAGCCGCGACCGCTACATCATGGCGTCCCTCGCCGACAAGTTCGACCAGATCAACCTGATGAGCTACGACATGGCACAACCTTATGAAGGCTGGATTCCGTGGTTCGACAGCGCCCTGCACAATGCTGGGCTGGTGTTCCCCGGTTACAGCCACCAAGTGCCTTCGGTTGAAAATTGGGTAAACGATTTTCTGGCAGCAGGCGTACCGCGCCGTAAACTGGGCATCGGCATCAGCTTTGACGTGGCTTGTTGGCAAGGCGGCGAAACCGCCAGTGGGCAAGGCGTCACCCGCCCGCGCGAATCCTGGCTCAAGCCACCGCAGTATTTCAAACGTAGCTTTGCGGACATGCATCAGCAAAACCTCATCCCCACCGATTACCAATGGGATGATGTGGCGCAAATGGCGTGGTTTAGTGTGGATGCGGCTGATCCGGCACAAGACATGTTCTGCAACTTCAATGATGCCCGCGCCATTCAGGCCAAGATCGACTTTGCCCGTCAGCAAGGGCTGGGTGGCGTCATCATCTGGGAACTCGCACTCGACCAGCGCAACGACCAACCCGCCGGTCAACGTCGCCCGCTACGTCAGGCACTGGAAAATGCCCTGCAACAATAAAACCCATGAGCTGCAACTAATATGACAATTTGATGACAAACTGGTTATTCTGCCTCTATCCTTTATCTGCTCGGAATAATCATGTTGTCATTCAGGCGAAGCCTTATTTCCCCCGTAATTGCCATGCCAGCCACCCTGTGCATGGTGTACATACTGTTTGCTGACAGAGGCAATGCGGGAGCGTGGGGTTTCGCTTATAACCGTCTGTACATCATCATCATTTGGGCACTATTGTTCAGTGGTGTGTTGTGGTTATCACGCCGCCCGTGGTCTGCGGCTGGTATTACCTCGGTGATACTCGGCGGGTTGTGGATCGGCGCAGGCATCAAATACCAATTTCTCGGCTCACAACTGCTTGCCCCCGATTTGGTGATTGCTGCCCTGAGCGCCGAAACCTTGCTGGAAATGGGCTTGCTGCCTACCTTGCTGGTCAGCGGCTACTTGCTGTTGCTGATGGTCAGTTTCTGGCTGGAAGCACCGACCACAATGCTGGGGCGCAAGCACTTTGCCTTGGGCTTTGCCAGCAGTGCCACGCTGTTCAGCGTCTTGAATCTGCCCGTGTTTTACGTCGACCTGCAATGGACGGCGCAGTACAAACAAACCTTGCCAGTTTTGGTGCAAAGCATCTGGCGCACCCAACTGGAAGAACCCACCCAACCGCACGAAACCAGCTATTGCTGCTTCAAAGCCGACCAGAAAGCCGAAGCCTTCACCGAAACCCCAGACAAAAAGCCCAATATCATTGTGATTCTGGAAGAATCCACTTTCCAGCCGGAACAAGTGCTGGGTTTCAAGCCGCAAGGTGAGTTCTTTCAGGATGCCTACCCGCTGAAGGTGTATACCGCTGGCGGCTCGACGTGGGTACAGGAAATCGCTTTTCTGCACGGCGTTGCCCCACCGCTGTACGGCAATGGCTGGAAGTCGATCAACCTGTTCGCCCCCGGACGGCTGGATGGCAGAATTGCCCAACAACTGGCACACCAAGGCTACAAAACCAAAACCATTTACCCGATTGCCGGGCGCTTTTATGGCGGGCAACGCTTCCACGAACAACTCGGCATTCAGGACTTCATTGACTGCAAAGCCATGCCAGAATGCAATAAACGCCGTTGGAACAAGCTGCCTGACGAAATCTTTTTCGATGAAGCCCTCAAACAGCTCAAGCTCAACGAGCAACCGTTATTTACCTTCATCGCCACCATGCGCCAGCATTCCCCACATGACAAAGACATGACACCGGATGTCCGTCGCTGTAAACCAAGCTTATCCGCCAAACAATGTTCCATCATGCTGGACTATAACGAACGCCTGAAACTCTCGGTCACAGCCTATGAGAACTTCCTTGCGCAACTCAAGAAGCTGCCAGAACGCACCATTGTCGTCGCCTTTGGCGACCATATCCCCGGCGATGTCGCAGCGTATTTCAAGGAAGCTGATTTTTACAAGCAAGACCGCTTCCGTACCTATTTCAATGCGTGGGACTCAGCACGGGGTTATGTCACCCGCAAAGTGCTCGACGGCATGGCCTTTGAAACCGTCGACATCGCCATGCTGGATGCACTGACCTTGCGTTATGCTGGCTTTGAAAGCCGTTACCTGACCGATAAACTGGTACACATGCAAGCCTGTTCTGGGGCTTTTTGTGGTTTTGAAGACGCTGTACCCAAAAATCAGGCCATGCTTAAACGTCCTTCAACGCCTTAAAATCCCTCACTGTTAGCCCCTGGCAAATATTTTACTCATGTGTTCACAGTCACATTCAATCACCATTTATTTGTTTATATTATACGTTAGCTCAATGAAGCAGGCTCATTACTGATATTTATGAACCATAACGGGCAAGACAGAAAACACCTTATCGAGTAAAGCTATAGACAGGTGACAGTGGGTATCATGCGGTAATCCGCAAATATTATTGGGGACATCAAATGTATTTGTTAAGTACAGTATTCAGGTTTAACCAGAAACTTCGCATCAGCATAAATAAGCAAGTGCGGCGCAATATTATTGCTTTCCCTGCCGTCCTGCTGATCGCCTTCCACCTCTCTGCTTGCGGCGGCGGTGGAGTAACAACGGTGACACCTGACTCCGCTACACCCGCTGTAGAAACCCCTGGAAATACTCAAACAGAAAACACCCAACCTGATAGTGGCAGTAGCGATCCTGCGACCTTGCCCGAAATCCTTATGGATCAGAGCGAACCAGTATCGGGCGCGGTAAAACTTTCACTCAGCAATCATTTTCCGTACCCGTCAGTCTCTTGGTATTCAAACCTTCGCCTGATTGGTGTTGGCACGGATACTACCTGGAAGACTACTGATGAAAAAAATGGCACATACTTGATATTAGCCAAGATCCAGCTAGCGGATGGCACTTACGCAGAAATACGCCGCAATATCACGGTTGCAGATGGCAATTTGACAATCAGTGCGGAGATTAACGGTGTAACAGGAACTATTGGTGTCGGGGTATTCGCAAGTTCAAAATACGGTGTTGCCAAGGTTGAGGCATCGTTTGACGGCAATCCGGCTAGCTCTCTGGCTGAACCCAACGGATGCACAGGGCAGAATTGTTTTCGTGTTTTTGGTGTAAAAAATTCTTTTCGCTTTTATCTGGATGCCATGACCGCCGGTTCCGGCGATCACAGCGTGCTGCTGACCATGACGGATACGGCGGGCAACAGCAAAAGCCTTACCGTCCCCTTTACCATATCCAACCCCCCAATAGTCAATATTTCATCACCTTCAACCGATAACATCTTTGCCAATGGCACACTGCTTATCGCTGGCAATTATACCACTGACAAGAAGGATGTAGTAACGGTCACTGCCAGCCTTGGTGACTACACATTCATGCAAACCAGCGATCAACAATTTGCACAAACGTTGGATCTGAGTGGCATAAAGGTGGGCACTTATAACTTAACAGTACAAGCCAAGGACAGCACCGATGGCGTGACCACTATGTCATACAAAGTGATTGTCACCTCAACCCCCGCCTACCAACCCCTCTTTACTATTGATTCCAACAGCCAGTTACTCGCGGCTGAAGGGGATAACGTATTGTATTCAAGCGCATCTCAGGAATTCCGGGTACGCAATACAACCACTGGTCAAGAAATCATCCTGAACAGTGAGATTTCTCTATACAACTGGCAAATCAGTAATGGCTATATCTATGCTTCTGGTCAGTGTACCGAGGCTGACTACCTCAGTAAATGCATCTACCAGTCGTCACCTGACGGTTCAATGCGTAATCTCTCAAACAGCAACAGTTCTCTCAACTCTTTCAACTTTATAGTACATGGTCATTACGTCATGTGGGGCAACGATAATGGAACGTATACGCTCTATGATACGAATTCACAAACGGATACCCAAGGTATTATGCCTTCCCCTGCCATTAGTGGTGATTACGATTTTAATGTCCAGAATGGAATCGTCAGCATTGTTTATCAGGCACTCACGGAAGGATCAGGCTATGACATATTCTGCTGGACATCTGATACCCAAACATCAACGCGCCTGACAAATGACAACATGGTCAAAAACACGATAAAGACCGACGGGATTCAGGTAGCGTGGAGGCAGTACTCCCCCCAAACACCATCCTCATCCTTGCTGGTACAACCAATTTCCGGTGGTAATGCCACCACACTTTCTTCTGATGTAAAGAACTACGCCCTTGCCGGTAATGGCATCGTGAGTTGGCAGGAAACGGGTATGTTAAAGGTTAAAACCCAAACGGGTATCAGCATACTCGCCAGCAACGACCCGACACTGTATGGAGCAGGTGATGGGCAGGTGATATTTAGTGAAGGTGGCAAAACCTATAGCTGGAATGCCACAACAGGCATATCGACATTACGCCTTGACACCACGCCCACTCAGACCTTTATTACCAATGGCAGCGCGTACTTTGTCATTGGTGATGACTATAGCAGCCGTAAGACAGTCTACCGCGTGAGCCTTGACTGACAGCAGCAGCTACTGATCTTCAACCTCCAACTCCTTGAGTTTGCGGGTCAGGGTATTGCGCCCCCAGCCCAACAAATCGGCGGCTTCGATCTTGCGCCCGCCGGTTTTTTTCAGCGCAGCTTGCAGCAAAATACGCTCGAAAATTGGGTTGAGTTCGGTCAATAGATTGGTAGCGCCTTTGTTGAGCTTGTAATCGGCAAACTGTGCCAGCGCTTTTTCCCAGTTGTCTGGCACTTCGGTTTTAGCCGGGTCACTATCCAGCAATTCGGCGGGCAAATCATCCATGACGATTTCACGCCCGGACGCCATTACCGTCAGCCAGCGGCAGGTGTTTTCCAATTGGCGCACATTCCCAGCCCACGGCAGGGTTTGCAAGTGTTCGGTCACCCGAGCGGAGAGGGCTTTAACTTCCACCTGCAACTCTTCCGCCGCACGGTGCAGAAAGTGGTTGAGCAGCAAGGGAATATCTTCGCGACGTTCGCGTAACGGCGGGTTGTGGATGCGGATGACGTTCAGGCGGTGGAACAAGTCTTCGCGGAATTGCCCTTTATGCACCAGCTCTTCCAAATGTTGATGGGTGGCGGCAATGATACGCACGTCCACTTTCACCGGGGTATGCCCGCCGACACGGTAGAACGTGCCTTCTGCCAAGACCCGCAGCAGCCGGGTTTGCAATTCCGCTGGCATGTCGCCGATTTCATCCAGAAACAGTGCGCCGCCATCCGCTTGCTCGAAACGTCCCTTGCGTTGTGCATACGCCCCCGTGAATGCACCTTTTTCGTGCCCAAACAATTCAGACTCCAGTAATTCACGCGGGATGGCAGCGGTATTCAGCGCAATAAAAGGCTTGGTGGAACGGGGGCTGTGGGTATGCAGCGCCTTGGCGACCAATTCCTTACCCGTGCCGGACTCGCCAGTAATCAGCGCAGTAATGCTGGATTTGGAAAGCCGACCAATCGCGCGGAACACTTCCTGCATTGCTGGGGCATGACCAATAATGTCGCGCCCCCCCAGCAACTCCACTACCGGATCGGCAGGCTTTTCGCCCTCACGCTCACGACGCATCTTACAGGCACGGCGTACCAGTTCCAGCGCTTCGTTGACATCGAAAGGCTTGGGCAGGTATTCAAAAGCGCCGCCCTGATAGGCTGACACCGCACTTTCCAGATCGGAATGTGCTGTCATGATAATCACCGGAATGGTGGGATATTCCCGTTGCATCCGCTCCAGCAGCACCAAGCCATCCGTACCCGGCATTCGGATGTCGGTCATCAACGCATCCGGCTGTTCACTGCGCAAGGCAGCGATCACCTGATCCGCCGTCTCGAAACTGCGGGTGGCGATGTCTGCCTTTTGCAGGGTGCGCTCCAATACCCAACGGATCGAGCGGTCATCATCGGCTACCCAGACATTTTCAGTGTGCGACATGGTCATCCTCCAGCGGGATCAGAATGGAAAAACAGGTGCGCCCAGCAACGGACTCACAATGGATCAGGCCATGATGGCGGCGCACCAGCCGTTGGGCAATCGCCAAGCCCAGACCGCTGCCTTCGGAATGACCACTAACCATCGGCAGGAAAATCTTGTTCAGCAAATGCTCCGGCACACCCGGCCCGTTATCACAGATTTCGACTTTCAAGACATGACGGTAACGGGTTTGATGGATCGTGCACTGCCGCAAGACGCGGGTACGCAATTCGATCATGCCCTTCCCATCCAAAGCACGGGTGGCATTGTTGACGATATTCAACACCACCTGCACCATCTGGTTACGGTCGCCCTGAAACTCCGGCAGGCTGGGGTCGTAATCGCGCGAAAACCGCACATCAGCAGGCACTTCCGCACTGACCAGATGCCTGACATGTTCCAACACTTCATGGATATTCACGCTTTCCGTGAGGGGCAAACGGCTAGGCCCTAGCATCCCATCCACCAGATGTTTAAGGCGGTCGGCTTCGGAAATGATAATCTGGGTGTATTCCTTCAGCTCCGGGTTGTCCAGCTCACTTTCCAGCAATTGTGCCGCACCCCGCAGGCCCCCTAGGGGATTTTTGATTTCGTGGGCAATGCCGCGCACCAATTCATGTACCGCCTGTTGCTGATGAATCACTTGCTCTTCACGCACGATGCGTAATTTACGGTCAACACGATGGACTTCCAACAGCAGGTGATTTTGCCAGTCATTCAGGGCAAGTGGGCTGATCACGCAGTCAATGGTTATTTGCTCACCATGTGCCACTTCAATCACGCACTCACGCAGGGATTGCGGGTCACTCAAACTCAAGGCCAAACCCAAATGTTCCAGCACTTCAGCGCTGCGCAGCAGCAAGGCCACGGGAATTCCCGCCGCACGTTGCTGACTTTGCCCAAACAGCATTTCTGCCGCCTGGTTCAGGTAAATAACGTGCAACCCCGCATCCAGCACCACAATAGAGCCAGTCAGGGTATCCAACAGATCACTTTTATTCACGTTTACCTTATTCATGAATAGAACATTGCAATTTTAATGCCAATTAAATTTATACATTTTTTTCAAAGCCTTATGAAACATGCACTACAATATCACCTTATCACACGACTATAGCGCACCATTATAGTGCAGCTTCTTGCCATGATGGCATCCTGTCACCAAAGTACTTTGTAGCGACACATACAATACCGGTATAATGCGTGGATTTCACCTGCTACACAGTTGCTCTAAAAACCGGGATTGTCGACAATATAAAAGTCAATATGCCTAAAATCCCCTACTAAACCCCTTAAACACTGCACAAGAATCTACAAAATGTTAGGCAATCCATAAAATTCACCGTGCTGGCAATTTACATTCTATTTACATTCAGGCTAAACTCATCGCGTTTGTACAACAACGGAGGAGTCTTAATTATGTTGGATAAATCTGCAAAGGCATATTGGGCAGCGAATGTTCGCCTGCTCACGATCTGCCTTTCTATTTGGTTCATTGTGTCGTTTGGTTTTGGTATTTTGTTGTTAGATCAACTGAATACTATTCACCTCGGCGGTTATAAACTTGGCTTTTGGTTCGCCCAGCAGGGTTCCATCTATGTCTTCATCGGCTTGATCACGTTCTATGCATGGCGCATGGGCAAGATTGACCGTGAATTTGACGTTCACGAATAAGGGGAAAGCATCACATGACTGAACTTCAAATTTGGACTTATACACTAGTCGGCCTCAGCTTCATCCTGTACTTTGGGATTGCTTGGTGGGCGCGTGCTGGCTCTACCAGTGACTTCTACGTAGCGGGTGGCGGCATCGGCCCTATCCAAAACGGTATGGCCACAGCAGCTGACTGGATGTCAGCAGCATCCTTCATCTCCATGGCGGGTATCATCGCCTTTAAAGGTTACGATGCTTCTGCTTACCTGATGGGTTGGACAGGTGGTTACGTACTGATGGCAATGCTGTTAGCACCTTACCTGCGTAAATTCGGTAAATTTACCGTTCCTGAGTTCGTGGGTGATCGCTACTACTCCAAAACTGCGCGTGTCGTAGCAGTTGCTTGTTTGATCGTTATTTCCCTGACTTATGTAATCGGCCAGATGAAAGGCGTCGGCGTTACCTTCTCGCGTTTCCTCGGCGTTAGCATGGAAATGGGTCTGGTTGTTGGTATGATCATCGTCTTCTTCTATGCTGCCTTCGGCGGTATGAAAGGGATCACCTACACACAGATCGCGCAATACGTTGTCTTGATCTTGGCTTACACCGTTCCAGCTATCTTCATTTCCTTCAACTTGACTGGCAACCCTATCCCACAATTGGGCTTAGGCTCTACGATGGCTGACGGCAGTGGCATGTACATGCTCGACAAACTGGATCAGGTGGTCACGGATCTGGGCTTCAAAGCGTACAGTATGCAAAACGACAGCACGATCAACATCTTCATGTTAACCATGACGCTGATGATTGGTACTGCGGGTCTGCCACACGTTATCATCCGTTTCTTCACAGTTGCTACTGTAAAAGATGCACGTTCTTCTGCTGGTTGGGCATTGGTTTTCATCGCACTGCTATACACCACCGCTCCAGCGGTTGGCGCAATGGCTCGCTTGAACTTGATGCAAACCGTTCAAACAGGTGAAGTTGGCTCGGCTGACGGTAACTTGGCATTCGACGCACGTCCAAAATGGATGGCAAACTGGGAAAAAACCGGCTTGATCGCCTTCCAAGACAAAAACGGCGATGGCAAAATCCAGTACTACAACGACGGTGGATTAAGCAAAGCACAAGCTGACTTGGGCGCTGCTGAAAAAGCGTTGAAAGAAGCACAGGACAAGGCTGGTAATACAACCGCAGCGCAAGCTGAAGTTGATAAAGCCAAGACCGCCGCTGATGCAGCCATGACTAAATACATGAGCGACGAGAAGACCAAAAAGTTTGCTGATTTTGGTTGGAAAGGTAACGAAGTCACCAAGGTCGACAACGACATTATGGTACTGGCTAACCCTGAAATCGCTAAACTGCCTAACTGGGTTATCGCGCTGGTTGCGGCCGGTGGTATCGCAGCGGCACTGTCTACAGCAGCAGGCCTGTTGTTGGCAATCGCCTCTTCCGTTTCTCATGACTTGTTGAAAGGCATCATGATGCCTAACATTTCTGAGAAAAACGAACTGATGGCTTCTCGTGTTGCCATTACTATCGCGATCATTGTGGCAGGCTACATGGGTATGAACCCACCAGGCTTTGCGGCAGAAGTCGTGGCCTTGGCGTTTGGTTTAGCGGCATCCTCCATCTTCCCTGTGTTGATGATGGGTATCTTCTCTAAGCGCATGAACACTCAAGGTGCTATCGCAGGTATGTTGGCTGGTATCGGCTTAACACTGCTGTACATTTTCTGGTTCAAAGGCTGGTTCTTCATCAAGGGCACTGAAATGGCACCAAACAAACCAGACAACTGGTTCTTGGGCATTTCTCCTGAAGCGTTTGGTACTGTGGGTGCGATGGCTAACTTCGCTGTTGCCTTCATCGTGGCCAAGTTCACACCAGAACCACCAGAGCATATTCAACACTTGGTTGAAGATGTACGTATCCCGCGCGGTGCGGGTGGTGCAGTCGCTCACTAAACCGACTTTCAACTCGGTTGAAAAAAGGCTCCCTCGGGAGCCTTTTTTTATGGGGAGGATTTCTTCTGTCACATCAATAAAGCATTAATCCACAAATGCGCCCAGATACTCACGATATAGCCCAGTGCCACCGCCCACGTCCATTTGAGGTGTGAGCCAAAGGTGTAGATACCACGCGCCTGCCCCATCAGCGCAACCCCTGCCGCCGAACCAATGGAAAGTAAGGAACCACCCACACCCGCCGTCAATGTCACCAACAACCATTGCCCCTGCGACATTTCCGGGTGCATGGTGATCACTGCAAACATCACCGGAATGTTATCCACAATCGCGGACAGAATGCCGACCATCACGTTTGCCCAGGTTGCGCCCATGCCGGTATAGAGCACTTCTGAAACCATCGCCAGATAACCGAATGCCCCCAACCCCCCCACACACAGGATCACCCCGTAAAAAAACATCAGCGTATCCCACTCGGCACGCTGCAACTGGTTGAAAATATCAAACCGACCAACACTGCTGTCAGTGTTATCATTGCTTGGGTCATTATCGAACATTTTCAAATACCAGCCGTAGACTTTCAGCACGCCCAAACCGGTCATCATCCCCAGTACTGGCGGCAAGTGCAGCGAGTTGTGAAAAACAACCGCCATGGCAATCGTCGCAACGAACAAGCCTAACACCACAAAGCCACCTTTTTTGACCACCACTACGGCATTAATCGCAGCAGGCTTACCCTTCTCAATAAAGAACGACATGATCAAGGCTGGAACAAACCAGTTCAGCACCGAAGGAATAAATAACGCAAAAAAATCAGAAAATTTGATCAGACCGGCTTGCCACACCATCAAGGTCGTAATATCACCAAACGGGCTCCATGCGCCCCCTGCATTGGCCGCCACCACAATATTAATGCAGCCCATCGCCACGAATTTGGGTCTGTCAGCAGCGACTGCCACCAGTACTGCCGCCATCAGCAAAGCGGTGGTCAGATTATCGGCAATCGGGGAAATGAAGAACGCCAACACACCCGTAATCCAGAAAATCCAGTACAGCGAAAAGCCCCGCGACACCAGCCACGAACGCAACGCCGCAAACATATTACGTTCATCCAGCGTATTGATGAACGTCATCGCCGCCAACAGGAACAGCATCAGCTTGCCGTATTCCAGCAAATTGTGATCGAGGATTTCCTCCACCTTGTCGATCTGCCCAATCCCCATATAGGCAATGGCAACCAATACCCAAATTATCCCCGCCGCTACAATGACGGGTTTGGATTTGCGCATGTGGATTTGTTCTTCGCCTATGACCAGAGCGTAGGCAAATACAAACAGGATCAAAGCAGTCAAGCCCAACCCTGTTCCGGTCAGGTGTGCGACCTCTGCCCCCCCTTCACTGGCTAAACTGATCACGGGAAACAAGAATACTGCCAGCCCAATCAGACAGGCACTCCAAACATAGCTTAAGTTTTTCATCATAAAGGATTTTTCGTTGCTAAAAACAAACAGATAGTAACATTTTTGGCCTTATTACGCACCATAATCCGGCCTACACATCCCCCTAACCTAGCCCTATGTGTTAACCTCTGTTATTCCACAACCTGAGGAAACGGGAGCCTAGATGAACATCACCAAACCCAACCTAACACTTCAAGTTATCATTGCCATGCTGGCAGGCATTACCGTTGGCTTATTACTCAATATCAGCGGCCTGAACAGCACGGGCAGCTTTGTTAATGAATACATCGTCAATGGCCTGTTTCAGGGTATCGGCAAACTGTTCATCAATGCCCTTAAAATGTTGGTAGTACCCTTGGTATTATTTTCATTGATCTGCGGCGTGTGTGGCATCGGCAATCTTTCGATCTTAGGAAGGGTTGGCATGAAATCCTTTCTGCTTTACATCCTGACCACTGCCATCGCAGTCGCCACAGCCATACTGTTTGCCACGACTACCGGTATCGGGCAAGGGATGCAAGCCAGCGCAACGGCCAGCTTCAGTGCTAAAGAAGCCCCAGCGTTAATCGACGTACTCACCAACATGATCCCCACCAATCCCTTCGCCGCGATGGCCAACGGTGAAATGCTGCAAGTCATTTTCTTTGCCATCCTGCTGGGTGTCAGCATCCTGATGGTCGGCAGAAAAGCCAAAAGCCTGATTGAAGGCGCTGAGCTTGCCAACGAAGTCATGATGAAAATGGTCTCGATTGTCATGGCTGCCGCCCCCTACGCCGTCTTCGCACTGATAGCCAAGGCCATGGCAGAACTCGGTTTTGATTTACTGAGCGTACTGGCAGGTTATGTACTGGTCTTGATCGCCGCCTTGATGTTCCACCTGTTTGGCACGCTGATGGTGTTATTGAAACTGCTTTCCGGCCTCAGCCCGATGCATTTCATCCGTAAAATGCGCAATGTACAAGTATTTGCCTTTAGTACCTCCAGCTCCAACGCCACCATCCCCGTCACGATACGCACCGTGACGGAACGCCTAGGGGTGAATAATTCTGTCGCCTCATTCACCGTGCCATTTGGCGCCACCATCAATATGGACGGCACCGCCATCATGCAAGGCGTCGCCACCGTTTTCATTGCCAACGTCTACGCCGTGCATCTGGGTCTGACGGATTATCTGGTGGTCATTGCCATGGCAGTCTTGGCCTCCATTGGTACAGCGGGCGTGCCGGGCGTAGGTTTGATCATGCTATCCATGGTATTCGTGCAAGTTGGCTTGCCGGTGGAAGGCATCGGCCTGATCCTCGGGGTTGACCGTTTGCTGGACATGATCCGCACCGCCGTGAATGTTTCCGGCGACTCTATGGTCTCCGTCGTCGTCGCCAAAAGCGAAGGCAAACTCAATGAAACCATTTACAACGACCCAATGGCGGGCGTAACTTCCGATACGATCAAGCTGGATCAGGAGGTAGAAAATGAAATGGCCAATGTCATAGAGACCCTACACGCCCGTAAATAACGGAAACTTAAAGTGATACTAAGATTTTGAATAAACGGGAAAGGGAGTGCCAAACATGTCAACAAAGCAACATCAACCCTATATTGTCCTGATCAGCATCCACGGGCTGATTCGCGGGCAAAACCTGGAACTGGGGCGCGACGCCGATACCGGCGGGCAAACCAAATATGTCGTGGAACTGGCTCGCGCCCTCGGCGAACAAGCCTCGGTAGGACGAGTAGACCTGCTCACCCGCCGAGTCGTCGATGCAGCCGTCCATCAAGACTACGCCCAAGCCTGTGAAGCCCTGTCGACCAAGGCACAAATTGTGCGGATTGAGTGCGGTGGCGAGGGCTACCTCCCCAAAGAAGAACTGTGGGATTGCCTCGACAGCTTTGCCGATTCCGCACTGGAATACCTCAAGCAACAACCGCGCCTGCCTGACATCCTCCACAGCCATTACGCGGATGCCGGTTATGTCGGGGTACGCCTTTCCAACCTGCTGGGCATTCCGCTGGTGCATACCGGGCATTCACTCGGGCGCAGCAAACGCCGCCAATTGCTGGCAGCAGGCCACAGCAAAGCAGCCCTCGAAACCCGTTACAACATCACCCAGCGTATTGAAGCCGAAGAAACCACCTTGGGCGTTGCTGAACGTGTCATTACCAGCACTCAGCAAGAAGTGCAGGAACAATACGGCCTCTACAACCATTACCAGCCCGAACACATGCGCGTCATTCCCCCCGGCACTGACCTGCAACAATTTCACCCACCGACAGGCGATGAAGCCAGCCACCCCATGGCAGCAGAACTGGCACGCTTCCTTGCCAACCCGCACAAACCCATGATCCTCGCGCTTTCCCGCCCCGACCCGCGCAAGAACATTGCGGAACTGGTGTGTGCTTACGGTGAATCACCCGAGCTTCAGCAACAAGCCAACCTGATCATCATTGCAGGCAACCGTGACGACATCCGCGACCTCGACACTGGGGCGCAGGAAGTTCTCAACGACATCCTGCTCACGGTTGACCAATACGACCTGTACGGCAAAGTGGCCTACCCCAAACACCACCAATCCAGCGACGTATCCGCCCTGTATCGGCTGGCAGCCCTCAGCAAAGGCGTATTCGTCAACCCTGCCCTGACTGAACCCTTCGGCCTGACCCTGATCGAAGCCGCCGCCAGCGGTTTACCCATCGTCGCCACCGATGACGGCGGTCCAACCGACATTATCGGCAACTGCCACAACGGCTACCTGATTAACCCGCTAGACCGCGCCGATATAGCCGCCCAGTTACTGCAAGTCCTGACCAGCGGCTCAGCAGCGTGGGAAACCCTCGCCAATAACGGCCTGCAAGGTGTGCAGCACTATTATTCTTGGCAAGCCCATGTGGAAAAATACCTGCAAGTCGTACACCCACTCATCGACCGCACAGAAACCATCACCCCAGTGCCCGTCAAGCGCCGCCAACAATTGCACCACGACCGCGCCTTGTTTTCCGACCTCGACCAAAACCTGCTGGGCAAGCCGGAAGCACTGCAACCCTTCCTCACAGCCTTACAAGCCAACCGCAGTTGCGTGCTGTTTGGCATTGCTACCGGGCGACGGCTGGATTCCGCGCTGCAAGCCATGAAAAAACACGGTATCCCCCAGCCCGACGTGCTCATCACCAGCTTAGGCACGGAAATTTACTACGCCCCCAACCTGCTACCGGATACAGCGTGGGAACGGCATATCGACCACCTCTGGAACCCGCGTATTATCCGCCGCGTGCTCGAAGGGCTACCAGGGTTAAAGCTGCAACCCAAAAGTGAGCAAAGCCGCTTCAAGGTCAGCTATTACATTGACCCACAGATTGCCCCCGACATCCAGCACCTCAACAGCCTGTTGCATCAGGAAGGCCAAGCGGTGAATGTGCTGCAATCGTTTGGGCAATTCCTCGACATTATCCCGGTACGTGCCTCCAAAGGGCTAGCCTTGCGCTGGTTTGCCGACCGCCGTGACATTCCGCTGGAACGCATTCTCGCAGCGGGCGGTTCTGGGGCAGATGCCGATATGATGCGCGGCAATACATTGAGCGTGGTAGTTGCCAACCGCCATCACGAAGAGCTGTCCGAACTGGTGCATGAAGGTGTTAATATTTTCTTCGCGACCCAACCGTATGCTGAAGGTATTCTGGAAGCGATTGAACACTATGACTTTTTCCAGACTTGCGAGGTAACGGCTTGAGCAACGACACGAACGCACGGTTGCTGGTTTGCACCGACCTTGACCGCACCCTGATCCCCAACGGGGCAGAGCCGGAATCCCCCAAAGCACGGGAAATGTTTCATGCACTCGCCGCCCTGCCCGACATTACCCTCGCGTATGTGAGTGGGCGAGATCAAGGGCTGGTGCGGGAAGCCATCCACACTTACGACCTGCCCCTGCCCGATTTCGTCTTGGGGGATGTTGGTTCCAGCATTTACGCCTGCAACGGGCTGGACTGGCAGCAGTGGGAAGCGTGGGAAAGCCACATCGCCCCCGATTGGGCGGGACGTAACCGGGAAGCGCTGGCAGCATTGTTGCAAGATTTCCCTGCTCTGCGCTTGCAAGAAGCCGCCAAGCAAAATACCCACAAGCTGAGCTATTACCTTGACCTTGCCATCAAGCATCAGCGCGTGCTGGACGAAGTGCAAATGCGCCTGTCCGCCAACGGCATCCACGCCAGCTTGATCTGGAGCATTGACGAACCCGCCAATATGGGTTTGCTCGACATCCTGCCCGCACGTGCCAGCAAGCGCCATGCGATTGAATTCCTCATGGAAAAGCAGGGATTTGCGCGGGAAAACACGGTGTTTTCAGGCGATAGCGGCAATGATTTGCCCGTGCTAATCAGCCCGATTCCCGCCATTCTGGTCAATAACGCCAGCCCTGAGCTAAAAGCGGAGGCTGTACAGCTTGCCAACAAAGCAGGTACGGCAGCGGCGCTGTATCTGGCACAGGGCGGCTTTCTGGGCATGAATGGCCATTACGCAGCGGGTATTCTGGAAGGTATTGCCCATTATCATCCGTCGATAACAGCCCGGCTGACAGCGTTGGAAAACAGGCTGTAGTTGCTTATACTGGCGGGCATACTAGAACAAACCCCAACTTGCAAAAAAACAGGCCGACATAACGATGAAGAATCACTTACTTGCGATAGCTTTGCTCTGCCTGTCTTTAACAGGGTGCAGCACCTTGCAGATGGAGGAGCGCAGCACCGTTGCCATCTTCGAGCGCAGCAATCCTGCGGTGGTGTGCATCCAGGCCGATGACCAGCCGGAAGATGATTTCGGCACGGTTGCCTCAGGAACCGGCTTTTTATGGGACAAGCAAGGCCATATCATCACCACCCAGCATTTGATCGCGGGTTACAAGACCCTGACCGTGAGCCTTGCGGATAAGCGCACGCTGGAGGCAGATGTCATTGGCTTTAACAAGGAATATGACATTGCCGTGCTTAAACTGCGTTCGCTGGAAAATCTACCGCCCCCAGCCGTAACTGGCAGCAGCGCCAACCTGAAAGTAGGACAAACCGTTTTCAGTATTGGCAATGCTTTTGACCTTGGGCGCAGCTTCACTACTGGCATTATTTCTGCGGTGGGGCGTAACTTTGGCGACCCGCAAACGGGGGGTATCAGCAATCTGATCCAGACCGATGCAGCGATCAACCCTGGCAGTTCTGGCGCTCCCCTGATCGACAGCAGCGGGCGCGTTATCGGCGTCAATGTCGCCATTTATAGTTTGTCGGGTGGTTCCGAGGGCATTGGTTTTGCCGTACCGATGGATACGGTGAAATCTGTCCTTCCACGTTTACTAGCAGGAGATACTGGTTAACCATGACAACGAATACGACTACCACACACCCTTTACGCCCGGTCATTTTTGGCGAAGTCCTGTTTGACCGTTTCCCGGATGGCACAGCAGTGCTGGGTGGCGCACCCTTCAATGTAGCTTGGAACTTACAAGCATTCGGGCTGGAACCGTTATTCATTTCCAGCGTTGGCAATGACCCGTTGGGTACACAAATTCGTACTGCCATGCAAGACTGCGGCATGGACTTGTCCGGCCTGCAAACCGACCCAGACCATCCAACCGGGGTGGTGGATGTCAGCATCCACGACGGTGAACCGCATTATTTGATCGTGCCAGACAGTGCGTGGGATTTTATCCAGCCAGCAGCATTGCCTGACTTGCCCGCCAACACCTTGCTGTATCACGGCAGCCTTGCCGTGCGCCAACCCGTTTCCCGCCATGCTTGGCAAGTGTTGATGCAAGCACCACAGCAACGCTTTATCGACATTAATTTGCGAGCGCCGTGGTGGGATGCCGCCAATCTCGCAACCTTGCTGAACGGGGCACATTTCCTCAAAATCAATGCGGATGAACTGGCGGAAATGGTGCCGCAAGCCAGTGATACGGACAGCCGCATCCAGCACCTGTTCGACACTTTGCCGTTGGAATGGCTGGTAGTGACGCAAGGCGCTGCCGGAGCGCTGGCGATTTCAGTCGCTGGGGAACGTTTGCAGATCAAGCCGGAACGCGCTACCCATGTGGTGGATACGGTCGGCGCGGGCGATGCTTTCAGCAGTGTGCTGTTGGTGGGGCAAATCAAAGGTTGGGCAATGACGCAAACCTTGCAGCGTGCTCAACAATTTGCCAGTGCCGTGGTGGGTTTACGCGGCGCAACCACCACAGATCCTGAGTTTTACCGGACATTCAAAACGCAGTGGCAACTGGGGTAAAGCGCTTAAGCCTCAGAAGATAACATGATCATCCCCTTCGGATGGCTCAAGTTCATTGTGGAAGTCTTCCAGTGAGCGGGAAGCGCTATCCAGCGTATCAAAGCGGGCGATATGGAAGATGGCCTCACCTTCATGCACCAAGGGCAAGGTGGTTTTGCCGATGATCATGCCCGCCGTGGGCGCAATCACAGGTTTTTCGGTTTCTCCAAACGGGTCAGCCACGTAGCCCATAATGGTGCCTTTTTCAACTTTGCTGCCCATGGGTATGATGGAACGCAAAATGCCACTTTGTGGAGCACGCACCCAGCGGCTGGAATGGGCAACAGCCGTTTCAATGTATTGTTTGCGGGGGTGGCGCTGACCGGACAACATGCCAAGATGGCGCATAATGTTCAGGATGCCACGCACCCCGGCACGAATGGCGATTTCGTCAAAGCGCAGTGCCTCACCCGCTTCATACAGCAATACCTTTGTGCTAGAAGTCTGCGTCAGCGCATGGCGCAGGGAGCCTTCGCGCAGCTCGGCATTGAGGATGACGGGGGAATCAAATGCGGCTGCCAACTCCAGCAGTTCCGGGTCGTCGAAAACCTTGCCGCGTATTTGTGGCAGGTTGTCGCGTCCGATGGCTGCCGTGTGCAGGTCAATACCGTATTGGCAACGACGGGCAATCTGTTGCAGAAATACATGCGCCAGCTTACTCGCCATTGAGCCATTTTCTGAGCCGGGAAATGAGCGGTTCAGGTCACGCCGATCAGGCAGGTAGCGGGATTTATTGATGAAACCATAAACATTGACCACCGGAACCGCTATCAGCGTACCACGCATTCGTTTCAGCACGGGACTGGTGATCACTCTGCGGATGATTTCGACACCATTGATCTCGTCACCGTGAATGGCCGCACTGATGAACAATTTAGCACCATCAGCACGCCCATGAGTCACGTGTACCGGCATACACACCGGGGAATGGGTGTAAAGACCCGGCAAGGGCAGCTCAATATAGTGCTCTTCACCGGGTTGGATAATATGCTCCCCCAGTGTGAAGGCTTCTCGATTCGCGGCTCGTTTCGACATTAACCTTTGCCTCGTGTGCGGGTTTTGCCATGAGAAGCATGGGCGGCAATGAATTTGATGATCATGCCCGCCACATCTTTTTCTGTGGCGGCTTCAATACCTTCCAGACCCGGCGATGAATTGACTTCCATCACGACAGGGCCGTGATTGGAACGCAGAATGTCCACACCCGCCACGTTCAAGCCCATGATATGGGCGGCACGCACGGCGGTGGAGCGTTCTTCCGGGGTAATTCTGACCAGCGACGCACTGCCGCCACGGTGCAAGTTGGAACGGAATTCGCCCGGTGCGCCCTGACGTTTCATCGCCGCGACCACCTTGTCACCGATAACAAAGCAGCGAATGTCGGCACCACCGGCTTCCTTGATGAACTCCTGTACCAGAATATTGGCTTTTAACCCCATGAAACCTTCGATGACGCTTTCGGCTGCCTTGTCGGTTTCTGCGAGTACCACGCCGATGCCTTGCGTGCCTTCCAACAATTTGACCACCAGCGGCGCACCACCCACCAGTTTAATAACACTTTTGACATCATCCGGCTTGTTGGCGAAACCGGTTATGGGCAGGCCGATACCTTTGCGTGACAATAACTGGATGGAACGCAACTTGTCGCGTGAGCGGGTAATGGCAACCGATTCGTTCGCCGGGTAGACCCCCATCATTTCAAACTGGCGCAGTACCGCCGCCCCGTAAAAGGTGACGGAGGCACCAATACGCGGGATGACGGCATCAAAACCTTCCAGCGCTTCCCCCTTGTAATAGACCATCGGATTATTGGCGGCGATGTTCATATAGCAGCGCAGCACATCAACAACTTTGACTTCGTGCCCTTGTTGCTCGGCGGCTTCGACTAAACGGCGCGTAGAATACAGTTTGGCATTGCGTGACAGGATGGCTATTTTCATCCGGGGTTCCTCCATGAGTGCGTGGTTATTATGCGTAAATTTTTCGGTAATTGAGTTTTCCCATGTAATAGGAGGCTGCGGGGTCGACCAGTGCCTTATTTTCCATGGCGGTTCTTCCCAGCAACATGCGGAAGCGCATGGAGTCACGGTTTGTCAGGGTAAGTTCGATAGGCCATTCGTGCCCCCTCATAACCAGACGGGTTTCAATGACATAACGTAGCTCACGGTGGCCGCCCGAATCACTGACCATGCGTTGATCCAGTAATGGAGCGTAGCACTCCAGCGCGGGCGTGTCGCGTAGCTGAAGGGGGTGAAGCGCGAAACGGACATAATCTTTTTGCTGGCGCTGAAAACGCTCCAGCTCGAAGGCATGTAAGGCCGATGTTTTCGCACCGGTATCCACCTTTGCCTTGATAGCGGGGATGCCCAGATCGGGCAACGCCAGCCATTCCCGCCAGCCTAACAGGATTTTTTCCATACAGCTTTGGCTCACTTACCTTTCCAGCGTACCTGATAAAGGTCATGACGGCGGTCGCGCAGGTTTTGCACCGTGCCACTGTGACGGGCAGTGAGCAAGGTTTCCGGGCGCAGGTCAGCAATCGCGACCATTTCAGTATTAGGCGTGGTATCCGCCGCAATCCCGTCACGTGCAAACGGCAGGTCGCACGGGGTGAGGATACAGCTTTGCGCGTATTGGATGTCCATATTGGCAACGTTGGGCAAGTTGCCGCAGTTGCCGGACATGACCACGTAAATCTGATTTTCGACCGCGCGTGACTGGCAGCAATAGCGTACCCGCAGGTAGCTTTGGCGTTCATCAGTACAGAACGGTACGAACAGGATTTGTGCGCCCTGATCGGTGAGGTGACGCGCCAGTTCCGGGAATTCTGAGTCGTAGCAAATCAGTACGCCGATGGGGCCGCAGTCGGTCTGGATCACGTCGAGTTCACTGCCGCCTTCGATGTTCCACCAGTAGGCTTCGTTGGGGGTCGGGTGAATCTTGGCCTGTTCGTGGATAGTGCCATCGCGCAGGAAAACGTAGCAGATGTTTTCCACCCGTCCGTTCGGCATCCGCGTCGGGTGCGAACCGCCGATGATGTTGATGTTGTAACGCAGTGAAAGGTCACGCAGGGCTTCTTTCAGTTGCGGGGTGTATTTGGTGAGCGCTTCGATAGCTTGTACCGGGGTAAGCTCCTGCGATTCCATCGACAGCAATTGTAAGGTGAAGAGTTCGGGGAACACCACGAAATCGCCTTTGTAATCCGCCACTACGTCAACGAAATAACGCACGATGTCGATGAATTCCTCGAAGGATTCCACCTTACGCTGCTTGTATTGCACAGAACCGACCCGCACGCTGTCAGGAAGACGGCTGCCGTAGGTTTTCTTTTTGTGCGTTTCTTGCGCCTGCGAAACTTTGGGGTTACGCCACGCCATGTGGATGCCATAACCGAGAGACTGTTTGTCAGCGTCAAGGTAATGCGGCATCACACCGAGGAATTCAAAGCCATTGCGCAATTGGAATGACAGCACCAAGTCACGTTGCTGTTTTTTCTGTACCGCTTCCACATAAGCTTCCACCGTGCCGAAACGCTTGATGCGGTTGGCGAGGGTGGGCAAACGTCCGGCGAACATGATGCCGCGCAGCTCCAGTTTTTCCGCCAGTTGCTTGCGGGCGTTGTAGAGGCGCTGACCGATGCGATAGCCCCGGTAAGCGGGGTCAACACACACTTCCATACCGTACAGCCATTCGCCTTTGGGGTCGTGGGTCGAAGCGTAGCCGTTGCCGGTAATGCTCTCCCAAGTATGCCGCCGCATCCCGACTTGTTCGCTGACCCGCAGGGTGGCGCAATAACCGATGACTTTTTCCCCGGCAACCACCACAAACTGGCCTTCGGGAAAGTGGTTGAGCTGACCGATCAGCACCGGCTCTGAGTAGCCATGCATACCTGTTCCCTCGTAGGCACGGCTGGAAAGATCGGCAATTTGTGGAATATCGGCGACAGTAGCATTGCGGACGCTGAGCTGGGTTTTCGGGTTGGAAAGCGTGTTAGCTGATTTCATATAGGGTTCTTTTTTTGCCAGTAAAGTAGCTATCATACGCTGAACTTGCGCCCTGTCGAAATACTGCCAGACAATCCCACTCTCTATTTCAGCAACTTCGGCAAAGCATGTTGCTCACCCCAGTCCTTGAGAGCCAAGAGAATCGGCTCCAGCGTGCGACCGGTTTCTGTCAGGCTGTACTCCACTTTCGGGGGAATTTCTGGATAGATCTCGCGGTGAATCAAATCAAATGACTCCAATTCCCTAAGCTGCTTGGTCAACATACGCTGCGTCATGTTACCGACGCGGCGCTTGAGTTCGTTAAAGCGCAACGTACCTTCCAGCAAATGGTAAAGGATCATGCCTTTGCCTTTACCACTAAACAATTCCAGAGAAGCCTCTACAGGACAACCTGCTCCAGCATAAGACGCATAACGTGGGCGTTTTACAGTATCCATTATGTACCTATAGCACAAAAATGTGCGTACTTGTCAGATGAAATTATAAGGTTATTATAGATACCAGAAGAAAACATTACCAATCTATCAGGAAAAATCCTTTATGAACTTGACCGATGCCGCCAACTTTCGTTATTCCACCAAAGAATTTAGGACGGATAAGAAAATCCCCGAAGCGGACTTCCAGCAAATTAAAGACTTGTTACGATTAAGCCCATCCAGTGTCAACGGCCAACCATGGCACTTCATTGTTGCGAACACGGATGAGGGCAAACAACGTATTAGCAAAGGCACGCAGGGTATGTTTGTGTTCAATACCGCCAAGGTGTTAGATGCTTCTCATGTCATTGTATTCTGCGCGAAAACAGATTTTGATGATGCCTACCTGAATCACCTGTTGGCAGTAGAAGACCGCGACGGGCGTTATGTGGAGCAAGCGCATAAAGACATGATGAATGGTGGACGTACTATGTTTGTTAACATTCATCGCAACGATTTACAAGATACACAGCACTGGAATGAAAAGCAGCTTTACCTAAATATCGGCACGGCACTATTGGGCGCTGCTGCATTGGGTATTGATACCCTCCCCATGGAAGGTATTGATGTTGAAGCGCTGAATGCGGAATTCGGTCTGCGTGAGCAAGGTTTGACAGCGGTTGCGATTGTTTCCTTTGGGTATCGTAAAACTACTGACTTTAATGCCACACTACCCAAATCCAGACTACCTGAAACCGAAATTTTCACCCTGTTATCTTGAGGAAAAAGCATGACTATCAACTTAATCGCAACCTTACACGCAGCCCCGGCATTACATGAGCGTATCAAGGCTGACATGAACCAGTTAGTGCCGTTAAGTCGGGCAGAACCGGGTTGCCTGCAATATGACTTTTACGCAATTAATCAAGAAGGTGCACCCGGCATAGACAATACTGGTGGCGATTTCGTGGTGATTGAAAAATGGCAGGATGGCGAAGCCCTGCAACAACATGGCGCTAGTCAGCACTTCCAAGCGTTCATGACGGCCTATACGCCTGAGCAATTGCGCCTAACCGTGCAGGTGCTAGCTGAGGCAGTTTAACATTCCGCTTAATTGAGATCGTCAGGAGAAGCACTCATGCCAACCGTACTGGCCTTTGATGTCTACGGCACCTTGATCGACACCCACGGTGTAGTAGTCAAACTACAAGAATTTATCGGTGACAAAGCCGAGGCATTCTCCCGGAGTTGGCGTGAGAAGCAACTGGAATACTCGTTCCGGCGTGGCTTGATGCGCACCTATGCGACGTTCGGGGTATGTACCAGCCAAGCGCTGGACTACACCGATGCTTATCTCGATACGGCACTAACCGCTGAACAAAAAGCGGCGCTGTTGGCTGAATACCGTGTGCTACCGGCATTCGCTGATGTAACCGCCTCGTTAGAACGCTTAAAAGCTGACGGGTATGCGCTGTACGCCTTCTCGAACGGCACGGCTGATGCGGTTGAAACCTTACTCGCAACGGCAGGCATCCGCGACCTATTCGACGGCGTGGTTAGTGTCGATGATCGCCAGACCTTCAAGCCGAATCCTGACGTTTACCAGCACCTGTTGGATACCACGGCAGCCGTGGCCAGTGAAACATGGCTCATTTCCAGCAATCCGTTTGACGTAATCGGCGCGGCTTCTCATGGTTTGAACAGTGCATGGGTACGCCGTTCTGACAAGGCCATATTTGACCCTTGGGGGATTGCGCCGACGCTGACCATTAGCAGTTTGCGTGAGCTTGCGGACGGCATTGGTGGTTTGTAAGACGACCATTGTCCACTGGAAAGTGCACAGTTTCTTCACAGCCTCTCCATAATTGCCTCACTTTGTGGGCATACACTGCTCAACAGTTAAAACAATTAAGGAAGACTGTTATGAACATTTTGCAAAAATATCCCTTAGCCAGTGTGCTTACGCTGGGCTTGGTGCTCGCCGATATTGGTTCTTCGCTGGTAATGGCCTACACAGCCGTTGACACAGCGCAGACCGCCTGTTACGACAACCGTAATGAAATCACCTGCCCTGCCAAGGGCAAAGCTTTTTACGGGCAAGATGCCCAATTCAACAAGGCTACCTCCCCTTTCCTCAATAACAATGACAACACCATCACCGATACTGCCACGGGTCTAATGTGGCAAAAAAGCCCGGACACCAATGGCGATGGTGAGATCAATGCCAAGGACAAACAAACCTATGAGCAGGCACTTGCTGGCGCGAAAACGTTCCGCCTCAACGGTCATGATGACTGGCATCTACCAACCATTAAAGAGCTGTATTCCCTAATCGACTTTCGGGGCGCGGATCCCGACCCAGAGGCAAGCGACAGTAGCAACCTAATCCCTTTCATCGATACCCAGTATTTTGATTTTGCCTACGGCGATACCAAAAATCATGAACGCATCATTGATTCCCAATATGCATCCAGCAATTTGTATGTATCAACCACCGGCCCCCAAAAAGACCGCACCTTGTTTGGCGTCAATTTCGCTGATGGTCGCATCAAGGGCTATGGGCTGAATTTTCATGGCGGGGACAAAACTTTCTTTGTCATGTATGTGCGCGGCAATAGTACTTACGGCGTGAATGATTTCGTCGACAACACTGACAACACCATCACCGACAAAACAACCGGCCTGATGTGGGCGCAGGATGACAGCGCCAAGGGCATGAACTGGCAGCAGGCGCTGGCATGGGTTCAGACAAAAAACAGCGAAAACTACCTGGGGCACAATGACTGGCGGATGCCCAATGCCAAGGAATTGCAGAACTTGGTGGATTACTCACGCTCACCGGACACCACCAATTCTGCCGCGATTGACCCCTTATTTCATACCAGCACCATCAAGAATGAAGCCGATCAGGTCGATTACCCCTTTTACTGGAGTTCGACCACCCACAAAGCTGCTACTCAGACACCGGGTGAAAGAGCTGTTTACGTAGCCTTCGGCAGAGCCATGGGCAAGATGGATGGTGTCTGGAGTGACGTACACGGAGCAGGCTCACAACGCAGCGACCCCAAACAAGGGAACCCGAAGGATTTTGCCGCAGGACATGGGCCACAAAGTGATGCCATTCGCATTAACAACTATGTCAGGTTAGTACGGGATGCCGCACAACCAGCGGCTGCTCAAAAACAGTAATCAGGGCAATGCCCACCGTCTGAGCCGCCGTTCAGAATTTAAAACGGCTCAGGCATTGGGCTTCTTCGATGTCAGCGTTTGGGTCGATACGGCTTGGTCAGGTTATCCGCGTGCATGAAACTCTCCCATTCCGCCGCATCCATAATCCCCTGCGCCAGCACCACTTCCTTCACGGTCTGCCCGCTGCTTATGACTTCCTTCACGATCGCCGCCGCCGCTTTGTAGCCGATACGCGGAATCAGGAACGTCGCCAAACCGGGGCTTTGTTCCACCCGCAGGCGCAGGCGTTCGCGGTCTTTTTCAGTCACGGTAATGCCGCCGACGTGTTCCGCCAGTGTCTTCATGGCGCGGGTCATCATCTCGATCGACTGGAACATGTTGAAGGCGATGATCGGTTCAAACGCATTCAACTGAAGCTGCCCACCTTCCGAAGCAATGGTCACCGTCAAATCATTGCCAATCACCTGAAACGCCACCTGATTAACCACTTCGGGGATCACCGGATTCACCTTGCCGGGCATGATGGACGAGCCGGGCTGCACATGCGGCAAGCGAATATCGCCGAACCCCGCCAATGGCCCACTGTTCAATAAGCGCAAGTCATTACAGATTTTCGACAGCTTCACCGCCACCCGTTTGACAATGCCGGAAAACAGCACAAACGCGCCAGTATCCCACGTCGCTTCCACCAAATCGGCGGCCTGACGTAATTCAATATGGGTGGCCTTCATGTCGGTATGCAACAGCTTATTCAGTTCAGCAATTACCCGAGCCGGGTATTCCGGGCTAGCCAATGCACCCGTGCCAATCGCCGTGCCACCCAGATTGACTTCACCCAACAGCGGCGCATTACGATCCAGTTTGTCGATGTCTTCTTCCAACGTAACACCGAACGCGCGGAATTCCTGCCCCAATGTCATCGGTACAGCATCCTGCAACTGCGTGCGCCCCATCTTGAGAATATGGCTGAACTCTTCGCTTTTGGCGTAAAACGCCTGAATCAAGGTTTCCATTGCCGCTGTCAAGTCGGTGTAGGTCAGCGCCAACGTCAGGCGTAAAGCCGTGGGGTAAACGTCGTTGGTCGATTGCGACATATTCACGTCATCATTCGGGTCAACGATTTTTTCCGCCGTGTAATGGCGCGGATAGCCCAACAATTCGCGGGCGCGTTTAGCAATGACTTCATTGGCATTCATATTGGTGGACGTGCCCGCCCCGCCCTGAATCACATCCACCTTGAACTGGCTGTGTAGGAACTGGTTGCCCGCAATGATTTCATCACAGGCGCGGATAATGGCATCCCCCACCGTCAAATCGAGGGTAGGATTGGGTTTGCGTAGCAGATTGTCTGCATCAGCATTGGCACGCGCAGCCGCCTTTTTGATTAAGGCCAGACTTTTCAGCAGTACCGGGAAGTGCGAAATCGGCAAGCCAGTGATCTTGAAGTTGCGCAAGGCACGTTCGGTCTGCGAGCCGTAATAGGCATGATTGGGCACTTCAATATCGCCCAGCGAATCGGTTTCGGTATGGCTGCGGATAAGGTCTTCACCCTCCATCCGCTGGTAAGCGTTCATCGCCAGTTGGCGGTAAATCTTGCGCGCCATATCCGGTTCGGCCTGTAGCAATGCCTCAATATCAATGCGGCGGATCACCAGCACTTCGGACTCGACAATGGTACGGCAGGAAACGTGGTGGACTTTTTCCGGCTCCAGCAGCATTTCCTCACCGAGAATTTCGTTCTCGTAGCGGGAGGCCACGTGTTCCAGAAAGCCGTTGCGGGCGCGGAAAATCTCGATCTCGCCGCGTCGCACAATGAACAGGGTACGGCGCGGGCGGCCTTCCTCCATGTCATATTCCTGCGGGACAGCGACATCGCCCTCCCTCAGTATTTTCAGGCTGGCAATGGCTTGTAGCTTTTCAGCCTCGGCATCGCTGAGTTCGGGGAAAACGGTTTTGAAGGTCATTAGCACGTGGGTGGTTTCCTATCGTGGCAGGTCATGGCTGGTTGATGGGGAGCGTTGCAACCTTACCCCCCGGCAACATCCCCCGCAACCTTTGTTTCAAACTGCTGACCACGCTGAACAGCGACGGCACAAACAGCAGTGACAACAATGTGGATACCAGCAAGCCGCCGATGACCGCAATCGCCATGGGCGAGCGGAATTCACCACCGACCCCCAGTGCCAAAGCGCTGGGAACCATGCCCGCCACCATGGCAATCGTGGTCATGACAATCGGGCGGGCGCGTTTGTGACCCGCTTCCAGCATGGCTTCATGACGATCCAACCCGTTGCTGATGCCGTGGATGGCGAATTCGACCAGCATGATGGCGTTCTTGGTCACAATGCCCATCAACATCAGGAAGCCAATGAAAACCGGCAAACTGATCGGCTTGTCAAACAGGAACAGCGCGAAAATCGCCCCGCCGATACTCAGCGGCAAGGACAGCAAAATGGTAACAGGCGACACGAAACTGTCAAACAGGATAACCAGCACCACGTAAACCAGCATGATCCCCAGCCCCATAGCCAATGCAAACCCGGTGAACACCTCTGCCATCACTTCGGCATCCCCGCCGCTCTGGATCGCCGTGCCTTCCGGCATGTTTTTAGCGGACTCGGTGGCATACACTGATTCCAGTGCAGGCCCCAGAATCGCGCCATCGGCAAGGTCAGCGGCAACTGAGGTGCGGTTGCGGCGGTCATAGCGTTCCAGACTGCTGGGGCCTTCCGCAAAGGCAATGTCGGCAACCACGCCCAACGGCACGGACTTGCCGCTGCTGCTGGGGATGCGTTGCCCCGCCATTTTCATCAGGTTGCGGCGCACGTCTTCACGCATCCGCACCACAATCGGGACTTGCTGGTCGCCTGCGTTGAATTTAGCGAGGTTCGAGCCGCTATCTCCCAGTGTCGCCACGCGGATGGTGGAGGCCACCGAACTGGCGGTAATGCCCAATTGCGCCGCCAATTCCGGTTTCGGGGTAATGCGGATTTCCGGCTTGGAAACAACCGCAGCCGTGGTCACATCCTTGAGTTGCGGCAACTTGCCCATGTCGGCTGCCAGTTTGTCGGCGGCTTCGCTGACGGCGGCTTCCGTATCCCCTAGCACAATGAGGTTGACATCACGTTGACCATTCGGGGCGAGTACATGCAGTTTGACATCAGGCACATCGGTCAACCCTTGCCGCAAAACATCTTCCAGTTCAAAGGCGGAACGCTCACGCTCTTCTTTTGGCCCATAATTGATGGTCAGCCGCGCTTCGCTAACATCGCCTGAGCCACCGTCAACATAGACACTGTTGACCTCCTCGACCTGCTTGATCCTGCCTGACACCAGCCGGGAAACCGCACGGGTATCCTCCAACGTCGAGCCAGCAGGCAATTCCAGCGTCAGCAGCGAACGACCTTCATCACTGACTGGCACAAAATCAGTCGGCAACAAGGTGGCGGAAAAAATCGAGACCACGAAAATCACCAGCCCCGCCGACAAGGTGATGGCACGGTGCGCCAGTGTCCAGCGCAAAATGTCGAGGTAATGGCGCATAATGAAACCATCCCCGGTCTTTTCCACATGCCCCGGCTCATCACGCAACAGGTAAGCCGCCATCATCGGCGTAATCAGCCGCGCCACCAGCAGCGAAAACAGCACCGCAATCGCCACCGTTAGCCCAAATTGCTTGAAATACTGCCCGGCAATGCCATCCATGAAACTGACCGGCGCAAACACCGCCACGATGGTGAAACTGATCGCAATGACCGTCAGGCCGATTTCGCTGGCTGCCTCTTCGGAGGCCGCGTAAGCCGTTTTCCCCATCTTGATGTGGCGTACAATGTTTTCGATCTCAACAATGGCATCATCCACCAGTATCCCCGTCACCAGCGTAATCCCCAGCAAGCTGATGGTATTCAGGGAAAAGCCCAGCCATTGCATCGCAAAAAAAGTCGGGATAATCGACAAGGGCAAGGCCACCGCAGTAATGAGGGTTGCCCGCCAGTTACGTAAAAACACCAGCACCACAATAATCGCCAGTGCTGCCCCTTCGTAGAGCGTTTCCATCGAGCTTTCAAAATTGCCCTCGGTGTAAACCGTGGTATCGTCGATCATCGTCAGCCTGGTATTCGGGTATTCTTTGGACAACTCAGCAACCCGTTCCTTGACACCCTCGGCGGCTACCATGTCGCTGGCGCCGGTGGCACGCAGAATGCTGATCGCAACCACCGGCTGCCCGTCCAGCATGGCAAACGAGCGGGTTTCAGCCGCGCCGTCGATAACCTTACCCAGATCCGCCAGCCTGACCGTGCTGCCATTGCTCAGCGACAGCGACGTTTGCGCCAGTGCTTCCACCGTGGTGACACTGCCGAGGGCGCGGATGGTGAATTCCTGCCCGCCCAGATCGCCGCGTCCGCCGCCCAGATTGACATTGGTACTGCGTAACTGGCTACTGACTTCCGCAGCCGTCACGCCCAGTGCCAGCAGGCGGTCGGGGTCAAGTTCCACCTTGATTTCACGCTCTGCACCGCCCTTGCGCGACACCTGCCCGACCCCTTGCGCCGTTTGCAAGCGCCGGGCAATCACGGTATCCACAAAATACGACAGGTCTTCAATGCTGCGGGTCGGGTCAGTGACAGCATAGGTCATGATCGGCATACCGGTCACATCCAGCCGTTGGACGACAGGCTCAGTGATGGATTGCGGCAAGTCGCCGCGCACTTTGGCAAGCGCATCCTTGACAGCGTTGAGGGCGCGGTCGGAATCGGCAGACAGTTCAAATTCAATGGTGGTGCTGGAATACGAATCCGATGCCACCGAGGTAATGTGTTTGACACCTGCGATACTGGCGATGGCATCTTCCACCGGCTTGGTCACTTGGGTAATCAGCTCGGAAGGGGCAGCGCCTGCTTGCGAAATACCCACCGTAATGATCGGTAGGTCGATGTTGGGGAAACGGGTAACTGGAAGCTGTTTGAAAGCCACCATCCCGATCACGCACAACACCATAAACAGCGCAATCGCGGGGACAGGGTGACGGATCGACCAAGTAGACATATTCATGGGGCTGCTCCTACCGGAATATCCAGCACAGGTCGGGCAACCTTCACCAGATCACCGTCACGGAAAAAGTTGCCTGCCCGCACCAGCACGGTTTCGCCTGCGGTCAGTCCCTTGATGACTTCGCGTTTACCGTCAAACAGGATACCAGCCACGATGGAACGTTTCTCGATGACCCCATCCTTAACCACGGTAACAGCATCACCTTCCGTATTGGATTGCACCGCAGTGCTGGGAACCATCAGCGCCTGTTTCTTGTTGACGGTAATCCAGCCATCGGCAAACCCGCCGGAACGGATGGCCGGATTCTTGTCCAGTGTGATCCTGACCAACCCCAAACGGGTTTGCGGGTCAACCGTTGGTGAAACGCGCCTGACTTTCCCGGTCTGGTTGCCCGCCCCGGCGATGGAAATATCGGCCTGATTGCCGGGCTGGACACCATTCAGGGCAGTTTCAACCACCTCAGCTTCCAGCTCAATGTCACCATTAGCAATAATTTTCAGCATGGGTTCGCCGCCTGTGCTGGCAATCGCGCCCTGTTTGGCGGTACGTTGCGCAATGATGCCGCCAACCGGTGCTTTGATGGTAGCGCGGGACAGGTTGAGGGCAGCAAGGTCGCGTTGCGCCTGTAACTGGGTCAATTGTGCGGCGGCGACATTCAAACCTTCCTTGGCGGAATCAAACGCAGCTTGCGCCACACCAGCGGCGGCTTGGCTGTCATCCAGCGTAGCGGTGGGAATGCTGCCGCTGGAACGCAGGCGCTGGTTGCGCGTCAAACTGGTGGTGGCTTGCGGCAGGTTGGCTTTGGCAGAATCAATCTGGCTTTGCGCCTGACGTACATTAGCCTTGGCGCGGACGACATCCGCATCGGCCTGCGCCAGTTGCGCTTCGAGGGTGCGGGCATCGAGCTTAACCAGCACATCCCCTGCTTTCACCGTGTCACCGATGTCCACCAGAATTTGCTGGACTTCATAACCGCCAATCTGCGGGTTGATCAAGACTTCCTCTTTCGCCACCAGCGTACCGGAAACATGCGTCCGTGCCAGCAAATCGCCCAAAGCCACGGTTGCCACCGTCACGGTTGGGGTATTCTGGCTATCAGCAACCATGGCATCAGCACCCACACTGACCTGTGAAGACAGGGTTGCCGCCAGCAGCAGCGGGATAAGGATGCGGAGTGAGGGCTTGTAAATGGGCATCATGTTTTCCTTACCTTGTTCAGTATGTTTACTCACAACTAAACAATATGATGAAAAAAACGCCCGCCGGACTTGGCAGGCTCAGGGCTACTCAGCCTTGTTCGAGTTCTTGCAGGAGTGTTCCCATTTGGCGACCGACCACACTGTAGAAGTGCGCCATTTGCTGGAGCCGCTCGGCGGAACCTTGAATGGAGTCGGGAACGGTTTTGGTGGCGGTGGTCATGATATTTTCAACGCGCTTGATCCGCGCCACGCCTGCCTTAATAATTTTCTCACCGGGGTCTTTTGCCAGCCGGTAATAGTTTTGCCGATCGCCCGGAAAGCTGACCCGTTCGATCACGCCGAGGGTGGAAAGCAGCCGCGCATTGGTGCTGATACTGCCCCGGCTGACTTGCAGAATGTCTGCCAGCTCACCAAAGCTGACCGGGCCACCGTAAACGATCAGATAACCGACCATCCGCCCCGCAATACGTGGCAGGCCATCGGCTTCCATAGCAAGCCCCATCTGTTCGATGAACTCAAGGACGGCGGTGTTGGTAGGTGTATCATTCATGGCTGTTAGTATAGGTGTTTACTTTGTTTTGTCAAGACTAAACATCCAAAGTGATGCTATAAAAAACCAAGGGTACGCTCATTGATTTTTACAAAAATTTACAGGATTGCCGGTTGACATCCTCCCCGCCCTAAAGAACGAGGATTCCTCCTGCGAGACGGCTATGCCCAGCCGCGAGAATGTTCCGAGCTGCATTGACATCTCTGTCGTGCAGCGTGCCACACTCGGCACACATCCATTCTCTTATTCCAAGTCCTGCTCTACCTTTCGGGCTGCTGGCGGAAAGACTGCCGCAACACGACCAGGCTTGGGTAGTGTACGCTTCGTCGACTTCCTCAAACACCACTGACCGCGCGATCGCTTTGTATTTCAGTTGAGTTTTCAACATGAACCAGCCTGCATCCAAGACACTTTTTGCCATCGTGGTTTTGGCTAAGGCGGAACTGCTGACGTTGCCGACAACGATGGCAACCACTTCCTGAACGGTGGTGGAGTGGATGATGAAGCCACGTTCTTGCTTGATGCCTTTGAGCTGCTTTTGCAAGTCGAACGCGCTGATGTTGTGACGTATCCAACCTACGCCCGGCACGGGAATAGAACACCACTCAGCGGTTTCCGCATTGGCTGCATTCCAGTCCTGATTCGCCTCAAATGCCATGCGCGACAGAATCGCCGCGTGTTTGTCGCGGATTCTGACCGATAGTGTTTTGAGGGATGTTGTGGGGGCAATCATCAGCCGATGATGACCCGTTTAGGTGTGAGTGACAACGGGGAAATGGCATGAAAGGTCGGAGATACGCCACCAACGGATAGGTTAGCTAAAGACGCTTATATCCCCGACCTGAAGGACGGGGCTTTACGCGAATATTGGTAATAAAGAGGGGGCTTGCTATAATCAAGACCTTCCAGTACATAAGGTTCACTCCCCTTTTTTGAGGTTTTTGATGACAGTTCGTTATCCGTGGAATGCATTTCCTGCTGTCTGGATTCATGCCAATGAGTCAGCAGTCAAACAACATCCCACTTACCTTGCTGCCAAATCCGGCGACCCTGACTCTGCCTACCTATTGGTGGATGCCTTGTTAAACCCAGTCACAGTCGGGCAATTAGCGCTAGCCTTTGGCGAACAAAAGCCTATTCTGGTCTCCGCACACGCTGTCGAAGGCGCAGGTGTGAATGCCATCCCCGAGGCATTAGCTGATATGCTGGCTCAACAGTTGGGTTGGCCTACTGACAGCGGTATTATCCAAACCAATATCGTTGCCCACACTGGGGCTGATGGTTTTTCCCGTCTGGCACGGCAAGCAGCATTTGATGGGGAAGTCTCCGCCGGAAATTGCTATTGGGGGCAATCGTCTTGACAGGAAAGCCCCACTCGGCAAACATAGCTTTAACATCACAAACACACGAGCATTTGAGGCAAAAACATGGCAATGAATTTGAACACTGGTGGGAACAACAGTTCGGCTTCGGATTTGACTGCCTTACAGAGTCTGAAGCACGTTACCTGTTCAACACCCCGGATGTTGACCGTATCCGAAATAAAATTGCTGCGGCAATCCAAGGTTGAAATTGCCAGCAGAGTACGCGAATTGGTACGGCTAAAGAAAATCAGGGTGGCGGCGCCAAAATCGTGATCAAGTCCCCGGCAAACCAGCATACGCCCTCTTTCACTCTTAACCCGAAACCCGCTGTGCGACCTGCATCCCCTCAACCAAGCCAGAGCCGGGATACAGAATCACGCTATCGCCCGCGTTCACCCCTTCGGTAATTTGCGCCTGACTCCCGTTATTCTGCCCAACCTTGACCATTTTCAGGTGCGCGACTCCGGCATCGACCGTAAACACTGCCCAGCCGCCTGCATCGCGGAACAGCGCACTGGATGGCACGGTGAGCGCATCCTTGGCTTCCCACACCACAATTTGTGCTTCCACCCGGAAGCCGTGGCCAAGGCTGGCACGCCGTTCCACCGGGTCAGTAAACTGGATGATGGCATTAACACGCTGCTCGTCAACCCCCAGCGCAGAAACCTTGGTAAAACCCCACGGTTCCACCCGTTCGACAATGCCGTTAAGGGGATAAGCCCCACCCCAGTTGTCGATCAGGACACGGTTGCCCACCGCGACCTTGACGGCATCGGTGGAAAGCAATTCCACCAATACTTCCAGATCGTTGGTGACATCACCGATTTCCAGAATGGGCGTACCGGCAGTAAGGGTGGTGGCACTGCGTTGCATGACTTGCAGTATCCGCCCGGAAACCGGCGCTTTCAGCGGAATCGCGTGCTGGTCGGGCTGTTTGCTGGTAGCCGGAGTGCTTTTGTCATCAAAACCGATCAGTTGGGCGCGGGCATTGGCGAGGTCAGCTTCGCGCATTGCAATGGCAGCCTTGCTCATGTCGGCGCTTGCTCCGGCGGCGCGGGCGGCATTGTTGGCTTGGTCGAAAGCGGCCTTGGCAATCAGGCGGCGGGCGTAGAGCGTGCTGGTACGTTCCCGTTCCGTATCCGCCAAATCCTGATTGGCACGGGCTTTGTTGAGGTCGGCACGCGCCATGCGCAGCGCGGCTTCTGCCGAGTTGATGGCAGCTAACCCTTGCTGGCGGGTGCGGATGTCGAGCGCCGCCGGGTTAACCGGCAACATGCGGGCAACGGTTGTCTGCCCACCTTCCACGGTATCGCCCGGTTCCACATCGACGCGCAACAATTGCCCGGCAATCGGGGCTGACAGTACGTAAGTATCACTCACCTGCGTTTTGGCTTCTTCATCAATGGTCACGACCATGTTGGCCTGGGTAGCTTGCCCCATATCCACCAGCACCGGGCGCGGCCAGAAAGCGTAGGTCAGGGCTACTGCCAGCAAAATGCCCGTCCCCAATATCATCCATGTGCGTGATTTTTTCTTGTTTGCCATACGGTTTACTCCCGTGTTTTGAGTGCGGATACCAGATCGAGCCTGTCCACATCGCGTTTGACCAGCCACCCGGAAATGGCTGATGCGCCCAGCACGGCGAGTGCGGCGACGCCATAACTTTCCGGCACGAAGATCGCCGGGATACTGTAAAGATCGGTACTGAAGGCGACCGATACCGCCATCGACAGGTAATACCCCAGCAGCGAGCCAAGCGGCAGTGCCAGCAGGGTAATAATGCCCAGCTCACCCAGCAGGATGAACCCGGTTTCCCCCGTGGTCAGGCCAATAACCCGCAAGCTGGCAAGGTCACGGGAACGTTCCGCAAAGGTGATGCGGGCGCTGTTGTAGACAATGCCGAAGGTAATGATCCCCGCAATCGCAGCCATGACATAGCGGATCGCTCCCGCGCCGGTATCCATCACTTTCTTGAAAGCCGCGCGTGATTCTTCCCGTAAGCTAACGCCTGCTACAGCGGGCATGTCCTTAAGCTTGTGGTAAATGGCAGCACTGCGGGCGCTGTCGATACGCAAATAAGCGCCGGATACGCGGTTCTGTTCCTTGAGCGCCTGATTCAGTGTGCCAATCTGCATGTAAGTCGGCGCACCCAGCAAGGCTTGGGCAACACCGACCACGGGTACTTGCAGCACTGGCCTGCGGCCTTCGCGCACCTCGACGGTCAGCGTTTCACCGGGCTGGATATGCAGGATGTCTGCCAGCGATTTCGCCAGAATAATGCCGTCTGCACGCACGTAAATGGCCTGCATCTGGTCATCCACCGCCCGGTTGAGACGCGGTTCCGCCACCAGCCCTCTGATGCCGCCACGATAGGTGTACAGGCCATGGCGCAAGGTGGCGGAAATACTGCGGAACGGTTCCACTTCAATCACCCCTTCCATGCGCTGCAATTCATACACAGTCTTGTCCAGCAGCGGCTCGACAAAACTGACGGTGACATCACTGCGCTCAATCACCCCGAAATTCATGTCCAATACCCGGTCAAAACCACTCATCAGGCTGATCATGGCGACGGACAACGCCATCCCCGCGCTAATCCCCACCACCGCCGCCAATGCCCGCCCCGGCTGGCGGATCAGCCCGCGCACCACAATGCGGCTGGGCTGGTCAAGCACTGCCTTGAGGGTTTTGCCGATCCCCACGGAACGGCTGTAATCCGCTGGTGCAGGTGGGCGCATCGCCGTCGCTGGTGTCAGCGCAAACACCTTGCGCAACACAAACACCCCACCAACCGATGCCGCCAGCACACTGACGGCAACCCCCGTCAGGAAAGCCGCCGGGTCAACCTGAAACACCAGAAACGGAAACTTGTAATATTCCTGATAAACGCTGCTAAGGCTCCTGCCCGCCAGCACCCCCAGCAGGCAACCCAACAATGCCCCGCTGATAGCAATCGCCATAATAAACTTGAAATAATGCGCCCCCACTTCCCCGCTGGAATAGCCGAATGCCTTAAGCAAGCCGATTTGCTCGCGCTCGGATTCCACCATCCGCGAAATGACGATGTACAACAGGAAAGCCGCCACCCCCAGAAATATCGGTGGCACGCCTTTGCTCGACATCGCCAAACCCTTGATTTCCTCACTCACAAAGCGGTCGGAAAAATGGTCATCCACCCCATACGCACCGAGACCGCCATAACTCGCCAGCATCCGATCAAGCTGATCCAGCACCTCAGGCAAGCGGGCATCCCGCGTCAGGGTCAGCAGCGCCTCATTAAACGCGCCCTTCAGATCGTAGGCCGCCGCCAGCGAGTGTTCGCCCATCCAGATCACCGCAAAGCGGGCATCATCCGGCATCAACTCCCCCGGCGGGGTGGAATACAGGAACTCCGGGGCTTGCGCCAGCCCGACAATCTGAAAGGTACGCTTTGCCCCGCTCATGGTGGCGGAAAGTTTGTCACCGGGCGACAGACCATGCACCTTGGCAAAGCCTTCCAGCAAGAGGATTTCATCAGGACGGGCGGGGTCAAGACGCCGCCCCGCCGAGAGGTAAAGGTCATTCAGACGCGGTGGTGCAAAGTCGGGCAGTGACACCGCTTGCGCCCGCACCGGCACGGCAATGCCGGGCAAATTGATCAGCGCCCCGGCATTGATGCGCCCTGCCACGGCGGCCACACCGGGAATTTTGGCGATATTGTCCAGCAGGTGTTCAGGCGCACGTTTGACCGGCGCGAACACTTCAGCAAAACGGTAACGCTCGTAATAGGTGCGCTTGGTTTCTGTCAGTGAATTGATCAAGCCATCCATCATCACCAGCATCAACACGCCGAGGGCGATGACCACTGCAATCGCGATGGCTTGGCCTTTTACCCGCCACAAGTCACGCAGCAGCTTGTGGTCAAGCGGTGTCATGGGTTTGCCCCTGCCTGCCTTACCATTGGATGTCCTCCGCTGACAGTTTGGTGGTGTTCACCACCACTTCGCGGATACCGCCATCGGCAAAGTCGATCACCCGGTCGGCCATCTTGGCGGTAGCGGCGGCGTGGGTAATGATCAACACAGTCGTGCCCAGTTCGCGGTTCACATCCTGCAACACGCGCAACACGGCGCGGCCTGTGTGGCTGTCCAGCGCCCCGGTTGGTTCGTCGCAAAACAGGATGGTCGGGCGTTTGGCAATGGCACGGGCAATGGCAACACGCTGTTGTTCACCGCCGGACATTTGCGCGGGGAAGTGATCCAGCCGCTGCTCCAGCCCGACCAGCGCCAGCGCCTCGGCTGGCTCCAGTGGGTTATCGGCAATTTCAGTGACCAGCTCGACATTTTCATAAGCCGTCAGGCTGGGCATTAGGTTGTAAAACTGGAACACGAAGCCAACGTGGTGGCGGCGGTACAGGGTAAGCTCGCGATCACTCATCGCGGTCAGGTCATCCGCAAAGAAATGCACCACACCATCCGTAGCGCGATCAAGCCCGCCGAGGATATTCAGCAAGGTGGATTTGCCACTGCCGGATGCGCCTAACAGCACCACCAGTTCACCGGCGGGGATGTCAACATCCACCCCGCGCAGGGCGTGTACGGTTGACGCGCCCGTGCCGTAGACTTTGGTGACACCTTGTGTCCTGAAAGCAGGGAGCGTTTTGTCGATGAGATGCGGCATAAATATATTCCGTCACCCGTCGGGATTGCGCTTGCTGACTGAACGGGTGATTGTCTAGTGTGGCAAGTAATAAAACATCGGCAATAACACACTGTACGCCAACCACATAATGATGGTTAGCGGCAGACCGACACGCACAAAATCCATGAACTTGTAATTGCCCGCCGCCATGATCAGCAGATTGGTTTTGTAGGCCATTGGCGTCATGTAGCTCATGTTTGCACCAAACAGCACTGCAATCACAAACGGTTCCGGGCTTAATTGCAGCGAATGGGCAATACTGATGGCAATCGGCGTACCGATGACCGCTGCGGCATTATTGGAAACCACATTGGTCAGAATCGCCATCAACAACATCAAACCACTCAGAATCATCGCAGGCGGCGCTCCCGCTGCCAGATGCAGGAATTGCCCCGCCAGAAACTCACTGCCCCCCGTCACCGTCAAGGCATGCCCCAGCGCAAGACTGGAAGCCACAATCATAATGACCGGCAAATTCAAGCCACGGATAACATCCCCCCAATCAATGCAGCGGGTGAGGATCATCAGCAAGACCCCGGCAATCGCACTAATCGCAATCGGCAGAATTTTAAACGCTGCCAGCAGGATAATGCCGAACATGATCAGCAGTGCTAGCGGGATTTTTTTGGAATACGGCAGGTCAGTCGTGCCTTCCAGTACGAAAAAATCTTCCATCAGCGAAAGGGCATTGATGCGTTCGCTGGCACTTTGCACCAGCAAAATATCGCCCAGTTGCAGGGTCAAATTACCCAGACCATTTGGCAAGGCTTTGATCTGGTGGTGACCCTCGCGATGCACACCGAGTGCTACCAGATGATACCTGCTAACGAAATCTACCGATTGCAGACTTTGCCCCAACAAAGGCGAACGTTGGTGAATGAGGATTTCAGCGAGTTGTTGTTTGCCATTATTGAGGTGTTCATGCCCGTCAAAATCCGGGTCATCAGGGTGCAGAATGACCCCCAGCACTTGCTCAAACTGTTTCAGTTTATCCGGGGTGTCATGCACCAGCAGGCGGTCATTGGCACTCAATACTGTGTCGGGCAGGGGTTTTAAACCTTCCTTGGCACTGCGGCGAATCGTAATGATCTTAAGTTCACCGTCGGTTTTTTCGATGACTTCCTGCACTCGCTTGCCATCGGCAAAACTGCCAGCAGGAATATGCAGGTGGGCAGTGAAAACACGGTTGATAGCATTGTTGGCTGTGGCAGGCTGCTTGGGTAACATACGCGGGGCAATCAGCCACAGAAAAGCCATACCAATGCTTCCCGCAATCGCGGCGGGCAGGACAAAATCAAACATTTCAAACTTGGTCACGCCCATTTCCGCCGCCACGCTCACCACCAACAAGTTGGTGGACGTGCCAATCGTCGTGCCCATGCCACCCAGCAAGGTCGCAAACCCCATGGGCATGAGGATGCCGGAAGCCGAACTTTTGGTACGCGCTGCCACGTTAATCAAGATGGGGATCAGCAATACCACAATCGGCGTGTTATTGATGAAAGCGCTCAACACCGCTGAAATGATCAGGGTTGCCAACAGGGAAAGCATCGGGTGCTTGCCCCAAAGTTTGGCAAGCATATAGCCAACCGGTTCGAGCGCCCCGGTACGTACCAGCCCTTGCCCCGCCACCATCAAGGCGCACACCGCGATCAGCGCCTCATGCCCGAAACCGTAGAAAAAATCGACGGGTTCCACCACGCCGTCAGAGCCTTGGTAAGGAAATAACGCAAAGCCCACCGCCAACGCAGCAAGGATCAGCAAACAGGACGTTGCCAGCGGGATACGTTCGCGACTGAACAGGAACAACGCCACCACCGTCAGAATGAGCACTGCAAGGGTATGGTTGTCGAGCATAGGACATTCCTCATTTGACTGGTAAAATGCTTAGACATTACCCCTTGCCTACGCCCGCCGCAACATCTGAGCTGTATTTCCTAATCCGACGCTTCCAGTCGATACAAGCCGCCCTCATCCTCATCGGTTAACACATACAAATAACCATCCGGCGCTTGCTGAATATCACGGATGCGCCCGATGGCATTTTCCAGCAAACGCTCCTCACTGACGTAGCGGTTGCCATCCAGTGTCACGCGGGAAACCAGCTCAGACTTGAGTGCGCCAACAAATAGATTACCGCGCCAAGCAGGGTATTTATCCCCCGTATAAAAAGCCATGCCGGAAGGCGCGATGGATGGCTTCCAGTAAAGTACGGGCTGTTCCATGCCCTCCTGTTGCGTTGCCCCTTTCCCGACAGCACCGCCACCGTATTCCTCGCCGTAAGTAATGACAGGCCAGCCGTAGTTGGCTCCGGCGCCTTCGATATTGACCTCATCGCCACCTTGCGGCCCATGTTCACACGTCCAGACCTGTCCACTAACGGGGTGCAGCGCCATACACTGCATATTGCGGTGGCCATAGCTGTAGATTTCTGGTTTCGCGCCGGGTGTATTAACGAAAGGATTATCGGCAGGAATCCGCCCATCATCATGCAGGCGAATCACGCTGCCCGCATGGCTGGAAAGGTCTTGCGCACTATCACGCTCTCCCCGGTCGCCTAGACTGAGATAGACATAACCGGCACGATCAAACACAATCCTTCCACCGAAATGCTGCCCTGGGTCTGATTTTGGCGTGGCTTCAAACAGCACTTGCCACTGGGTGAGTGCGCCATCCTGATACTGCCCACGCGCCAAATGGGTGCTGTAACCCCCTTTACCCTTACCAGCATAGGCAACATACAGCCAGTGGTTTTTAGCAAACTGGGGGTGAAGGGCAAGACCCAGCAAGCCGCCTTGCCCGTGTTCTTCAATGGCGGGCAAGCCGCTAACGGGTGCAGCCAGCAACTTGCCGTTGTGGATGCGGCGCAAAGTGCCGGAACGTTCGCTGATGAGGATTTCACCATCAGGCAGAAACGCCATGCCCCACGGTTGCTTGAGGCCATCAACGGTTTTCACGGCACTTACCCCTGCCGCCACGGGAAAAGGCAGCATCAACAATAAAACCAGCGTAAATGCCAGTAACCAGCCACCAAACAATCGTTGTTCAGGATGGTACATAGATACCTCGCTAATCCCTCACTTATTTTGACACGAATTGTTTCACCACCGCCTCATCCACACTACGCACATGCAAATCACGCTGCGGGTAAGGAATTTCGATGCCGTGCTCGTGGAATTTCTCCCAAATGCGTAACATCACGGCACTCTTAACATTAGCACAACCATTCATGGGATCGCTGACCCAAATACGTTGTTCCAAGTCCACCGAGTTGTCACCGAAGCCTTTCAGCAGGCAAACCGGCCCCGGATGTTTGAGTATCCGAGGGGTTTCTAAAGCGGCCTCGACACACAAGGCCATCGCTTTTTTGACATCGGTATTGTAATGCACACCCACCGGGATTCTCAGGCGCACATTGGTATCGCTGTACGACCAGTTTTCCACCTGATTATTGATCAGCTCATCATTAGGGATCAGATGCTCCGTGCCATCCCGCGTGATCATCGACACGTAACGGGCGCTCAGCAGGTTTACCCGCCCATAACGTCCACCGACCACAATGGTATCCCCCGGCTTGATGGATTTATCCATCAACAAAATAATGCCCGCAATCAGGTTGGAAAAGACTTTCTGCAAGCCCAGCCCGATCCCGATACCCACTGCACCGCCAAAGAATGCAAAGGTCGTTAGGTCTACCCCCACCATGTTCAAACCGACCAAGAACGCCAGCATCAGCAACATGAATTTGGAGACTTTCCCCAGCAAGGCTTGGGTGGAAACGCTCAGGTTGGGATTATTGTACAGCGAGCGTTCAATCAGATTGGCTGTCACCAAGGCCAACCACACAAACGCCGCCACGGACAAACTCGAAGACACCACGTCATACAAGGTGAAGGCATCCTTGTCAGACCCCAGCTTGATGCTTTCCAGCCAATCAACGATTTTGGATAAGTAGCCGAGGATGTCGAGCGCCGCAATCCCCCAGATCAAGGTTGCCACGGAACGGCTCACCGTTGGATTGGTGATAAACGCCGAAACCAAGCGAATCATTGCCCAAGCAAAGGCCAGATCATTGATCGTATTCATGATCACGTAGGGTATTTTTAGCTCATGATAGACAAACATCGCCAGACGCGTCCACAGCACGAGAATCAGCGGAAAAGAAAGGCGGCGTAACAGCCGATACAGCAATTGTTTCAGCGGCAGGTACTTACCTTCCAGTGGTGCCGGAAAACGTTTACGCACCCACTGGCTGATATAAAACGCCACCACCAGCCCCAGAATGGCGATACCATACTGAATCAGGCGATCAAGACTAAACAGGTTAGCAATAACCCAGTCCTGTACTATATCGGTGGTTTGCAGTAGATCTTCTTTACTGGCTTCCAAGAGCTCTTTGGACTCTGCCATGTTTTTCCCCTAATTTTTGTTAGCCAATCGCGGGATGTTAGCCCGCCACCTCATAGCAACAGCCACGTTGCCAAGCCGAGAAAGCTCATAAAGCCTACCACATCCGTCACGGTAGTAAGGATAACCGACCCCGATAAGGCAGGGTCAATACCCATACGTTCCAGTACCAAAGGCACCGACAGCCCAGCGATAGCAGCGGCAAATTGATTGATGATCATCGCCGCCGCCAACACACCCGCGAGCTTGGGGTCATGGAACCACAGCCAAGCAATCAGCCCGACCACCATTGCCCACACTACCCCGTTAATACCTGCAATCACCACCTCCTTGATCGCCAGCCAGCGGGTATTAGCCACACTGATTTGACCCAGCGCCAAACCCCGAATCGCAAGTGTCAGGGTTTGACTACCCGCAATGCCACCCATGCTGGCCACAATCGGCATCAGCACCGCCAGCGCCACCAGTTTTTCCAGCGTGGCAGCAAACAAGCCAATTACTGAGGAAGCCAGAAACGCGGTGAGCAGATTAATCCCCAGCCAAAACATGCGGCGTTTGGCGGAAGGAATAATCGGGGCAAACAGATCTTCATCCTCATTCAGACCTGCCATGTGCATGACCTGATGGTCAGCCAGTTCGCGAATAATATCGAGGGCATCGTCAACCGCAATGCGCCCGACCAATTTACCGTCGTCATCCACCACGGCAATGGATTCGGTTTCGCGTTCCTCAAACAAATTCACCCAGTCTTCGCTCAAATCCAGCACGCCTACTTTGTCAGCATCCGCTTGCATGACATCGGCCACGCGCTTGCTACCATCCCCGGTCAGCAGGCTGCTGAGGGAAAGCTTGCCTTGGTAATAGCCTTCCCGGTCAATCACCATCAGGCCGTCGGTGTGCGGGGGCAAGGCATCCAGCCGTTTGAGGTAACGCGCCACCACATCCAGCGTGATGTCGGCGCGGATGGCAATCCATTCGGTATCCATGTAACGCCCGGCGGATTCTTCCGGGTACTGGCGGCGCTGCTGGATGGCGCTGCGTTCGCCTTCGGTCAGGGATTTGAGGATAACCCCAGCCAAGCGATCAGAAACGGATTCCAGCAAATCCACTTGCTCCGCCACTTCCATTTCCCGGATGGCGTGGATAACGCTTTCCTCTGGCAAGGTTTCCAGCAGGTTGTTGCGTACCCCATCATCGAGTTCTTCCAGCACGTCGGCCTGACAGGTAGCCGGGATGAACTCCCAGATGTAACGGCGTTCGCGGGGTGGCAGCGATTCCAGCAGGTGGGCAACCTCTACTTCATCCTGTGCCTGTAAAAAATCGCGGATGCCTTGCGGTTCATTGCGCTCGTGTAAATCAATCACCAACGCAATCGGGTCGAATTCGGCATGGTTTCGGGTGGGCGTGCTGCTCGTCATGAATCAAATATCCGTTGGTGAAAAAGTATCAGCGTTAATGGCTTCCAAGCGTACTTTATCGACGCGATGCCCATTCAAGGACATCACCTTGAGTTGGAAACCACAGCAATCAATCGTGTCTCCAGCCTCCGGGATGCGTTGCAGCTTCAACATGAACAGGCCAGACAGGGTATTGGCATCCAGATCGTCGGGGACATCCACACCCAAAGCTTTTTCCATATCACTGACAGGCAAGAGGCCATGCGCTTCCCATACGCCCTCTTCAATCTGGGTAATCGGGTATTCGGATTCGTTTTCATCCATTTCATCAGCGATTTCACCGACGATTTCTTCCAGCAAGTCTTCCAGCGTCAGTTGACCGACAAACGCGCCGTACTCGTCCACCACAAAGGCCATGTGATCTTGCTGGCTGCGCATGGTGTCGAACAAACGCGCCACCGGCAGGGTTTCTGGCACTACCAGCGGGGGACGGATGTAGTCATGCAGGTGTTCCCACGGCTTTTCCTTGCCATCCAGCATGGCATTGAACAGGTCTTTGGTCAGCAATAAGCCGAGCAGATTATCGGTATCACCATCCACCACCGGGAAGCGTGAGTGCGAGGTGCGTCGAATCATCGCCATGTTTTCCTCTGGCGTATGCTGGATATTCAGCATATCGGTCTCCTGCGTGGACACCATGACTTCTTGCACCGTGCGTTCGTCGAATTTGAACAGGTTGTGCAGCATTTCAGCCTGTCCGGTTTCGATAGCACCATGTTCGCCGGACACCCCAATCATGTCCCGCAGCTCTTCCCCCGTCATGACATCGGCGTGGGAAGCTTCTTCCACCCCAAAACGATTCAGGATGAAAGAGGTCGTCAGGCTCAGCAGGCGATTCAGCGGCCAAGCCATCAGATAAAATCCCTGTAACGGGTAAGCCACCCACAAGGACATCGGCTCCGGCTTGCGGATCGCAAAGGTTTTCGGCACTTGCTCACCCACCACAATATGCAGCGACGAGAACAGCAAAAAGCCCAACAGGAAGGAACTGGTATGCAAAGTATCTTCCGACATTCCCCATTCACGGAACAAGGGTTCCAGCAAGGCAGCAATGGCAGGCTCACCGACCCAGCCCAACCCGAGGGAGGCCATGGTAATACCCAACTGGCAGGCGGCGAGGTAGGATTCCAGATTCCCCAGAATCTTGCGGATCAGCACTGCCGAGCGGATGCCCTGATTGGCCAGTTGGTCAATACGCACGCTTTTAGCCTTGACGAGCGCAAATTCAGCAGCGACAAAAAAACCATTAATTATGAGTAACAAGACCGCAATGGTCAGGCTTGTCAGCGGATTATCCATTTGTTTTTTCCAGCATAAGTGAGCAAAAGTAGTTCGACAAATTCAGCAGCAGTAAAGTCACACCGTAGACAATGCAGCCCGTAACTTACATTTTTTTGAAAAAAGTTGTGACTTTATTACAACATGGTGCGTCTTACCTACAAGTGACGCAGAAAAACCACTATAATAGTGGTAACTACGAAACATTTTTCGGTAAGTTTTATGAAAATTTATGGAGATTAGAACATGAAAAAGCACATTCTGACATTAAGCGTTGCCGCTGCGGTTTTGGGCGTAACTGCCCCTGCAATGGCTGATGTTACCCTGTATGACTATGAACAGCCAACCAGCGCCTATGAAGATGCCTATGTATCAGGCCGCCTGAACGTCAACAGCGGCAACCAAGATCAAACCAGCCACGATCTGAACATTGACATGAACTACGATCGCGTTTTCAGCTCGCCTGATCGCGACATCAATATCACTGGCGATTTGCAAGGTTCTTCCAAGCGCGGCTCTAATGCAGGCGATGATACCCAAGAAAACTACATTGGCACTGGCGCGGTTGGCATGAACAAATATTTCCAGCCAAACAGTAAAGGCGCATTCTGGTATACCGACGGTGAAATCGGCGTCAAAAAAGGCGCGGATGATCCACGTGTCAAAGTCGGCGCAGGTGTCGGTTATGGTCGGGTTGTGAATGTCACCCCAATGGCACAGGCTATGCGTCTGGTAGAAGCCCTGCGTGACAAAAACAAGCTGAGCGGCGACCTGAGCAAGGCTGAATACAACCAAATTGCCAACATCATTGCCAAAGAAAGCGAATACCGCGCCAAGTACGGGGCTGCCGATTACCAGCAAAACTGGATTGCCGATATGGAAGCAGTCATGAAAGCTTCCGGTAAAACCAATGGCGAGCTGGGGGCAGTCGGTATCCTGAAGTCCTACGACGTGCTGGTCAACGAACGCATTTCCACCCGTAAATACGGCTGGCTGGTCAAAGCTGGCCTGAGCGAAGTGCTCAAGGACTATGACGGTGGCAATACCAAGCCAGCACTTGATGTTGCTGCGGAATACCATAAGCCTTTGAGCAACCGTACCCAGTTCTCCAATGAAGCGTCTGCCTCCGCCATTTTGCGTGATAACGACAAAAGCTACACCGCGAACAACAACATGAGCTTGACGCATGAAGTATCTGACCGGATTGACTGGCTGAATAGCTGGGCAGTGAATTATGACCACAATGACACCACAGGTCAGGACACTACCACCAACGCAGCAAGCTCTACTTACCGTTACTACCTCAGCAACAAGCTAGCGTTTGACACCGTAGCAGCACTGACCAAGGTAGATGATGACATCGGCGGCAATGGTAACGACGAAGTGGACAAGTCCTTGTTCATGGGTGTCACTTACCGCCTGAAATAACCACATTTTTCATCACGTTTTGTTCGTCTGACGTTATGGTTTCCTGTCAAGAGCCAGCGTCGGCTGGGGGGGCTTAGGCTCCCCCATTTTGATTCTCCCACTGCTATATTTTATTACCCCGAATTCTATTACACTGATTCAAGTTTTAAATGGATGGCTATATGCCCAAATTTTTTCATGAGTGATCTTCCTGATGTTGCCTGCCCCGAATGCGGCCAGTTACACCGTTATCGCCCTATTGCAGCGGGTAAAACAGCCTATTGCACTTTTTGCGGCGAAACCCTGTACCGTAACCGCCCCAACATGGTTGATGCCGTCATGGCATTGACGCTGGCAGGGCTGATTCTGTTTGCGTTGACTAATCTGTTTCCCCTGCTGGGGCTGCGAGCACAAGGCCAGGAGCAGGAAATGCACCTGTTTGGCGCCAGCGTGGCGTTCTGGAATCAGGAATACCGGCTTGTGGCAGTGTTGATCGTGCTGAATATTATCGTATTCCCCTTGTTTGAGTTGCTGGCGCTATTGGTGGTGACACTGACCATCCGCAACCGCTGGGAATCGTCATTCGCCATTTTTCTGTACCGCTGGATGCGCGAGATCAAGCCGTGGGGAATGCTGGAAATTTTCATGCTGGGGGTGCTGGTTTCCGTCGTCAAGCTGGGCGACGTAGCAACCCTGATTATTGGTACGTCATTGTGGTCGTTTGCAGGGCTGATTTTCACAATGGCGGCGGCAAGCGCCATGCTCGACCCCTTCACCGTCTGGCGTGAGCTGGACAAAACCCGCAAGGTAAAGCCGCATGAGCAACGCATCTGAGTTACATACCGCCCGTGAAGCGGGATTGGTGCAGTGCCAGGTTTGTGGCAACCTGAGCAAACAACCTGCACACTTGGGCAAGTATGAGGTTATGTCCTGCCCCCGTTGCGGCGCTCGCATCCAGCGGCGGGAACACAATAACAGCGTGGAAGTGACGTGGGCATTACTGATTGCTTCCATCATCCTGTATATTCCCGCCAACATGCTGCCCGTGATGAGTGTTTACATGCTGGGGCAAGGGCAGCCTGACACCATTATCAGTGGCGTATTGCATTTGCTGGAAGCCGGGCAGTGGCCGTTGGCACTGATCGTGTTTGTTGCCAGTGTGTTTGTACCCTTACTGAAACTGTTTTCCATCGCATTCCTGTTGATCAGCATCCAGCGTAAGTCACGCTGGCGTCAGCATGACCGGATGCGCTTATACAAAATTACCGAATACGTGGGGCGTTGGTCAATGGTCGACGTATTCGTGATTGCCATTCTCGCCGGGCTGGTGCAGTTTGGCAATCTCGCCCGTATTGAGGCGAATGCTGGGGCTTTTTCGTTTGCAGCAGTGGTGGTTCTGACCATGTTTGCGGCGCGGATGCTGGATGAACATTTGATCTGGGATATTTCCCGCAAAGAGGAGCCTGTTGCATGAGCAACCCTGTCGGACAACCTGATACCTTGCCTGATGTCGAGGTACGTGAAGAACGTGGCCTATCGCCCGTCTGGCTGATTCCGCTGGCGGCGGTATTGATTGGCGCGTGGCTAATGTTCCAGACCTGGAATGAGAAGGGCCCCAGCATTACGGTGCAATTCCCCAGTGCCGAGGGCATCGAGGCCGGTAAAACCGAAGTGCGCTACAAGGCCGTTACCGTTGGTAAACTACGTACACTGCGCCTGAGCGATGATCTACAAACCATTGAAGCCACGTTAGAACTTAATAAGGAAATTGGTCGGCATCTGGGTAGTGATGCGCGTTTCTGGGTTGTCAGCCCCCGCGTCAACCGTTCGGGGGTTTCTGGCTTAAGCACTTTCTTTTCAGGCACTTACGTTGGCATGAACCCCGGCACGAATACCGATGACCAAAGTTTCTATGTCGGGGAAGACCGCCCACCCGTGATTGCTCCTTCTGAAAGTGGCAAACGCTTCTTCCTGTTGTCCGACTCCTTGGGTTCGATGGATGTGGGTGCACCGGTTTTCTACAAGCAATTACAGGTTGGTGAGGTCATCGACTACCAATTGTTGCAAGATACCAGTCAGGTACGCATGGAAGTTTTTGTGCGTGACCCATACTTCGATTTCGTGCGCACCACGAGCCGTTTCTGGAACGCCAGCGGTGCCGAATTCAAAATGAGTGCTGCCGGGGCAGAATTCCGCATGGAATCACTGGCCTCCTTACTGATTGGGGGGATTGCCTTTGAAACCCCCACCTCCCTGTCTACTGGAGAAATCAGCAAGGATGGGGACACGTTTCCACTGTACAACAAGTACTCCGATACGCAGGAAAAGCAGTTTACCCAACGCCTGTATTACGTGATGTATTTCAAAGGATCAGTACGCGGCTTAAGCGTCGGCGCACCTCTGGAATTCCAAGGCATCCCAGTGGGGCAAGTCGAAAATATCGACATCAGAATGGACAGGAAATCATTGGATGTAAAAGTCCCGATATTGGTATCCATCCAGCCACAAAACTTTGACCCCGAGATTGGTCAAGGCGAAGCTGAAACAGCCATGAATAAATTGGTAGAAAAAGGGTTACGCGCCAAACTGGAAACCGGCAGCTTGCTCACAGGCCAAAAGCTCATCACCTTAAGCATAGAACCAGATGTAAAACCGGAAAAAATCGTCAAAACCCAGTTCTACAGCGAATTCCCGACGGCGGGTTCTGCGTTTGATAATCTGCCCCTGATGGCAACCGACATCATGGCCAGCTTGCAAGAAACACTGGATAGCATCCAGAAACTGGTCAAAAGCGGCAAACTCGACAAAACCGTGGATAACGTCAACGGCGTACTGACAGAAGCCGAAAAAACCATCAATGCAGCCAAGGATGCCATCAAAGCTGCCGAACAAGCGATCAAAACGGTCGACAAAAACACCTTACCCAGCGTCACCAAAGACGTGAACCAGATCACCATTGATTTGGGTAAAACCCTGCAAAAAATTCAGGGGTCAATGGCACAGGTTGACCGCATGACTGCACAGAACTCACCCACCCAGTTCCAGTTAAAGGAAATGCTGGAAGAAGTGACTTCGGCTTCCCGCTCAGTGCGTAGCCTGACCGAAACCCTGCAACGGAACCCATCCTCGCTGATCCGGGGCAAGTAAAGGAACATGATGATTATGTTGAACAAGAAAACGGTATTGTTGCTAGCCTTGTCATTGACCTTGGCTGCCTGCTCCAGCACCCCGACGCTGTACCACACGCTGGCGGCAGGTTCCGCAGGGGCGGAAGTCGCCAGCGCCACTTCCCAACGCATCAAAAGCCTGGGGGTAGGCCCCATCAACCTGCCTACCCTGCTGGACCGCGAAGGCATGGTGATCCGCAAGGATACCACCACGGTGGAAGTCTCCGACGATCATCTATGGGGTGGGCAACTCGAAGACGAGTTCCTGAGTGCGCTGTCGCAGCAATTGCAATTACGCCTGCCTGCCACGCGGGTGCAAACCATCCCGTGGGAAATCAGCCAAACGCCGCAATATCAGGTAGTGGTCAAACTCGATCAGTTTGATGGAATGCCCGGCGACAAAGCCGCCTTACGCGGGCTATGGCAACTTCAAGCGGGTGATGATGGCAAGATCCTGACCACCGAGCCAGTCGCGCTGGAACGTAAAGTCACCGAACCCGGTGTCGATGCCGTGGTCAAGGCGCAAAGCACCTTGGTTGCCGATCTCGCCAACCAGATCGTGCGGGGGCTGGCAGCAGCACCTTAATCCTGTTCAGCACTAGCCTCTGGTTGCGTCACCCGCACCAGATGCTGGAACAAATGGCTGTTGGGAATGGAAATGAGTTTACCATCAGCCATTTCCAGCAGCGTACTCTGTGCCTGCACTTCACGTAAAACACCGTTGTATTCACTGAAACCGATCTCCTGCCCCGGCGTAAAACTTTCACGCGCATAAAAACCGGCGACCAGATTATGCGCCATCTCACGCCCCCCCAACCCTACCGCCAAGGCAATCGCCAGCCCCATCGACGCAATAATGGTGATCAACACGGTGTAGAGCAATTGCGTGTCCATCCCCATCTGCCCCAGCGCCACCACGATGGTAATCGCCACGGTCAGGCCATACACCAAACCGCCAATGGTTTTGGTTGACGTTAACCCAAGACTGCCACTGCTACCCTGCACTGCCTGACGCAAGAAATTGGCGACCACAAAACCGAACACCACAATAATGATCGCCGCAATAATTTTGGGCAGGAAATTGACAAAACTGGCCATGAGCTGAGTCAACTCACGGATCCCCAGCAATTCAGAAGCAGGCATCAACGTAGCAAAAAATACCAGCCAGAACACCACTTTACCAATCAAGCGCGAAGGTGTGCTGGTCAAACCACCTTCCGACATCATCGCATCGACCCCGGCATTGCGACTGAGTTTGTCTATGCCCATTTTGTGCAGCACCGAACGGGTAATCATCGACAGCACGATCCCAATCAGCAAGCCGACGAACAAAATCAGTACAGCAGCAATCGCTTTCGGCAAAAAGGCTACCAGCAAATCCCACTGTGAAAACAGCGGCTCCAACAAGCGTTTATTGAACAGCTCATCAAACTTGAGCAAGTCGCTAAACTGGCTAGGTTCACTTGGATTCATGGTTATTGTCCTTCGGGTTAGCGACCGCTGCGTGCACTACCGCACCAAACAGTTGAAAAAAGGCAAGTGACAAGAAGCCAGCAAACTGAAACAGATCACGCAACGACAATTCCGCCCGTGACCGCTTCAGGATGCGGCTGATACGCTGCGTTGAAGTGGCTTTACGGGTATTCGCCGCTTGTTGCCACAGGGTACGCAATTCCTGTTCGAGTTGTTCGTGTGGGTCATTCATAATGATTACAGGCACAATTTTTCATACAGTTTCTTGAATTGCTCCATTGCACGGTAAAACCGCATTTTGGTGGCGCTCAGTTTGGTATCCAGCGTGCTGGCAATGTCTTCCAGCGACAATTCGCCCATAAAGCGCAGGCTGAGGATTTCGCTTTCGGCAGGGCGCATTTCACCCAGCGTCTTTTGTACACAGTCCTGTTCTTGCGTGGCGCTGTAATCATCCTGCGGAGTGTGTTCATCCACCAACAGGTTGTCAAACAGGCTGCCACCATCGCCGTCATCCGTGTCGCGCACAAAGTGTTTACGCTTTTCCACCGCGCTGTGGCATTGGTTCATGGCAATGCGGTACAGCCAGGTTTTGAACTGTGCACGGCCTTCAAACTGGGGCAGAGCATGAAACACTCGCATGAATACATCTTGCGTGACATCCTCTGCCTCCTCTTCCGTGCCCAGATAGCGGCGGCACAGATTAAACACATAACGCTCGTGGCGGCGTACCACTTCACTGAAGGCATCCATGACATAGGGCAATTCAGTACGGCAACGTGCCACCAGACTTTCTTCGTCCAAATCATGAAGAACGTCACCCATAAAACATCCCTCCTTGGTAGGACGGCTCATCCTGACGAAAAGTCAAAAGAATCTCAATGTTTTTGCACAAAACAGGGCAACGCTGGAAAATCGGCGGGGAATAATGCAGACTTTGCAACGCGACCAGTCACAAAATAACGCAGCAGCACGGAACCAAAGGCCAAACATGTACGAACAAGTCTCTCACTCCCTTCTCAACGACATCCTGATCGAACTCGACCCCAGCATTCGTGGTGAGGGTTTGCGGCATTTCTACACGCGCTTGGGGGCAAATTTTTACTCCATCCACGCCTTGTTCAGCGTGCTGTACGGTAAGCGCGAAGACTTCCGCGAGCACATGCAAGGGCTGGTCGAAACCATGGCGCGGCAATACGTGTTACGCCCGGAACACTTGCGCCATTCCGACCTTGAGCGCGAAAAAGACCACAACTGGTTTTTAAACCAGCAATGGGTGGGTATGGCGCTGTATGCCGACGGTTTCGCCAAAGACCTGCCCGACCTGACCCAACGGGTCAATTACTTTCAGGAACTGGGCGTCAACCTGGTGCATCTGATGCCAATGATGCAATGCCCCAAAGGCGCGAGTGACGGCGGCTATGCCGTCAGCGATTTCCGCCAGATTGATGAGCGTTTCGGCACGTTGAAGGATTTACAGGCATTGGCGGGCGAATTACGCAAACGCGACACCTTGCTAACGCTGGACGTGGTGCTCAACCACACCTCCAACGAACACGCTTGGGCGCAACAAGCCAAAGCAGGCAGCCCGACGCATCAAGATTACTACTACATCTTCGCCAACCGCGAAGTGCCGGACATGTTTGAAGCCACCATGCCGGAAATCTTCCCCGAAAATGCCCCCGGCAATTTCACCTGGGATGAGGACATGCAAAAGTGGGTCATGACGGTCTTCAACAGCTACCAATGGGACTTGAACTACAGCAACCCGGCAGTCTTCATCGAAATTCTCGACATTATCCTGTACTGGGCGAATCAGGGTGCGGACATCCTGCGGCTGGATGCGGTGGCCTTCCTGTGGAAAAAGATCGGCAGTGTTTCCCAGAACGAGCGCGAAGCCCATCTAATACTGCAACTATTGAAGGATTGTTGCCAAGTAACTGCGCCCGGCGTGCTGTTCATTGCCGAAGCGATTGTTGCCCCGGTGGAAATCATCAAGTATTTCGGGGAAGACGCGATCAACGCCAAAGAATGCGAAATCGCCTACAACGCCACCTTCATGGCGCTGCTATGGGATGCCGCAGCCACCAAAAACGCCAAACTGCTAACTCAAGGCATCAAAAGCCTGCCCGACAAGCTGGAACGCGCCACGTGGTTGAATTACCTGCGCTGCCACGATGACATTGGTTTGGGCTTTGATGATAACGACATTCGCGCCGTCGGCTATGACCCGTATGCACACCGCCAGTTTTTGATCGACTATTTCACCGGCAAGTATGAAGATTCTCCGGCTCGCGGCCTGCCCTTCGGACACAATGACAAAACGGGCGACACGCGCATTTCCGGTTCATTGGCCTCATTGGCAGGGCTGGAAAGTGCGCTGGAAGCCAACAACCCGGAGCGGATTGACGTTGCCATTAAAACCATCGTACTCATGCACGGCATGATCATGGCGTTTGGTGGCATTCCGCTGCTGTACTACGGCGATGCCATCGGCACCTTGAATGACCGTACTTATCTGGACGACCCCGCCAAAGCCAACGACAGCCGCTGGGCGCATCGCCCGCGCATCGACTGGGAACGCGCCGAATTGCGCAAAACCCCCGGAACGGTTGAGTATCGCCTGTTTTCCGCCCTGAAAAAGATGATTGCGGTGCGCAAGGAAGTGGCAGCATTCGCCGATTTCAACAATCGCGAGCTGCTGGATGTAGGCAACCCGCATTTGTTCGTGTTTGCGCGTTTCGACACCACCCAACCGATGAACAAGGTACTGGTGGTGGCCAACTTCGACGCCCACCCGCAACACCTGAATATGGAAGATTTGGGGCGCAAGGCATTTTTCCGCCATGCCTCGGTGCGGGATTTGTATTCCGGCGAGCGCCCCGCCCTATTCAATGGCGAGTTGGTGATTCCACCCTTCCGGTTTTACTGGCTGACCGATCAGTAAGGCGCGGCTAGCGCAGTAACAGCGTCGGGATCTTCGACGCTCTTAACAAATCCGTGGTCTTGCTGCCAAACAGCAAGCTACGCCATGCCGAATGCGTGTACGCCCCCATGACTAGCATATCAATGTCGCGCTCACGTACTTGTGCCGCAATCACACTTTCCGGGTCGCCAGCCAGCAAGGCGGTGTGGGTGGTGAAACCCGCGCCTTCCAGCGTGATTTTCGCCCATTCGAGTTGCCGCCGTGCGCCCTTGCCCGGTTCGCCGGAGGTGATGACGTGAATCGGCAAGCCCACAAACAGCGGACAAGCAGCAATCAATTCCACCCCCTTGCGGGCAATGCTGCTGCCATCAAATGCAATCATCACTTGCTGCGGTGCCGTGAAAGCGGCGGTCACGGTCAGGATGGGGTGGTGCAAGGAACGGATCACCCGTTCGACATTACGCCCCAACTCACGCGGGGTGGTTTCCGCCGCTTGCCCGCGCCGACCAAGGATGAACATGCGCACGCCATCTTCCTGTTCTGCCAGCGTTTCTACCAGTGCGCCGTGACGTTGGCGTACATCGGGGGCTTCCACCCCGGCCGCCATCGCCCGTTCGCGCAAACGGTTGAGGAAAAGTCGCCCCTGTTCACGCGCTTGTTTGCTGAGGGCTGCATCCTCCTGTGAAAGTTCTTCGAGCAAGGCTTGCTGCGCATCAAAGCCAATCGCGCCACTGTGGTCGTGGGTGTTGCGAGCGCGTTCGGGGTGGCGGTCGAGGATGTGCAGGAATTCCAGCGGCAACTCCATACGGGTGGCGACCCACGCGGCGTAATCGGCGACATGTTCGGCGAAATGCGACTGATCCACGCAGGCAAGGATTTTATTGTCCGGTTTCATGGGCAAGCTCCTCAGTGATTCAACAGTTGTTCAATGGCTTCAGGTTTGTCGTGTACCCCGAAACGGTCGATGAGGGTGGCGCTGGCTTCGTTGAGGCCAACTACTTCCACCTCCGTACCCTCGCGGCGGAATTTCACCACCACCTTGTCGAGCGCCCCCACAGCCGTCAAATCCCAGAAATGGGCGCGGCTGACATCAATACGCACCCGTTCCACCACATCCTTGAAGTCGAAGGAGGCCACGAAATAATCCGCCGAAGCGAAAAACACTTGCCCCACCACCTGATATGCCCGCATCCGTCCCTCGTCTTCGGAACTGGCGCTGACATACAGCATCCGCCCCACCTTGTTGGCGAAGAAGAAACCGGAGAGCAATACCCCGACCAACACGCCTTGCGCCAGATCGTGAGTAGCCACTACCACCGCCACCGTGGCAATCATGGTGGCATTGAAACTTTTCGGGTGCTCGCGAAACTTGCGTAAGGAATCCCAATTGAAGGTGCCGATCGACACCATGATCATCACCGCCACCAAAGCCGCCATCGGGATTTGCGCCACCCAGTCGCCCATGAACACAATCATCAGCAACAAAAACACCCCCGCCACCAAGGTAGACAAACGCCCACGCCCGCCAGATTTCACATTGATCACCGACTGCCCGATCATCGCACAACCCGCCATACCGCCGAGGAAACCTGTCGCAATATTGGCAGCACCCTGCCCCACGCATTCGCGCTGCTTGCTGCTGGTGGAATCGGTCAAGTCATCGACAATCGTCGCCGTCATCAAGGATTCCAGCAACCCCACCACCGCCAGCGTCACCGCTACCGGAAAAATAATACGCAAGGTTTCCCAGTTCAACGGCACATCCGGCAGCAAGAATACTGGCAAACTATCCGGCAACGCCCCCATGTCACCCACGGTGCGAATGTCCAACCCAAACAGGATCGCCACCGCACTCAAGGCAATAATCGCCACCAACGGTGACGGCACTGCTTTAGTGATATACGGAAACAGGTAAATAATGCCCAGCCCCGCCGCTACCATTGCGTACACCATCCAGCCCCTGCCCAGCAATTCTGGCAATTGCGCCATGAAAATCAGGATAGCCAGCGCATTCACAAAGCCGACAATCACCGCCCGCGATACAAAGCGCATCAGCAAATCCAGCCGCAGCATTCCCGCGACAATCTGCAACACCCCGGTCAACAAAGTCGCCGCAAACAAGTATTGCAAGCCGTGATCTTTTACCAGCGTGACCATGACCAGCGCCATCGCGCCGGTGGCAGCCGAAATCATGCCGGGGCGACCACCTGCAAAGGCAATCACCACCGCCATACTGAACGACGCATACAGCCCGACTTTCGGGTCAACACCCGCGATAATGGAAAAAGCAATGGCTTCGGGAATCAGCGCCAAAGCAACGACAAGGCCAGCCAATAGATCATTTTTGACATTGGCGAACCAATCCTGGTGCAGGGAATTCATGGTGTTATCCGTTATATGAGGTAAATGCGCGAGGCAAAAAGGCAGAAGCAGCATTCTAGGCAAACCCGCACGCAAAATAAAGCAATAAGCACAGTCGTCGTGTATGCTACTTCCTGTTTTTTAGCTGGAGTTTTCAATGTTACGATGGTTTTTTAAGCAAAGCCTCCACATGCGCATTGCCATTATCTTTGCTCCCTTTATGTTAATTGGTGGCTATGGCTTAATGGATCTGTGGGTCACGAAAGACCAACCCAAACAGGACAAGCCTGTCGCCATGCAGCCCTTGCAATTACAGGGCGAATGCCTGTTGGCAACCAACCAGTGCAAATTACAACACGCAACCATGCAAGTCTCAATGGTACGCCTAGAATCCGGCAAGCCGGGCATCGTGCGGCTGGAAATCACCCCTAATGTTAGCGTCCGTGGCATCCAGATGTCTCTGGTACAAGCGGACACTGAACACCAACTGGTGATTGAGCCCATGAGAGGCGCAGAAGTTTGGTATGCAGAATTCCCTGAGAAATTGCTAACCCCATCCCCCTCTGTATTGCGGATAGCCTTAGCGCAGTTCGGACGCGTTTCCTATGCAGAAATTCCCCCACATTTTTAAGGAGATGGCCCTGCGGGGCCTTTTCTTGCCTTAGATCATTGCCTGCCTTGTATCCAGCCCCTATGCTAAGCGCTTATAACCATGAATGATCATAGCGCTAGAGAGAACCTTGCATGACTGGACTCGTTTTTTACTATCAGAATAAATTGCCTTGTGCCGCGTTTGGTGTCTTGGAAGCCGCCATCAAACTACACGGTAAACACAAGATCATCACAAAATTTGATGAATTTTCCATTGACGCTTATGTATTGGCAGACTCCCCTACCTCGCGTATTGTGGCCATTGACTTTGACAACACCATTACCGCCGATGTGGATTTTTACCTTGATCTGATCGACGCTTACCGTAGCCGCGACTGGGAACCGGTCGTGTGTACCTTACGCGATAATCACAATGAAAATCTGGTCGAAATTCACGACAAACTGCACGATGCAGGTATTCGGGTTTACACGACGGATGGTAAGAAAAAACGCGCCTTCATGCTTCACGAAGGGATCAGCGTGGGTATGTGGATAGACGATTACTTCCCAGCCATTACCCAGTTCGGAACCCCGCTCCTCGTCAGAAACGGAATAGAGTATTGAATTATGGAACAACTGGACGCCAGCAAAGAAATCCTCGAATGCTTTCTCAGCGGGAAATTCAAACGTATGGATTGCCCGCAATGTGAGAATACCTTCCTCACCAAAGTCTACGAGATGAAATGCTTCGACAGCGGCAAGAAACTCAACCTGAAATGCGCCGAATGCAAACGCATTTTCACCGCCGATACCGCCGATAATGCTTGGAAAAACTACGTTTTACTCGAAAAGCAGTCGCTGGGGTTGGAGTATTTTCTGGATGCCATTCAGCACCATGACCTGAAAAATGTACCCTTTGCCCGCCGAGTCGGCGTTCTAGACGAAGAGGGACAGTCACTGGATCCCTCCTGCATTCACATGTTCAGCTTTGAAGAACCCGATTACCGCATCATCTACGTCATGGAACGGCTGGAACACTTGGATGAAGCCGATGCGGAATTTTTCACTGAACACGTCCATGAAATCGACTGGATGGAACAGGTAGATCGAGCCAAAGTGTGGAATTACATCGCAGAGCGCTATAACGAAGCACTCGCCGAAGACATCCGCAAACTCTGCCAGTATTACCGTGAACATGAAAAATACCTCAGTTGGGATTTGCACGGCGACAACCTGATGAAACGCGTCAAAGACGGCACGATTGTGGTAATGGATCCGTTTGCGCCGAAGATGGGCGATTACATGGAAGAGTGAGGGTGAGCCGTAGACATATTTACAGCATATTGCTGTGTCCGGCTCTCCTATTTCTCGACAACATGGCTCTGCGGCTAACCAGATGTTATATTTTCCCCTATTCATGTCAAAAAATGGGGAAGCATTGAAATGTCGAAATCTGAGGCTCAAATCCGTTCAGAAATCATCGACAAACAACTCGCTCAATCAGGCTGGAATACCAAAGACCCCACACAGGTCGTTGCAGAATATGACATCCTGACTGATCTTCCTGAAGGCATTAACGAACCCCGCACCCCTTACGAAGGCCACCAGTTCAGTGACTATGTATTGCTGGGCAAGGATGGCAAACCACTGGCCGTTATCGAAGCCAAGAAAACCAGTAAAGATGCCGCACTCGGGCGCGAACAGGCCAAACAATACTGCTACAACATCCAGAAACAGGCAGGCGGTGAACTGCCTTTCTGTTTCTACACCAATGGGCATGAAACCTACTATTGGGATTTGGAAAACTACCCACCGCGTAAAGTCGTTGGCTTCCCGACCCGCGACGATCTAGAACGTTTTCAATACATCCGCCGCAACCGCAAGCGGCTGACTCAGGAACTGATCAACACCCACATTGCCGGGCGAGATTACCAGATTCGCGCTATCCGCGCCGTACTGGAAGGAATTGAACAGAAGAAACGCGATTTCCTGCTGGTGATGGCGACCGGCACGGGCAAAACCCGCACCTGCATTGCGATGGTTGATGCTCTGATACGTTCCAGCCATACCGAAAAGGTGCTATTTCTGGTGGATCGGATTGCTTTGCGCGAACAGGCACTGGATGCTTTCAAGGAACACCTGCCGAATGAACCGCGCTGGCCAAACCGGGGCGAAAAGCTGCTAGCCAAAGACCGCCGCATCTACATCGCCACTTACCCCACCATGCTCAACATCATCCGTGATGAGTCGCAGTTTCTGTCGCCGCATTTCTTTGATTTCGTGGTCATCGACGAAAGTCACCGCTCGATTTACAACACTTACGGCGAGATTCTCGACTACTTCAAAGCCATTACCCTAGGTTTGACAGCGACACCGACCGACATCATCGACCACAACACCTTCAGGCTATTCCATTGTGAAGATGGCCTGCCAACCTTTGCCTATACCTTCGAGGAGGCGGTAAACAATACACCACCGTACTTGAGCAACTTTCAGGTGATGAAAATCCAGAGCAAATTCCAGAAGGAAGGTATCAGTAAGCGCACCATTTCGCTGGAAGACCAGAAACGCCTGATGCTGGAAGGCAAGGAAGTCGAGGAAATCAACTTTGAAGGCTCGCAACTGGAAAAGCAGGTCATCAACAAGGGAACCAACACCCTGATCGTGCGCGAATTCATGGAGGAGTGTATCAAGGACGCCAATGGTGTGCTGCCCGGCAAGACTATTTTCTTCTGCGTATCCAAAGCCCATGCACGGCGGGTGGAGGAAGTGTTCGACAAGCTCTATCCCGAATACCATGGCGAACTGGCCAAGGTGCTGGTGTCGGATGATCCGCGTGTGTACGGCAAAGGCGGCTTGCTCGACCAGTTCACCAATAACGACATGCCGCGCATCGCCATCAGCGTGGACATGCTCGACACCGGCATCGACGTGCGTGAACTGGTCAATCTGGTATTTGCCAAGCCAGTGTATTCTTACACCAAATTCTGGCAGATGATCGGGCGTGGCACTCGCCTGTTGGAGCCGAAGAAAATCAAACCGTGGTGTACCGAGAAAGACGTGTTTCTGGTGCTGGACTGCTGGGACAACTTTGAGTATTTCAAACTCAACCCCAAAGGCAAGGAATTGAAAAGCCAGATACCGTTGCCGGTCAAACTGGCCGGGTTGCGGCTGGACAAGATCGAAAAGGCCATTGATAGTGGCGAGCCTGAGATTGCCGAGCGTGAAAGCCGCAAGCTGCGCCAGCAAATTACCGGGTTGCCACAGAATTCCGTCGTCATCATCGAAGCAGCATCGGCCTTGCAGCGGGTAGTGGAAGAAAACTTCTGGGTAGCGCTCAATCACCAGAAACTGGAATTCCTGCGCAATGAAATCAAGCCACTGTTCCGCACTGTGTCAGATGCCGACTTTAAAGCCATGCGGTTTGAGCGTGACGTGCTGGAATATTCACTGGCGGTATTGAGTAACGAGAAAGCACAGGCCGAAACCCTTCAGACTGGTATCGTTGAACAAATAAGCGAACTGCCCTTGAGCATCAGCTTTGTGCAACAGGAGGAACTCCTGATCCGCGCGACGCAAACCAGCCATTACTGGAATCTGGACGATGCCCGCACTCGCGAAGACACGCTTGACAATCTGGTTGCCCGGCTTGCGCCCCTGATGCGCCACCGCGAAGGGGACACCACCCTGCCGCCGGTGCAACTGGATTTCAGGGATGAGGTCGTACACAAGGAATGGGTAGAATTTGGCCCACAGAACGAAGCCGTCAGCATCAGCCGTTACCGCGAAATGGTCGAAACGCTGATTGCCGAACTGACCGGACACAACCCCATCCTGCTGAAAATCCGCAACGGTGCAGACATCAGCCCGCAGGAAGCCAGTGAACTGGCGGAATTGTTACACGCCGAACACCCACACATTACTGAAGACTTGCTACGTCAAGCCTACAAGAACCGCAAGGCGCGTTTCATCCAGTTCATCCGCCACATTCTCGGCATTGTAACTGTTCACGGGCTTGCAACTGCCAGAGTCTGAGCTATGCTTGAAAGATGAACGAGCTAACGATCACCACCGATTTTACTGATATTGCGTTGCCAACCGATTTGGCAGCTTCTCAGCAGCTTAACCGTGATCTGCTGACGTTGGTGGTTGCGTTGCAGGCACGGGTAAAACAACTGGAAGCGGAACTGACAGAACTGAAAGAACGCCTGAATGACTCCTCCGCGAACTCCTCTAACCCACCGTCACGTGACACGCCCGAACAACGCGCCCAACGCGAGCGCAAACCGAAAAGCCCGTTAAAACGCGGCGGTCAGCCAGGACACAGCAAACATGAACGCGCCTTGGTGGAGGAATCACGCCTGGATGCTATCCAGCATTACTATCCCGAAGGCTGTTGCCGTTGTGGTGGTCATCTGGTGCTGGAAACCACGCCGAGCCAGCGTCATCAGGTATTTGACCTACCGGAAGTTGCTTATCAAGTAACGGAACACCGCCTGTATGCGGGTACGTGTAGTTGCTGCGGGAAACGTCAGGTAGCCGAGTTACCCGAAGACATCCCCAGCGGGCAGATGGGTGCTGGCTTGATCAGTTGGATCACCCTGATGAACGGGGCGTGCCGCCTGTCCACGCGGCAAATCCAGTTACTGCTGGAAGAACAATGGCAGTTATCCTTCAGTAGCGGTGCGATCAGTGAGGCTACTGCCCCCGTCAGCCGTTGGTTAGCACCCTTATATGCTCAGGCGGGTGATGCGGTGCGTAGCAGCCCGGTGGTAAACGCGGATGAAACCAGTCACTACCGTGGGCGCGAACGTGAATGGTTATGGGTGATGTGTTCGCCACAGGTGGTGTACTTCATGACGCATTACTCACGCGGCAAAGGTGCAGCGGACGAATTGCTGGGAAAATTCAATGGCGTACTCGTGACCGACCAGCACGGCGGCTATAATCACCACCCCAATGAACGACGGCAACTGTGCTGGGCGCACATTATCCGTAAGTTCAAAAAAATAGCACAACGTTACGGGCGTGCAGGCATCTTAGGGAAGCGTTTGCTGCGTCTGGCACGCCTGATTGTCCACTTGCATAACCGCAAGCTCGCAGGTGCTTACTCGGACAGGTTGTACCGGCAACGCATGGATAAACTCCGCGAAGCCTTCCGCCAGACATTGGTAGCAGGTAGCGGCTTACGTCAAGCACAACATCCTGATAAGCCGACTAAAACCGCCAACCAGTGCCAACGCTTACGGGATGATGACCTGATGTTATGGACATTTTTGCGTCATTCCGGTGTTCCTCTGACCAACAATGCTGCCGAACGGGCTATCCGCCCCTATGTCATCTGGCGTAAGACCAGCTTTTTTAGCCAATCTTTCCGAGGTGATCAATTCCGCCCGTTAATACTGACTATCGTGGAAACCTGCAAACGCCTAGGTATCAGCGCTTACCGAATTATCCGCCAAGCGTGTCAGCAGGCATTGGCTAAAAAGCCGGTGACGGTGCGTTTGCCTATTCCCCCTCCGCGAGTATTGAATCCGGTGACTGGACTTATTGCCGCTTAAGGGGGCTGCTCCGTGAACAGTTACCACCGATCAAGGATACATTCGTACCTTGGATGGATTGCATCATGCTGGATTGTTCCGCCGCCGTGTTGGCAATGTGCTGCTGATTGTTGGTAGTGCTGAACATTTCAAACAGGATGCCGCTGGACAGAAACAAGCCCATAGCCGCGTATTGGCTTGGCTTTAGCTTCCAGCCCTCTGATCGGTGAATAGCAATGTCTTCATATACCGCCTCCTTGCTGGATGCGAGGAAGAATGCCAGCACAAAGCTGATGAAGGAGAAGATAGCCAAGGCTATGTACTCATTGCTGTTTTTCTCCACGAAGGAGGCGATACCCCACACGTCAGAGACGTACAGCATGAACACTGCGACGATATACAGCCCGAAGGTGGCGACTTTCGCCCACTGCATCAGACGATGGTTTTTAATGGCGCGGTGATGGTCGGTTGGCAACATGCCGCTGGATTTTGGAAGTTGGATTTTCATAAATTACCCCTTAGAAACTATTCGCTAAAATGTACATGCCGATGGATGCAATCATGACCCTCAGGCCGTCTGTAGTGCTCCACACGGTCATTAGGAAGAACAACCCGATCATGAGTTGCCCCAAGAATGCCAACGCTGAAACCCCGAAGTAGTGGGCATAGAACAGAAACGTGCTCAACACGTACAGGAAGCCCGCCGCATTCAGGGCGATAGCCGCACGGATGAACAGCTTGTTCCAGTCAACCCGATCGACCAGCGCCGATAGGGTGGATACAGTGCTATCCAAACTGGGGTGGTGGTAGCTGCGTACCGCGTTGATGTGTGCCTGTTCTGATGCGCTCAAGAGTGGATTGCTCATGACTTGCCTCCTTCGATTAGCAGGGCTTCCAGATACTCACGACCTTGATAGCCGTGCTTTGCTGCATATTGCTGGTATTCCATCGGCAAGCGCCCACGACCAGACCACAAGCATTCCACGCCACCCACGATCAGGCGATAACGTGGCTGTGCTCTTCTGGCGTGTGGCAAGCCTTCGGGCAACTTGATTTCTGTAACAGTTTTCAAGTCATCATCGGGCAACTTGATTTCTGTAACAGTTTTCAAGTCTGGATGACGGTAATCAGCAATCAACTGTTGAACCGCTGCCAAACACCCCACCGGTACGCGAACAACTGCCGTTTTTTCCGCTGCGGATTTGCGCCCACTGCCTTGACGATTTCCGCCGTGTGGGGCGGGTAGGTCAAACATCTGGATTTGGTCTAACTTGATTTCTGTAACAGTTTTCAAGTTGGCTTGCGCGGTCTGGTTTTCAGCTTGCAGGGCGACAAGATCGGACAGGGAGAAAGGTTTGCTTAGATTGCTCATAGCTTCACCTCCCGTTCGTCGGCTTGCCAAGCCCGTTGGTTTTTTTCGTGGGAAGTTAATCCAACAAGTCCAAGGGGCGGTGAACCGCCCGAAGAGGAGGAGGAAGAGGGGAACATGGCGACGCCCGCCCGGTCTGCCAGTCGGTGCAACTTGCCTTGTTCCTTGGCTTGCGCAATGACGGCTTGCAGGTCGCTGCTGAATGCTGGCTGTAGGTCGCTGCGTGCGGTGTCGGACTCACGCAGAAACTGTTCTACCAGTAATTTTTCCAGCGAGCCGATGTTCAGCAGATACCAATCCTTTAGGCGGGTGCGGATTTCTACGCCATTCACCAACAATCCGCGTATCTGGTTGATGGTTTCACCGTACTGGTTGAGCGCGTCTTGCCCGGTTTCTGCATCCTGTTTGGTGGTGCGCATCATGCCGATGGGTCGAGCACGGGCAGGGCAGGCCGCGCCGCCGTTGGCCTCGGTGTAGGCTTTCCAGTCGCCCGCCTTGGCTGCGAGCCGTGCGGCTTCTAGCACGGTGCTGGCCTGCTCATCGTCGAGCCTGCGTAGTTCGCGCCATGCCATTACTGAGGGGGCATTCCAAAAAGCATACTGGCGCAAACCCCATACGTTTTTCCTTGCCATGATGTTGAGAATGGTCTGATCGGCGGGCACGCCTGCCTTGAGGTCTTCCCAGTCTGCCCCGGTCAGCCCTTTAGTGATGTATTTCACCATGTAGCTCACCATGACCGCCGCGCTGGTCATGACCTTGAAATTGAGGCGACGAACCGCCGCGCCGTTTTCTTTTGCATCACGCGCTTTGCCGAATTGGCAGGTGCTTTGCTGCTTCACCCGGTCGGTGAATTCGCCCCTCAGGGCTTTGTCATAGAACATTTGCGTAGCGCGTTGCGCATCCTTGGCTTGTACCCATATCCCGTAATGGTAGTGACTCACGCCGTCGTGATGACCTTCATCCATGCGAAAACCGTAGCCACTGATAGGCTGGATGTGCTTGGTTTTGCGCTTCCAGCCCGTTTGGGTCAACTTCCATGTTTCTTGCAGCCAGTCACGCGCATCGGCTGGCGTCTGGGTGGCGTCATAGTGCTTGTTCAGCAGTAACTTACCTTGACGGGTGGTGTAGCGATGGAAACGCGATGGCACGGTGAGGGTAAAGGCGATACCCACCCATGATTCTGGGTCGGCTACATCCAGTGCTGCGAGTTGTGGCACGTCGGCAAATGCGCCGCCGTCGCCCATTTTGAGGGTATCGGGCAGGGTGGCGAGCACGTCATCAGTGACATAGTTCTCGGCTGCGATGGCTGCCATACCGTTAACCCGCACCATGAATTCAGCGAACCGGATAAACGCCGCCGCGTGTTCATGGTCGGCACTGTCTAGGCTCACTTCGTCGCCTTCGTTGGAAATCAGCACGGCCTGCTTTTTCCATGCCTCTAATTGCTGTTGACGCCATTGGAAGTTAGCCACGGCCTCAGATGACACGTAGGGCGACTCACCTTTACACACATTGCCTGCGCGAATTTGTGCGGCCTCTGCATCCTTGCGGTGTTTTTTGGTCAGTTGCTTTTCCCACCAGTCTGGTGAACAGAGGCGGGATTTTAGCGCCGCGCGGCTGTTTGGCTGGTGCGGGTCAATTTCATCCTTGGGGCAGGGTGGAACACGCACACCTTTTGCACGCGCCCATTCAGCCGCTTCGTCCAGCCCGAAAAGGTGAATTATTTTCCCAGACAGTTGCGCCAGACGTTCATGGGATACCAGACGCTTACTTCCTGATTCGAGCCTGAGTTCTTCCACGGTATCCAGTAACCAGTTATTGGCAGTCCGGCGGTTTTCGCTTTCGATACCGGGTTGCTGGTAGCGGCTGGCATAGCCCGCCCGCGCCATTGCGTGAAAGTCTTCGTTGATTTCTGCGAGTTGCTGGAAAATCCAAAAATCATCCAGCGGGTTGTGGGTGGCTTGCATCATGGTTGCACCTCCATTGCCTGTTTCAGGTCGGTATGGAGTTCTTCCAGCCCGCCCAACATCATCAGCACACCTTCCAGCATTTCGCGCTTATGGTCTGCGGTGTTGTCTTCACGGGTTGCCATATCCGCAAAGATTTCAAGGCTGGATGCGCTGCCCTTGATTTGCTTCAGGATGTTTTCAACTTCATTGCTCATGACAACACCCCCGCTTGAACGTCGAGAATGTTGGCATTAATCCAGCGAACCCACAGACGCGCCCGCATTTCAAACGGGTTAGTGGTAGGGGTTTGCTTGATGCGGGCTTCTACGGCTTCAGTGACAAGCTGTAGACGGCTTTCAAAGGGTAGGGTGGAAATTTCCACCCCGGTGGTGATTGGCTTACTCATGAGTTCGCCCCCTTGATGATTTTGCCGTAACCCAATTGGCTAAAGTCCACGGTGTAAGGGGTTGGCAGTTGGTCAGGAAAGAGTATGGCGGTGTGGCTGAACAGCTCCATTACCTGCCAGTTCTTTACATCGGCTGGCACGTTCTCTACGCGGTAAATGGATACGTCGCCCTGAATGCCTGCGGTATCAAGCGCCGGATGCGCCAGACCGACAGTCTGGCTTAATGCGCTGAACTTGATGTTGACGTGACGGGTTGCGCTCATGGTTGCGCCTCCTTTGCTTGCTTGCTGCAAGACACGATCAGGGCGATAACATCCGCTTGCAGCAGGTGTGCCAGACGTTCGGCAATGCTTACCAGCCCGCCGGTGCGTGCATCGTGGCTACCTGAATCACGGATGGTTTCCAGCAGGGCTTCGAGTTCGGATACTTGCGCGGATAACCCTTCGAGCGGTTCATTCAGGCTTTGGAATGCTTGGCTGGCGGTCATGCTGCACCGCCTTGCTGGATTGAATCCATCCATGCTTTGACTTCGGTTAGCTTCCACGCGGAAACGCGGGCGCTGATCTTGTATTGCTTGGGGAAGGTTCCTTTTTTGATGCGGTCATAGACGGCAGTACGGCCCATGCCTACGGTCTTCATGACTTCGGGCAGGCGGATAAAGCGTTCTTCGATTGGCAGGGGTTGGGTAGTGTTAGGGTTGGTGCTCATGCTGCACCGCCTTTTACCAGCTTGCCCATGCCCAACTGTGAATAATCCACGGTGTACGGGGTTGGTAATTCGTCAGGGAAGGTAACGATGGTGTGGTCAAACAGGTGCAACACCTGCTCGGCTGTCACGTCGCTAGGCACGTTAATGATGCGATAGGTAGACACCTCACCCACCAATCCCGGCAAGGCTTGCGGGTGTGCCAGTGTGGGAAGCATTATGCAGGCGTGAACCTTGATGTTTAGCGTTTTCATGCTGCACCCCCAAACACGCTGCTGATGTAGCTGATCGCGTCTTCGAGGGTGAGGAAATCCGCCGTTTCCATGTTGATGCCGTCACGGTGTTGGCGGAAATACGCCACATCCACAAAGTCACAGCGTAGCGGTTCATTGTTGGCCTGCCCGTCATGGAAGCCGGGAACAATCCACGCCACCGGTGCGCCGTTCAAATAGGCGGTCAAGCCCGTTTCGGTAACGGTCAATTGCAGGCGATTATTCAGGCGGTTGCGCCGGGAAGTGGCAAGGGGTGCGTAAGAGGCTGTGCCAGTAGGCAACAGGCGTGCAAGTGCCTGTAAGGGATTTTGGGCAGATACGCCCATGCTGTTGGTTGCGTTCATCGTTTCGTACTCGTTTGATTTTAGAGGTTGGCAAAAGTTGCCGGGTGTCTCTATCGTCCAAACGGGCACGACGCGCTTATTCGGAATTGCTTCCTTTTGTAATCCACGCACACCCGGCATTAACCGCGTTTGCGCATCGTACAGGCGAAAAAAAACCGCCTTGCGTGTGGGCGGTGTTGCCGCCGTTTGTGGGATAGAGTCCCGTAATTTTGCTGTTTGCTGCCCGGTTGCCCGGACTGCTGATAAATCCTAAACCCGGAATGGCGACGGATGCAAGCGACTTGCCGATAAAGTGCGGTGTTTTTTTATAGAGTATTGAATAACGCTACTTTGTGCGTGACATTGCGCGATGAAAGTAGCGTTTTCTGGATGGTGCAGTTATTCAGGCCAGAATTCTGCATTCATGGCTTGTTCAAACGTCCACGGGCATTCCTCCGGGAAGGTTGCCAGATTCAGCCCGGTTTCCAGCACCGCACTGTTCCGCGCATCGTCGTAAGCATCCAGATAGGTTTCGTCCAGCTTGGCTTTCAGGCTTGGGTTTTTGCTGATGTGCTTGGCAATCCGCCGCCGCTGTTCATTGATGGTTCGCTGCCAGCTTGACCCCTGAAAGTTCGGCTGGTATTGCCACTTAAGCAAGTGCATCAGCAGCAGTTCAAGCCGGTTGTGTAACTGGTTGGCCTGACTTTTGCCCATGCTTTCGATTTCCTCTATCAGATTCTCAAGGTCTAACGCGCCCACCTGCCCATGTTTCAGCAAGTCGGCTTGTTCCATTGCCCATCCATAAAAGTCTGTATCGTACTTGGTTGCCGCGCCCATTGGTGCGCCCTCCGTTGGTTGGTTCGTCGCTTGATTCTAGGCCGTTTGCGGTATTGCTGCCAGTATACGGCCTGCGTGTTCCCGTTCGGCTGGCAGGATCGCCCCGGCCTCAGTGCCATCAAGGTTGAAACGTGGCCCACCCCGCCCTACTGCCAGCAAGTACGCCCGGTGGTTGGTGTGCCAGTGCAATAACTTATTCACCACGCGCTTGCTTGCGCTCAGGTGCAGGTCAGCAATATGGCGGAATAGCTGCTTTTCAATGCCAATGGCAAGGGGCAGACGGTCACGCCAGACCGTGAAGTTATTCAGGCTATCGGATAGCTCACGCGCCCGTAATTCGCTGGGTGGTGTCTTGGGTGGTCGTGGTGGCTGTCGTGGCCTGCGGGTGGCCTTTGGTTTCGGCTTTGCCCCCGGCTTGTTGTAAGTGGGCTTGCCGATAGATACCCGTGCTACTGGCAGTTGATCGCGGGTAATGATGCGCTTGCCTGTACGCTTCACAGTACCCGCGTTGGTGTCGGTGGTAGTGGTGGCAATGTTGGCGGGTTTGCGCGTAATGCTGAGGGTTTGGCGTGGCTTGTCGGTGGTTTTTTCCATGATGTGCTGCTACTCGCTGGAAGGTGGCAAGGTTTCCCCCGACCATATTGTTAGCGTCAACAATATGGTCAAGGTGTTGTATGGGGGCAAGTGTACCAGTGATCGGCTGATTGCGGATGAATCGCGGATGATTGCGGATGAAAGCCGTTAGCGTCGCCCTTCTTCCATTGCGATTTTATCAAGTTCTTTCTCAATCCAATTCGGGTCATAAGAAGCCAAGGCGTTGTAATCGTCAAGGTCTACCAGTACCGCGCTTTTGCCATTTTTGCGGGTGATGGTAATTGGTTGATGCTCATTCACTGCCTTGTCTAACAAGGTTGCTAAGTTATTGCGGGCTTCACTGTAGGTTACTTGCATGGTTTCGTTCCTTTGTTGTTGTACAGGTGAGTGACAAGATACCAGCGTTGCGCGGTGGTGTCAGCAGCGTGTTGATTCCCTGACAAATTGCCCTTTTTCCAGCGTAAAGCACCCCAAACCCTACCAAAAGCCGCGAAAACGCCACAAATAGCACTTCCCCCCTTCCCCCGGTGGCAAGCCCACGCCAGCAAGGGAGGGGATTCACCGCCGGGGTGAAATACTGTCGACAATTGCACGGCAAACGGGGCTTGTACAACAAACTGACAACTCACCCCAAAGCGACACGAAACGCCGTTTTTTTTGCCCACTCACTAACGAAAGCCTGCGAGTCACAGACCCGTACCGCCATAGGTTCGGGAGTACCTTTTTTCTTACGGGTTGCCCTGTCAAGTCAACCCCCTCATGGTCGACTCAACATAGAAACAACCTGCGAGTCACAGACCCGCATCATTCCCACCACTGGGAGTACCTTTTACCTTACCCGGAACCGTTGCCCCGCGTTGCCTTCCTGACCCCACCACAGTCCACGGCCTTTTAATATTTTTTTCTTCACAGGAAAACTTTGCACCTAACCAACGTACAGAACATACAGCCTACCTATAACACAATGATTCCTATAGAAAATATGGCTGTATGTTGTCTGGCAAGACATACAGCCAACATACAGCAACGTACAGCGCTTACCCGCCTTCGCTGTATGTTGTCCTGTATGTGCTGTACGTTACCCTGACAACATACAGGACAACATACAGCCGTAAACCAATAATCTATATAGTGTCTGACCGGAAACCCTAAAACCCTTTTCCGATCAAGATGCTACGCCCGTTTTCCTTGCCCTAAGATTTCCCGGAAGCAGGCCAGAAAGCTGCAAAAGCGCCCAAAATAGGGCAAAATAGGGCATCCATCCGCCAAACTTCGCAGGAGACACACGATGCGTGAAGTGATCGCCCGCCAACTTCGCCTGGGTCACGCTGACATCGGCAGGCTGACCTTCAACCCACGTTCGCGGGACGACATCCCGCAGGTGTTGCAAGGGCTGCAATACATTTATGTGACAGACGAACTGCGTGAGGCGGTGTTTGCGGTGCTGGAAAAGCGGGTTCCGGCGGAGGTGGACGCCAGCCGTGGACGCCCCGGCATGGATCTGTGGAATGCGCTGGTGCTGGCGACATTGCGGGTGAACCTGAACTGGGACTATGACCGGCTGCTGGAGATGGCGAACCAGCACCGCAGCATCCGTCAGATGCTGGGGCATGGTTTCTGGGATGATGACGATGAGTACAAGCTGCAAACGGTCAAGGACAACGCCGCTCTGGTGGACGAAGCCAGCCTGCAACGCATCAACCAGTTGGTGGTGGAGGCCGGTCACAAGCTGCTAAAAAAAAAGCCGCGCCGCTGAGCGCCCGTTGTGACTCCTTCGTGGTGGAAAGCAACATCCACTACCCGACCGACATCAACCTGTTGTACGACGCGGTGCGTTGTTCGGTGCGCACGGTGGCCGATTGGTGTGAAGGGCACGGCGACAGCCGCTGGCGGCAATGGCAGTACAATCTCCGCCAGGTGAAGAAAGCCTGCCGTCATGCGCAGAAGCTCAAGCACTCCAGCTCCCAAGACCCGGACAAGCAGGCCACCCGGCAACAGGCCATCCGTGACGCCCACCACACCTACCTGGGCCTGTGCGCCGCGCTGTTGTCGAAAGTGGAGGAAACGGTGGCTGACCTGCCCCTCAGCCTGCTGGACAGCCGGTCGGGCAACGACCTCCAGCGCTGGCTGGGGTACGGGTGGCATCAGGTTGACCTGGTGCGGCGGCGGGTGCTGGACGGGGAAACCATCCCCCACGGCGACAAGATCTTCTCCCTCTTCGAGGATTACAGCGAATGGCTCAGCAAGGGCAAAGCCGGTGTGCCGGTGGAGCTGGGCCTGAACGTGTGCGTGATGGAATCGGCTGACGGCTTCATCCTCCACCACCAAGTGATGCAACACTGCCCCGACAGTGAGATTGCCGTGACCATGGTTAAGCAAGCCAAAGCGCTGTTCCCCTCCCTGAGCGCGTGCAGCTTTGACAAGGGGTTCCACTCACCGGCCAGACCAGCGCGAACTGGCCGAACTGCTCGACCGGGTGGTGTTGCCGAAAAAGGGCCGCTGGAGCCAGGCGGACACTGCCCGTGAAACCGACCCGGCGTTTGTCCAGGCCAGACGCCAGCACTCAGCGGTGGAATCCGGCATCAACGCACTGGAAGTCCATGGGCTGGACTATTGCCCCGACCGGGGGCTGGAACGCTTCAAGCGCTATGTGGCACTGGCGGTGGTGGGCAGGAACCTGCAAAAGGTCGGGGCCATTTTACAGGCCAGGGCGTTGGAGGCCTTGCAGAAGGATGAACGCCGACGACAGCGCCAAGCCGCCTGAACCACCCCACAACGCCGACCGATGAGGGAAAATGCCGGGAAGGCAGGGCAGCCCCTGCACCGAAGGCAAGCCTGCGCTGCCAGCCATGCCTTGAAACCCAGCGTTTTACCCTCGTGCTTGCCAGAAGGTGGCGGGGAAAACGGCTGCATGGACTAAAATTGGGCACTCGTGGCGGCAGGAAGGCTTTTTCGGTCAGACACTATATAGAAAAAAACGAATGCTGTATGTTCTGTATGTTGTTTAGGTGCTTCTTAAAGAAACAAGAAAAAAGAATAAGTAAAGAGTGCACCGCCCAACGAACACATCCCCTTGCTGGTGTTGTCCCCGTCCTTGCGGTTGGGGTGTGGGGAAGGCGCAAACAAAAAAACTAACAGAGTTGCGCTTTGCCGTTGGGCAGTAACACACGTTGCGCTTGATCTAAGGCGATGCGTTCTGTGGTTAGCTGGTCAAGGTTGGATTCTGCGAGGATTGCGACACGCTCTTGATAGACTTCCAACGCTTCCAATAACGCGCCAATGGGTTGCCCTGCCCTATCGGGTAGGATTGCCAGCAATAGCGGTTTGTGGGCTTTGAGAATGGCTTTCTGCTGATCGGTTGGTTTGAAGGCGCTGGACTGGATAGCCAGCCCTTCGCCGTTCCGTTGCAGTGTCACGCCGAAACCCTGCATGGTTTGCAAACAATCGCTTAAGGTCATAGTTCAGTAACAACAGTATCAGACTGTTTGTCGAGCTTGTGGATACGGTAGGGAATGGAATTTTCAGCACGCTTTAACGCTTCCACTTCGATGCTGTACACCAATAGCGCCGGGGCAAGCCGTCGCAACATCTCACCCAAACCACACGCCGATTTAGGCCACACAGCCTTGTCGTAGTGCAGCGGCTTGAAATCTTCCAGTGCTTCCATTAACTCAGTCAGTGAACCTTCAAACGTACCCTTAGCACGGATTCTTGCTACCAGTGCCAGCGCTACAGGGGAACTATCCACGCCGCGCCTTACTACTTCATCGCGGTTGCGTTCGTATGCGGCGAGGAAATCAGCGTCTTTCCCCATAGCCCGCACCATCGCTACGCCCATTTTTCCGAAGTCCCCCAGCCGGGGAATCTTGGCAAGCTGCACGTCAGGCAATTCGCGCAAGGTGTCGGAAAGCAGCGAATACAGCGCCCCCACCAGTGCCGGGTAATCCTGTTCCCATGCGGCCTTAAGGGTGGTGTCATCCTTGTATTCAACCTTTTGCAATTCAATGCAAATGGTGCGGTCGGCAAGGTCGGGGCGAGTCACAAGCTGGTTGATGCCGTTCATCACAATAGGCCGCTTGGTATCCCATGCCGCTTCATCGTCGTTGGTGTACAGCTTACGCGCCGCATCCCCGCCGCCCGTGCTGATGCTACACATAAAGTCCTGTGTTGACGTTGAAAGGTGGCTCATGTTGTTCAGACTGATAACGTGGTTGCTGATCGCGGATACACTCAAGTCTTGATTACTGCGCGGCTCTATCCTCAGCATGACGGCATTAGGGTCAACCAGTTCGCGTAAACGCTCTTGTGTGGTTGACTTGGCGGAACCCTGCCCCGCTACCAGTTCCAACACGGGGTAATGGGTATTCACGCGCATAGCGTCCAGCAACCACGCCAGCACCAACAGGCGCGAATCTTCCCCCTGAATGTTTACATGCTTCCACAAGTCGGCAATATCGCCGCCGCGCTCTGGTGTCGGCAAGGGTTTGGAACCCTGAACCCTGCGGAATTTCACCTGGCATTCATGACCCGGTATCACACGCCAGCCGCTTGGGGTCACTTCCACCACTTCCCACTGATCGTTACACAAATCCACATACACGCCGCCCTTGTCGGGGATAGGTGCATAGCGCAAGTACACCACTTGACGGGGTGCTTCGTCGGCCTCTGCGTTGATAATGTCGGTTGCTTCTTTTATGGCAGTATCCCCTGCCACTGTTCCAAAACGTTTACGGAATTCTTTACTGGCTTTGCCCTTGAACTGTTTGGATTCGAGCGCCCACACTTCCCGATGTGCTGGCAACAGTTCCCCGGTTGCTGGGTCAATTGGCTCTAACATAAAACTGGCATACGCCCGGCCTGATTCATCGCTGAACAACTCATCCGCCCAACGGCTCACCATTTCAATGAACAGGTCGGCTTTGCCTTGGCGGGGTTGCCCGCCGTCGCTACCGTCTTCGGCCTGTTCGCTGTAACGCTGTTTGGGTTGCTTGGGTGGTGCTGTCAGCTTGTCAAGGTCTGACAGGCTGATAGGTACGGCTTTCAGCTTCTTGATGCGCGACTTGATCTTCATCACGTAATAGTCATTATCCTGCACGCGAACCTTGCGCACGGCCTCAGTAAAGGCGCTTGTCAGGATGCCGGAAAAGTCCCCCTGTTCTGCCAGTGCCAGCGCCGTTTCAATGGTGCTGGTAGGGCTTGCGCCTGTGTCTGGTGGTGGCTTGGTGTAGTCCTCAATACCCATCGGTAGCGCCTCCCTGTTATTGGTTGCGCCACGACACAAGGTCGTTTACGTCGGAAAGCTCCAACGGTGCATTAATGGGGAAGTCAGGCACGACAACAGAAACCGCCGGGTATTGCGCCGCTACTGCCAGCGCCTTTTCAATGCCAACGTTTTTCCCCTTGAGCCTTTCGGTTTTGCGGTCATCATCCGCCACGATTACCAGTTTCAGGCCGGGGAACCTGCCCAGCACTGCACCGACCACAGGGGCAAGGTTGCCCGCATCAAACGCCACGATGACAGGTGTACCCGGTTCAATCGCGGCTACGGTGCAACCCGTCGCCCACCCTTCCACTACCAGCGCCCGCGCCTCTGTTGCCAGCTTCACGCCACCCAACACGGTGAACAAGCCACGCTTGCGCCCACCAGCAAGGAAACGCTTGGATCCGTCGCTGAAGATGCGTTGCAAGTTCCACAAGCGCCCGGATACGTCGTACATCGGGTTTATGATCGACGCCCCGTCTATCCTTGCGCCGTTTGGTTTGATGTTTTTCTTTTCCAGATAAGGGTAATCAAATGGCGCTGAACCAGAGGCACGCCAGATACTCACGGCTCTGGTAGCTGCCTCTTGTTGCTTTTTGGTTTCTTGGCGTTGCTTGATTGCCTTTGTCTGTTCCGCCTGTTCACGCATGGCTTGGCGCTCTTCGGCTGTCAGGTCTGGCACAAGGTCACGGCCTGCCCGCCACGTCCGCTTAATGTCTTGGCGGTAGCACTGGAAGTACCCCGCCGGGATACCGTTATCAATGTGCAAAACATAGCGGCCTGATTTATCGTCTTTCTTGCCGTTGGTGCTGAAACGGTGAATTTTCCCGTCGGCTTCGATCCGGTCAGGCGCAACTCCGATGTGTTCAATCAATGCTTTTCTGAATGCGTCGATGATGGTGTTTGTACTATACTTCGAGGGGTCAGTCGTGAATCTTGACGCCCCCGAAGCCCTGCCAGCTTGCCCGCTGGTTGGGCTTTTTTTTGTCTCTGACATTTTGCCGCCTAAATTTTTGTGAGATCGAAGGTTGGGTTTGTATAGCTTGCGTTTTGCCCGCCGTTTTCGATTGCGCTCAAACAATCTAAAAAGCCGCGCTGCCAATTGTCTTTAAGACGCTGTGTTAGCTGTCTCGTTTTGATTTCGTAAATTCCCATCGCATAAGGCGGATTTACCTCAACAAAAACATGACTGACTAACTCTATGTCGGCATTGACTGCCAACAAATGCGCCGCATAAATGGTTAGCTCCTCACGGTTGGCTATTGCCGCCGCCGGGGATGCGTCAGGGACGCTATGCAGAATAACCGCGTGATCATCGGTCAAAAAATCAAAAAAACCTGCTGCCCGCACGCTGGAAAAACGCCGTGACAAGTTAATGCTGGTAACACTTATTGTTTTTACGTCTTTCTTGGCGTGCTCAACTAGGTCATGTAGGTAATAGTCACTATCCAGCCGCGCCCGTTGCCCATCGGATAGGGCTAATGGTGCATCACGATAGGGGACGTGCAGGCTATGTGCCGGGGTTTTTTGCATTGCGGCAATTACTTGCGCTGCCCATACGGGGTTATCATTTTTTGTCATGCGGATTGCTCCCGTTTGGACTTTAGCCAAGCTTCCACGTCCGAAAGCATCCAGCGACGCGCCCGACTCGATACCAAAAATCCAGCCGGGAACTTGCCGTTTTTTATGTGGTCGTAAATCGTCGTTTTGGAAAACCCCGTTAATTGCTTGATTTCATCGAGATTTATCGCGGGGTCGGGTTTATGGATATTTAGCATCTTTGTCTCCGTTTGATTAAGTCCGATTGGACACAACAGAGAATACTAGGGCGACACCGTGCCAAACTAGGCAAAAACGGGAATAAGTTTTGTGGGGTTGGTTAGGTGGCGGCATGGGTGCGGAATGGGATTACTTTTGCACCGTGTTGCTGTGAGTCGAGGAAATCCGCCCAAAACTGCATCATTGCTACCCGTTCTGGCATGTATTGCGCCATGTAGCGATAAGCGCCCGCTATCTTGTTGTGGTCAGCGTGTGCCAGTTGCTTTTCAATGATGTGAGGCGGATAACCGGATTCATGCAACACACTGGATGCAAGCGCCCGGAAACCGTGAACGGTGGTTCGATCATTCCATCCCATGTGACGCAACACCGCCAGCAATGCATTAGCGCTTAGCCCTTTGGTTATGTCGTTAGGGTTGGCGTAAAAGATAAATTCAGAATCACCCGTGAACACGCGCACCTCTTCCAACAACTTCAAGGCTTGACGTGATAGCGGGATGATATGCGCTTGGTGCATCTTCATGTGTTCGGCTGGAATGTTCCACATTGCGTTATCCCAGTCGATTTCCTGCCATTGCGCCGCTCTGATCGTGCCAGTTCGCGCAAACGTCAACAAGGTGAACTGTAACGCCCGCCGGGTTACTTCAGGTCGGTATGCTGCCAACTCCCGCAAAAAGTCAGGCAAGTTGCCCAGGTTCAAAGCGTTAAAGTGCTTGTCTTTGGGTTTGGCTTTCATGGCTACACCCAAGTCAGGTATGGGGTTGTATTTAACCTTGCCCGTGGCGACTGCATAGCGCATTACCGCGCTCATACGCTGCTTGACCTTTGCCGCCTTGTCTAATGCGCCCTTCCCTTCCTTGATGCGGATAACTTGCAGGAAGTCGAGCGCATCCAGTGAGGCAATCGCCCGCCCGCCTATGTTGGGGAATATATCCGCCTCCAAACATCGCAACACTTGCGCCGCGTTGCTCTCAGTCCAGCGGTTTAACTGGTTATCGTGCCATTCAAGCGCCACCTCTTTGAAGGTGTTGGCGGTTTCCTGAATCTTGGTGCGGTGTCTATGGGTGTTTGCGTCTATGCCCTGCTTGATCAATCCCTTGATTTCGTACAGCTTGGTACGCGCCTGCAACAAGCTAACGTGAGGCGGTTTCTTGTCGTTGCGGTACTGCCCTATGGTGTAAACAGTCTGCTTTTTGGTGGTCGGGTTAATGTAGCGGTGAATCCAGTACTTTTTACCGTTGGGTCTAACTTCCAGTTGCAAGCCGTCGCCATAGGTCAGCCGGTAAAGCTTATCTTTCGATGGGGCGGTTTGCGCCTCTTTGTCAGTGCTTGCCGTGTGCTTTGGTGCATTATCAGGGGTTGGGGCTTGTTCTGAATCTGTATCACTCATGGGAAAACTCAAACTTAATCAGCGTAAGGGTTTCAGGGTGTTTACTACATGACCCACTACACGCGGCTTCAGCTTCATGGCGTTTTGTAGAAAACTTCATGTAGTATCTAATACATGAAAAAAAGGCTTTAGCAATCCACTAACGAACGCTAACGGACAACATTCTAAGGAATATCAAGGAACTTAGGAAGAAATACCGGACTACTTAGAACTAATCAGAACGCTATAGAATTGACTCTTGGAGCGGGTGAAGGGAATCGAACCCTCGTATGCAGCTTGGGAAGCTGCCGTTCTACCATTGAACTACACCCGCCTATGGGATACCGTAAGCAGGCTGCTATTGTAGAGCGTTTTTGCCGAGACAACAATCATGATTCCTGAATTTGCTAATAAAGTGCTGATCTGGTTCGACCAGCACGGGCGGAAAGACTTGCCATGGCAGCAACATCCTACCCCTTACCGTGTGTGGGTGTCGGAAATCATGTTGCAACAAACTCAGGTTGCCACCGTTATCCCCTATTACGGGCGCTTCATGCAGCGTTTCCCCGATGTACTGACCTTAGCCGATGCACCACAAGACGATGTGCTGAAACTGTGGGAAGGCTTGGGCTATTACAGCCGCGCCCGCAACTTGCACAAAACCGCACAGCGGGTACGCGACGAGTACGCCTGCGTATTCCCCACCGATAGGGCTGACATGGAAACCTTATCGGGTATCGGGCGTTCCACCGCTGCCGCCATCCTCTCCCTCAGCCACGGGCAAGCACACGCCATTCTGGACGGCAACGTCAAGCGCGTCTTGGCACGTTACCACGCCGTCGCAGGCTGGAGCGGCGAACCCCGCACCCTCAAACAGCTCTGGGAACATGCTGAACACCACTTGCCCACCCAGCGCAATGCCGACTACACCCAGGCGATGATGGATATGGGTGCAACCTTGTGTACCCGCAGCAAACCGCTGTGCCTGCTATGTCCGTTACAAGACGGCTGCAAGGCTTTCCAGCAAGGCAAACCACAAGACTACCCCGGCAAGCGCCCCAAAAAAGACTTACCCGAAAAAACTGCGCTCGCCTTGTTGCTACGTAATAGCGATGGTGAGCTGCTACTCCAGCACCGCCCGCCTACCGGCATTTGGGGTGGCTTATGGAGCTTTCCCGAATTTGCCGATGAAACGGCTATGGCAGACTGGCTAGCGCAGCACTTCGCCCAAACCTGCATAGTAGCGGCACGTTTGCCAACACTGACCCACACTTTTTCGCATTACCGCCTGCATTTACAGCCCTTACAGGTCGATTTAGACGCGCACCCTGCACGGATAATGGAAGGCAACGGCTGGCTCTGGTATAAAGCAGACACACATTTTACTGGCGGGCTATCAGCCGCAGTCCGGCAGTTTTTCCAGAACATTGAGTAAACGACTGAGGAAACAACATGACACGAATGGTGAACTGCGTACATTTAGGCCGCGAAGCAGAAGGGCTGGAGCGCCCAACCTACCCCGGCGCACTGGGCGTGCGTATTTACGAACACATTTCCAAAGAAGCATGGGGTCTGTGGTTGAAGCAACAAACCATGTTCATCAACGAATACCGCCTCAGCACCATCAACGCTAAAGACCGCAAATTCCTGCAAGAAGAAATGGAAAAGTTCTTCTTTGGCGAAGGCGCCAGCACGATTGATAATTTCAAGCCGGTTTAACCCCCCATCCCCAGCCCTAGTATCTGGGAAGAATCATCCCGGATGTACTAAACAAGGAGTTTTCAGGATGTGGCAGGCCGCCAGCCCTTTGGGTGAACCCCGTGGGGAAGCTTGGGTCGCCACATCCAATTCTTGAAGAACCCGAACAGTTGCCAGGGAACAACCCGCATCATCGGCTAGGATGGGAGTACAGGAACATGGAACAAACCCAAGAAACATTTATCGGCATTGATGTTTCCAAAGCACATCTGGATGTTCATGGTTTGCCTTCTGGCGAAGCATGGCAAGCAGATAACACCAGCACCGGAATAACCGGATTGGTCGAAAAGTTGTTGCTTTGGAATGCCAGCCTGATTGTCATGGAAGCGACAGGTGGATTGGAAACGCCCATTGCCTGTGCCTTGATGGAAGCTGGCTTACCCGTTGCCGTAGTGAATCCCCGGCAAGCACGGGATTTTGCTAAAGCAATGGGGCAACTCGCCAAGACGGACAAAGTGGATGCGCGATTACTGGCCTTATTCGGAGAACGTATCCGCCCCGAAGTCCGTCCTTTGAAAGATGCTGAGCAGCAACTTTTTAGCCAATTGCTGGCACGTCGCCGTCAGTTGGTGGAGATACGAGTTGCCGAACAAAACCGTTGGTTTATGGCACAAGGTAGCGTCCGTGGGAATATCGAACAGCACCTTGAATGGCTCAAGCAGCACATTGACGATGTGGACAAAGACTTGGGGCAATTCGTGCAGGCCAGCCCCGTATGGAAAGCGAAGGAAGACCTGCTGAAGAGTTTCAAAGGTGTGGGACGTATTGCCAGTTTCACCTTGCTAGCCTCCCTACCGGAACTGGGGACGCTCGACGTAACTGTTCACGGAGCAGCCCCCTTAAGCGGCAATAAGTCCAGTCACCGGATTCAATACTTGCGGAGGGGGAATAGGCAAACGCACCGTCACCGGCTTTTTAGCCAATGCCTGCTGACACGCTTGGCGGATAATTCGGTAAGCGCTGATACCTAGGCGTTTGCAGGTTTCCACGATAGTCAGTATTAACGGGCGGAATTGATCACCTCGGAAAGATTGGCTAAAAAAGCTGGTCTTACGCCAGATGACATAGGGGCGGATAGCCCGTTCGGCAGCATTGTTGGTCAGAGGAACACCGGAATGACGCAAAAATGTCCATAACATCAGGTCATCATCCCGTAAGCGTTGGCACTGGTTGGCGGTTTTAGTCGGCTTATCAGGATGTTGTGCTTGACGTAAGCCGCTACCTACTACCAATGTCTGGCGGAAGGCTTCGCGGAGTTTATCCATGCGTTGCCGGTACAACCTGTCCGAGTAAGCACCTGCGAGCTTGCGGTTATGCAAGTGGACAATCAGGCGTGCCAGACGCAGCAAACGCTTCCCTAAGATGCCTGCACGCCCGTAACGTTGTGCTATTTTTTTGAACTTACGGATAATGTGCGCCCAGCACAGTTGCCGTCGTTCATTGGGGTGGTGATTATAGCCGCCGTGCTGGTCGGTCACGAGTACGCCATTGAATTTTCCCAGCAATTCGTCCGCTGCACCTTTGCCGCGTGAGTAATGCGTCATGAAGTACACCACCTGTGGCGAACACATCACCCATAACCATTCACGTTCGCGCCCACGGTAGTGACTGGTTTCATCCGCGTTTACCACCGGGCTGCTACGCACTGCATCACCCGCCTGAGCATATAAGGGTGCTAACCAACGGCTGACGGGGGCAGTAGCCTCACTGATCGCACCGCTACTGAAGGATAACTGCCATTGTTCTTCCAGCAGTAACTGGATTTGCCGCGTGGACAGGCGGCACGCCCCGTTCATCAGGGTGATCCAACTGATCAAGCCAGCACCCATCTGCCCGCTGGGGATGTCTTCGGGTAACTCGGCTACCTGACGTTTCCCGCAGCAACTACACGTACCCGCATACAGGCGGTGTTCCGTTACTTGATAAGCAACTTCCGGTAGGTCAAATACCTGATGACGCTGGCTCGGCGTGGTTTCCAGCACCAGATGACCACCACAACGGCAACAGCCTTCGGGATAGTAATGCTGGATAGCATCCAGGCGTGATTCCTCCACCAAGGTGCGTTCATGTTTGCTGTGTCCTGGCTGACCGCCGCGTTTTAACGGGCTTTTCGGTTTGCGCTCGCGTTGGGCGCGTTGTTCGGGCGTGTCACGTGACGGGGGGTTAGAGGAGGTGGCGGAGGAGTCATTCAGGCGTTCTTTCAGTTCTGTCAGTTCCGCTTCCAGTTGTTTTACCCGTGCCTGCAACGCAACCACCAACGTCAGCAGATCACGGTTAAGCTGCTGAGAAGCTGCCAAATCGGTTGGCAACGCAATATCAGTAAAATCGGTGGTGATCGTTAGCTCGTTCATCTTTCAAGCATAGCTCAGACTCTGGCAGTTGCAAGCCCGTGAACAGTTACACGCTCGACCGGAAAGAAATAGCGGCCTTGGCAGGTCTCGCGCCCTTCAACCGTGACAGTGGCACGATGCGCGGAAAACGTGCTATCTGGGGTGGACGGGCTGAAGTAAGGAGTTTGCTGTATATGGTGGCGTTAGTAGCATCAAGGAGTAACAATACCATCAAGAAATTTTATGAAAAACTTGTTCAGGCAGGCAAACCCAAGAAGGTTGCACTCACTGCCTGCATGAGAAAAATCCTGACCATCCTGAATGCAATGGTCAGGGATAATCAACCTTGGAACCCACAAGGGAAACAACATGCTTGACATAACATCAAGACAGTTGCTTCCCCCGCAAGGGGTGAAGGGAGCAAGAGAGGCTTCTTATTTCGCGGGTGGTTTCCAGATGATGGCTTCCATTTGCCACTTGGCCAGCACGTCTTTAGGGGGTACGGAACCATTCGGGCCATTCCAAGTTCCGCCGAACAAATACAGCACATTGCCGGTTTTTGGCGCATAGCACAGCACTTTTCCAGAAAATTCTTCTGAACCTGCTGCACATTCTTCCGTTGCACCAAAAGTGTAAACATCGGTGAATTTAGAGCCAATAGAATGACCGAGGCGATTGCCAATCAGGTTATCATCCACCATCACCGAGAAAACTTTTTCTTGCTTTGCATCCGGGTTAATCGTCAACAATGGCTTCATACCCTTGCTCACGGTAATGACCGGGTATTCCTCACCATCAGCATAATTGGTACGTTGCGCCACGTTAAGCCCTTGAAAAGCCATGGTAATATCATGCAGATTAAATGGCGTCTCACCATTGATAGGCCCAATACCATCCACGGAGAGCATCTCTAGTGGCTTCACCGCTAGTGGCATCACTACAGCGGATTGCTTATCACAAGCGGCTACCCCAAACAGGGTGGATGTTGCCAGTAGCACCCATCCCATTGCACGCAGATTCAGCATGTCCTCTCCTTCAATAATCACTATCAATTCATTCTTTCATAAAAAGCCTAGCCGTGCATTTTTATAGTTCTATGTTTATAGTCCAGAAACTTATTCGCCACCTGAAAAATACCATGCCTGAAAACCCTGTCTGGCTAATTGACGCCAGCATTTACGTATTCCGCCCCTGGTTCGTGCGCCAGCCCATTCCGCTGGATCGCGACGGCAATCCGGTAAACGCCGTGCTGGGTTTCCTGCGCTTCGTTTACAACCTGCTACAAACCGAACAGCCGCAGCAAATCGGCTTCGCTTTTGATACCAGCCTGAAAACGTCCACCCGTAAGACCATTTACCCCGCTTATAAAGCCAACCGTTCCCCCACCCCGGACGAACTCAAATATCAATTTCAACTGTGCCGCGACTTTCTGGATGCGCTAGGCATTGTGCAAACCGCCAGCCAGCACTTTGAAGCCGACGACGTAATCGGCACTTGGGCAAAACAGCAACAAGCCATCGGCACGCCTTGCATGATCATCAGCGGCGACAAAGATTTGACCCAACTGGTCGGCGAACACGACATCTGGTGGGATTACGGCAGGCGCACACCGCTACCGCCCGGCGGGGTGAAAAAAGAATTCGGGGTATGGCCTGCGCAAATTCCCGATCAGTTAGCCATCGCGGGTGATATAGCCGACAATATTCCCGGCATTCCGGGCATTGGCATGTCGACCGCTGCCAAGCTGTTGCAGAAATTCAGCAGTGTGGAAATGTTGCTGTCGCGCATCCCCGAAATCGGGCTAATGAAAACCCGTGGGGCGAAACGCTTGCAAGGTTTGGTGGAAGAACATCAGGCGACGCTACGGCTGGCACGGCAGTTGACCGGTATTCATTGCGAAGTGCCGGAAGTGCCGGTGGATTTGCGGCGCGGGGAGAAAGACTTGGTAAAATTACAAGCACTGTGCGACAAGCTACAACTTACCGAACAACAATTCAAACTCTGGGCTGACACCTAGTCATAGAAAATACCAATGACACTCTCCCCCACAAACCCACTCTCATAAGCTATATATTAAGCAGAAGAAAATTATATCACGCAGAAAACTGGGCACATAATGCGAGGGCGATCATCATGTTGGGCTGGGTATCCATAGAAAAAGATGCCGCAACGCGCGAATGTGCGTCGTGGGTAAATGCACTTTGCCAAGCAACACATCACCCCCCCACACAGGCACTACAGCACAGCGAACAGCCGGGTGTATTGATCGCCAATACCATCGACAATGAACTACTGGAAAAATTACCCCATTATGCGGAACAAGCCAGCCACCGCATGATTCTGGTTTGCTGCCAACCTCAACTCACGCTGGAACAACAACTTCACCTGATTGCCGCTGGCGTATCGCACCTGTTTTGCTGGCAAAACCCCAACAGCTTGCTGCAAGCAGTACTAGGACAATTGCAACGCTGGGCGCAAATCGACCGTATTTTAAGTGCGCGAGCCATTCGTGAACAGATCATCGGTCAGAGTCCAACATGGCTAAACGTCTTGCGCAATACCGTTGAAATTGGGCGCTACTCCCATGCGAATGTCCTGTTATTGGGCGAGCCTGGTACCGGCAAGGAATTGATTGCACGTTTATTACACACCGTCGATCAACGTGAACACAAACAAGATCTGGTGGTACTGGACTGCACCACTGTCGTACCCGAACTGGCAGGCAGTGAATTTTTTGGGCATGAAAAAGGCGCATTCACCAATGCCATCCGCACCCGTGAAGGCATGTTTGAGCAAGCGGCGGGCGGCACCTTGTTTCTGGATGAAGTAGGCGAACTTCCCGCATTTCTGCAAGCATCCTTACTGCGCGTGATTCAGGAAAAAGCCTATAAACGGGTAGGGGGCGACCGCTGGCAAACCCTCGATTTTCGACTGGTGAGTGCCACCAATCGTGATCTGGAAACAGAACAGCGCCACGGCACCTTCCGCCAAGACTTTTTCCACCGCATTGCCAGCAATATCATTCGCCTGCCACCGCTGCGAATGCGTAAGGATGATATTCCGCTGTTACTCGACAAATTCCTGCACGAAGAATTTACCGAACCACCCGCCGTCGATCCAACACTCATTTACGCCCTGCAAGCCCATGACTTTCCCGGCAACGTGCGCGAGTTACGGCAATTAGTCAGAGCCATGTGCGGGCGTTATAACGGCTACGGCGCATTATCCACCAATGATATTCCGCGTGATTACCTACAAAAGATTGGAGCAACCTATTTCGCCGATTATGAGGCAAGTTTCCATCAACCCGTACTCACCGCCTTGCATCACGGTATGGATTTGAAAACACTCAAAGAATACGTTGCCGATATTGCCCGCACCCTGACCCTTCAGGAAGAACACGGCAATATGGCAAAAGCCGCCGAACGCTTGGGAATAACCGTGCGCTCCCTACAACAGTTCCGGGCTAAATGGACACCCTGACCTGACGCGCCCACGCATGGGTGTTGGCAACTGCGCCACCGCTTGGGTCAACAATATCACCAAGTGCCGAATATCTTCCCGCCGATGCCCTGCCCGCAACACCACCGTCAAGGCACAAGCACCGCTGTCGCTGCGGGTCACCACGGTTTCCACCTGGCGCTGACGCAGGTAACGGTAGATCGCCACACACTGCCAGTCATAGGGGAAAACCAGCTTCTGCACTGGAAAGATCCCACCTTCCCAGTGAATGCCTACGCCCTGTAACTGCGCCTGAAAATAATGGATATGCCCGACCAACGACCGGCGTCGCCTTCCGCCTGTTTGTGCATTCTGCTGAAGGGCGTGCAGCGCATGTTCCACAAGCCAAGGCGACGGCGGGCTGCAATAGGTACGGGTATGCGACTGTTGCCGAAAACAGTCGACCACGGCTGCATTCCCCGACAACACCGCCACCGGCGTACCTAATGCCTTGGCAAGCGAGGTAATCAGCACCACTTGTTCTGTGGCAACACCAACCCACGGCAAAATACCACCGCCACCGCCCCCAAACGGTAATTGCCGTGACGGGTTATGCCCCAACAAGCCACAGGTTTGCGTATCGTCCAACACTAACAAACCGCGCCGACCGCTCAACAACTTTAAGCAGGATTTAACGGCGAAAGGCTGATTACGGCGCAATGACCAACTATCTGCCACCACCATCACTAGACTTGCCGGTGACACCTGTGCCAATTGTTTTGCCAATTCAGCCATATCCCGGAACGTCTGCAACCGCTGTGGTGTAAACGCACGCTTTGCCAATAACTGGATGAAGGGGTAGGTATCCTGCGCCATGAATACCTGCACGGGCGTTTGGCGCACCAACTCAAACCAGTCCCAGAACAGATGCAAGGTAGACATACCCAGCACTGCTGCCGCTTGCCCCTGCATGGCTGCCATTTGCTTAGCCAATAAGCGTTCCTGACTTGACTCGAACAATACAGCAGGCATCCCGGTCGCTACTGGCTGCGTTACCCTGAGCGGATAAGGGCTCAGATCAAGGTAATGCGCACGATTAAAATGCAGCACAGGCGTATTCATGCAGGCTCCTCAGGGCTCAGGATGCCTCACGTTGCAATAGCCAATACGAAGGTGGTTTAGTATCCAACGCCGTTTGCGCCATCGGTTCTGTCAGATCGACACCTGTCACCGCTCGGTAAGCATGTGCATAACGCTGGATGTCATCACGCCAGAAAACCGCCCACGACAATGCGACTTCGCTTTTATCTATCTGACTCCAAGAGGCAAAGCGAATAGACAGCAACAAACGCTCACCCGTCTGTGCCAAATCCACAAAATGAGTAGTTGCCGTACCTGACCAACCTTGTAACCGTTTCATACCATCGACCCGATCCATCCACCGCTCTTTTTGGGGAACCATGGTGCGTCCACCAATAAATTCACGCATTTCTGGGCGAGCTAACATCCACTGCATCATCAGCATTTCCTTACGCGCGACCCAAGGCAAATCACCGTATTGGTTATGCGCCCCTTCTGCCAAAATGAGATGCACTTCACGCAACGCATTCAGCAAAGGAAAAGCATCCGCCTTGATGGTTGTATCATCGTATGAACGAAAGAAACGATGTGCCAAATTCAACAACTGGTGGAATGCCCCCAGAAAACGCGAACGGCTATCGGCTGTTTTGATTTTTGGCACCGCTTTACCTGCCAAGGAAAAACCATAGTGATGATCGTATTCATAAGCACGGCGAATCAATGAAAGACGCGAAGGTTCATCTTGAATATAACCCCATAACAAATTACTCATTGGACGCAAGGGATCAATATCCATCCGTGCCAATGGGTCCACATTACCGGCACGCACGTTCTGGAAACGGCGGGTAATAGCATTCATCGTTTGCACTAGCAAGCTTTCTTCCATCCAATAAGACCAAATCAGCTCTATCATGGTAGGACAAGCAGCCCGCGCAGTAGAAATACCATAGCAAGACTCACCTTCTTTCTCTTTAGTATTGATAGAAAAACCCAAGGCCATACCGCTTTTCAAGGGTAATTCACCCAGTTTTTCCCGAATCAATTGCATATACGGCAAAGGCAGAGGCTGTGACACATCATGTTTAATACCCAACAAGTAATCATCTTTTAATTTTTGTGCATTCTGACGCCACTTATCCAGCAGATTGGTACCAGGATCATCTTTATCAATAAATCTCAGCCAGTTTTCGAGCATGTTGTCATCCTCAACAACACCGCACTCCTCTTTAAGAAAACAGTCGGTTGCCATATTCAACGCATCATAAGCATTAGACCCTTGAAATGAAATTCCTGTCACCTCATTAGCTTGTCTATAAGCTTTTGATTCCTCTGAATTCAAACAAAAAACACCATTTAAGTATTGTCCATAAGCATCAAATGAAATAGCTCCCGTTCTCTCTTTCACAACCTCCCATAGAACACTTTCGTAACTAGGGCGCTTGCTTGCTGGTTGCAAACTAACAGGAACGGCCTCATCTCGACTACTCTTCTTAATAAAACTGGAAGCATCAATCACAACGCCTTTTGCAAGCTCCTCTATTTCATCTATATGAAAAACCTTTCCTTTAAAAAGGATAGAGCTACTTTTCCCAATAGACTGAGACTTATTGACAGATGCCTCAACAAATCCCTGATCTAGCCAAACAAGTAGAACTACTGAATCGTCATCTATATTTTCTTTTGCTTTATATGTAGCAGAAAAACAGAAGGCAACCTCCTTCTCATCCAAAGTACACTCATCCGGTTTAACATCAAGTATCTCCGAATGAAAGACACCATTAGATCTATAAGTGAAATTTAGTTTCTTTATGTTTGAAAACAATAATTCTTTCTTAAAAACACTGAAACTTATGATGCTTTGTGTAGTTCCCATCACTCACTCTCCTGCATACCACAGTATGCGTTTACGATTTGCTAACGGCATCGACTTTGCCAATGCCCGAATTCTCCAGCGCCCAATGGTTAAATAAGCGCTTCAATAGTTCTGCTTCATTGGCCGCACCTAATGCGCCATCCTCACGCGCTTGCCCGAAGACCGCGAATACCTCGCCGGGTGGATGGTTGTACATAACGGGTGGATTCTGCTGCCATTGCCTGAAGCGTCGTCGCAATAGTTCTGGTTGCCGCGCCGCCAAAGGAAATAATTCCACCAAGCGTCTGCCCCCCATAGCGGTCGGTTTAAACGCCAATAAGGTACGGGCAAACTCGGGCAAACTTTTCAATAAAGCCTCAACTATTGCACGCTCAGGCGGACTCACGCTGCGAAGCGGATACATCGCCTCCCAACGCTCCCGAAGGCGTTGCCATTGCGGGTCGGGAAACAGCAGCTCACCCAAGTGGCAACTGATCTGCACCCGCATCCACGGAAACGGGTGCGGTGCATCCATACTGATACGAAACACAAATGCCCGTGGCAACATAACCACCAGCATCAACCCCGCCGTTGCTGTCACCCCTAGCTGTGCCAATGCCCAAAAGTCGGCGAGAATTTCTGAACGCCAACGTATCCAGAAGTCCCACACCTGACCCGGCTGACGCTGCGCCTGCAAGGTCTCACCAAAATTTTTGACCAAATCCAGTTGTGCAGCGCCCTGATGCCCCACTTCATGAAACAGGGATGAAGCAATCCCACCACCCACCATGCGCTCACGTGGAACCCGCACAATACTGACAGGGTTAGCAACGCCACCCGGTAGCCTAGTTCGCGCCCGCCGAATAGCCGCACCATGCCCACGTTCCAAATAACAGATCATCGGCAATGGCTCGTAATCCCCCCCCGGCTTGCGTAAAGCATCCTGCGCAGCATAATCCAACGCCGACATCCACACGCCGTGCTCATACTCACCGCGCTGGGTCAGTACATCCGCAAAGATGTCCAACTGATCCAGTACCGCATTGAAACGTAACTTCACCACGGTGAATTGGCGTTGCACCACGGTCGGCTTAGCCACCCTACCCGTCGGACTGTGCAGCCACTGGCGAAACCCTAAAATGCGTTGGCGTTGCTGGTTACATTGCTCACGCATGTGCACTTCAATCGTGTGTAAAATTTCCTGACTCGGCGATGATGCGGCCACCATCGGCATGGTTCTGGAAAACGGCAAGACCGATTCCAGACGGCTCAGCAAGGCACTCGCCTCCTGATCCAGGTAAGCATTCAGAGCAGCCGACATCACACACCTCCTAAAGGCCGAACAGAATGATCTTATTACCCTGCCGTACCCACGTACCGCGTTTACCAGATACTCCCCTCTCCATTGGTGGGAAATACTGCTGACAAGCCTTGGTGACAATCGTTTTGACCGCAGCCGGTGGCGAGCTTGGTGGTAAGCGTGCCATCTGTTTCCCGGTTGTCTGCGCTGCTTGTACCACTTTGCGGGCAACATTCAGTGCAGCCCGGTTTTTGGCAGCACTCGGCATTTCACCAAACAAACGACTGGCACTTTGATCCACCCAACCACGGGCGGCATCGGAACCTTTGTTCACTAAATCGTTCCCAATTCCCTTCCAAGCTTGTTTCAAATGCGGCTGGGCGGTTTTGTACAAAAAGCGTCCTGCTTGTTTGGCTAACGGCACTGCCCGCTTCGCGGCGCGGCGGATCAAGCCTCCCAAGAACTGCTCCATTTCCGCTTCGCTTTCCAACTCCAGCATCTCGCTTGCTAGCGCGTCTTCTGGGTCCAGATCAGCCTCAGCTTCAAACTCGTCAGCGGTTTCAAACTCGAATTCATCTTGGGTTTCCCATTCATTCTCTGCACCCCATTCTGATTCGCCGTCATTTTCCCATTCACTTTGCACCCCACGTAACAGGGTTCCATCAATATCGTGCATGACATCTCTCCTTTTGCCTGAATTGTTTAAACACCCAATAAAATGATGCGATTACCACTTCTGACCCAACGCCCGGAACTGGCACGTCCACTGCGTGATGGCTGGCGATTTTGCAGCAAACCCGGCGCGTGCAGGCGGGCAGCATTCTGAATAGCACGATTCACCACCACATCCGGGGTTCCACGCTTGTTATTGCGGGCAGCAGCAGTCGTGGTAGCCCCTGCTAAACGCACAAACCGACGCGCCACTTCAAACTCCATGTCTTCTGGGCTCATGCCCTCCATCTCCAGCTCAAACAGGGAACTGGCAACCGAACCCAATTTGCCGCCAATCGCCCCGCCCACTCCCGGCACAACAAAATTGCCCAAAGCCGCACCCGCTACTGGCAATGCTTTTTTAGCCAACCCTTTCAGAAAACCACCGACCGCTTTACCGGCTGGGGAACGCACAAAACTGCCGACACCCTTAGCCGCTTTCTTAATCAATTTACCGAGGAATTCCTCTAACTCCTCATCCGAACCCACTTCCAATAACTCAGCCGCCAACTCCATTTCCTGCTGCTCGCTAAACGGGCGTGACAGACTAGGTTCCTCGAATTCATTCTCGAACTCGTCTTCAAATTCAAAATTTTCGAACTCTGCTGTGTACATGATGTTTTCTCCCTAACGAAATACGTTTCCAATCACATTAGAGATATTGCAACTGACGTGCCAATCCTATTTTTTATTGATTATCATATACTTGGATTTAAAATGAGTATTGGAGGGGCGAAATGAAGTTCGCTCGACAAGGTATACCCTGCCGAGCGTGCGAACTGTTTTTCGTCGAATATGGAGAAATTAGAGAGATTAGTGGGGAGGGAAATTGCTGAATGGAGGGATAGTTAATCCCCTCCCATTGCCGTGTCGTACTCTTCGCTGGCTGCCATCCATGCGGTTTCCGCAGTGCTGATTTTCGTTTCCAGCGCCAATTGATCCAGCAGCAACTGCTTCAATACTTGCTTGTTGGCCTCGGTGTGCATATCTGGCTCGGCGAGTTTTGCTTCTAAGTCGGTTTTGCGCTGCGCCAGTTTTTCCAGCTCTTTTTCCAGCTTGTCGGCTTTTTGCTTAAGTGGCTGGAAGCGTTTGCGCTTTTCGGCCGATTCACGGCGCTGGTCTTTACGTCCTGCCGCGCTGTGAGAGGCCGCCGGAGCAGGCATCTCACCCTGCCCTGCGGCTTGCTCTTCCTCACGGAAACGTTTTTGTAGCCACACGGAATAATCGTCGAGGTCGCCGTCAAACTCTTGCGCCTTGCCGCCTTCCACCAGCAGCAGCTTGTCCGTCACCATTTTCAGCATGTGGCGGTCATGCGAGACGATAACCATGGCGCCGACGTAATCCTGCAAGGCCATGCTCAGAGCAAGGCGCATGTCGAGGTCAAGGTGGTTGGTGGGTTCGTCGAGCAGTAGCAGATTGGGCTTCTGGTAAATCAGCAAGGCCAGTGCCAGACGGGCTTTTTCACCGCCGGAAAATGGCTCAATCGCTTCATCTACCCGTGCGCCTTGGAAGGCGAAGCCGCCGAGGTAGTTACGTAAATCTTGCTCGCGGGCTTGCTTGTCGAGTTCGCGTAAATGTTGCAGCGGCGACTGGTCGATTTTCAGTTGTTCCAACTGGTGCTGGGCGAAGTAGCCGATTTTGATGTCGGCCGCCTGCCAGCTTTCGCCGCCTTGGGCAGGCAATAGGCCAGCCATGAACTTGATCAGGGTAGATTTACCCGCGCCATTGGGGCCGATCAAGCCGATGCGATCCCCCGGCATGATTTGCAGTTCGATGCCTGCCACGATGATCTTTTCGCCGTAACCGATGCTGACTTTATCGACGTGTAGCAGACGGTCGGGCAGCTTGTGCGGCGTCTTAAAACTGAAGGTGAACGGGGAATCGACGTGGGCGGGACCGATGGTTTCCATGCGTTCCAGCGCTTTCAAGCGGCTTTGCGCTTGGCGTGCCTTGGTGGCTTGGGCGCGGAAACGGTCGACATAGCTTTGGATGTGCGCCCGTTCGAGTTGCTGTTTCACATAGGCGGATTGCTGTTGCGCCAGCCGTTCCGAACGGGTGATCTCGAAGGTCGAGTAGTCGCCGGTATACAGGGTGATGCGGCCTTGTTCGATGTGCGCAATCTGGGTGCAAATCGCATCGAGAAATTCGCGGTCATGCGAAATCAGCAGCAGCGTGCCGCGATAAGCTTTCAGCCAGTCTTGCAGCCAGATGACCGCATCGAGGTCAAGGTGGTTGGTGGGTTCGTCAAGCAGCAACAGGTCGGAACGGCACATCAGCGCTTGCACCAGATTCAGACGCATCCGCCAACCGCCGGAAAAGCTGGAAACCGGGTTGCGGATGTCTTCCGGCTTGAAACCCAGCCCGTGCAGCAAGGTGGCGGCGCGGCTTTCGGTGGTATAACCGTCAATGGCATCCAGCTTGGCGTACAAATCGCCAATGTGCATTCCGTCCGCATGTTCCAATTGCGCCTTCAGACTGACGTATTCGGCATCGCCTTCCAACGCGTAATCCAGCGCCGTGGCTTCGGTGGCGGGGGTTTCCTGTTTGACATGCGCAATCACCCAACCGGCGGGAATGCTGAAATTGCCCACATCCGGTGACAGATCGCCCCGAATCAGTGAAAACAGGCTGGATTTGCCCGTGCCATTCGCGCCGGTCAAACCGACCCGCTGGCCGGGGTGGATGTTTAATGTAGCGCCGCCGAGCAATTCCTTGCTACCGCGCCGTAAGCCGAGATTGGAGAAAACTAACATGGACTAATGGGACTCCGTACCAGCGGGGGTTTCTTCAAAGCGCGTGAGTATAACGCAAAATGGAAACCAACGAAGAGGGCGTACACTGTACGCTCTCTCTGGCAATATGCCCTCTCTGGAAAATTCGCGCTACTCTCAAGAATAACTAGGGCGGCACGCCCCCGGAATCCGTCCAAACCCAACCAACCGATTGGCCCAGTAGCCTTTCAATTGATCAGTAGCAATAGCTCTCCCGGTGCGCGGCGCATGAACGAACTTATTGTTTCCCAAATAAATCCCCACATGGCTCACTCGCTTGCCACTGGTATTGAAAAACACCAGATCGCCCTTCTGGCTCTGTTCTTTCGGCACTTTCACGGCGGCGGCGTATTGCTCGGCGGCGGTACGCGGAATCGACACCTGCGCCCCATTTCTGAAGGCATATTGCGTCAAACCACTGCAATCGAATCCGCTAACTGGGCTGGTGCCGCCCCAGCGGTACATTTTCCCCTGCTGCTTTTGCGCGTTCCACACCACTCTATCCAACAACGTCACCGACTTTGACGCCGACTTTGACGCCGACTTTGACGTTGCTACCACCGCTATCGGTGTAACTACCCCCGCAACACTCACCGGCTTAGGGGATTCATTAACAGCACTACAACCGACCACGGCAAACGCTAACAGAATTGCACATCCTTGCACTAACACACCAGACATGAGAGACCTCCACAACACTTCAACAAGACACAACACACTCAATAAGATTAGATCACAAGCTGAATCTTTGCTGAACAAAATCACTGAAAAAGTAACAAACTTTGCACTTGTCCGGCAGTGGTTTCGCGGTGGACATTTAGATTGAAGCGGGAGAAGTCGGTAGCAGCACCCATTTCCTGCTCCAAATAGATCATGCCGCCCGATTTCAGCAGCGTTTTAGCAAACAGGGTGTCGAGAACGGGTTCCAGAAAATGCTTGCGAAAAGGTGGATCAAGGAAAATCAAATCAAAACCGTCCGTTTCCCGTTGCAGGTAACGGAAGGCATCATCATTCACCAGCACGGCCTGTTGCGCCCCCAACAAGGCAATGTTGTCACGCAAGGCTTTGGCAGCAGCAGGATGTTTTTCCACCATGACCACCTCAGCCGCCCCGCGCGACAAGGCTTCCAGCCCCAACGCGCCACTGCCCGCAAACAAGTCGAGGCAACGCGCCCCTGGCACTTGCTGTTGCAGCCAGTTAAACAGGGTTTCACGTACCCGGTCTGGCGTCGGGCGCAAACCGGGTACATCAGCGAAACGCAGCTTGCGGCTGCGCCATTCGCCGCCAATGATACGCAGCAGGTTATTTTTCATCGCCACCCACGATCACCGTTACCATTTTGTCTGGCTGTACCCGGCGTGTAAACGCATCGGCAATCTGCTCGCGGGTCAGCGCATTGATTTTGCCGGTGAATGTATCCAGATAATCCAATGGCAATTTGTAAAAGCCGATCACCCCGACGTATTCCACAATCTGGCTGTTATTCGCAGTACGCAGCGGGAAACCGCCAGTAATATCCTTTTTGGAAGCCTCCAACTCCTCATCGGTGGGGCCTTCTTTCTGGAACTTGCCCAGCACATCACGCACCACTTTCAGCGCCTCGGCCGTTTGTTCCTGCTTGGTTTGCAGGCCGATTTCAAACGCACCCAATTGCGCCATCGGTGCAAAGTAACTGTAGACGCTGTAGCTCAAACCCCGGTCATTACGCACTTCTTTCATCAGGCGCGAGGTAAAACCGCTGCCCCCCAATACCTGATTACCCATATACAAGGTGAAATAATCGTCATCCCCACGCTTGTTACCAATCTGCCCCACCAAAATGTGTGACTGAGCCGAAGGGTAAGGAATCTTCACGGTTTTGGCTTCCGTCAATGGCTTTACTTCAGGGATGGGCGCAGCCGCTTCACCCGCTGGCAACACCGCCGACACCTGTTCCGCCAAGGCTTCCGCCTGCTTACGGTCAACCGCCCCCACGATGGCTAGCAAGCCGTTTTTAGCGACATAATACTGTTGGTAAAACGCTTTTAGGTCGTCGACTGTCAGCGCTTGAATGCTCTCTTCCGTACCATTTTCGGACTGCCCGTAAGGGTGATCACCGTACAAGGCTTTGTAGAAGGCTTTACTCCCCAAACTTTCCGGGTCTTGCTTTTCCGCTTGCAAACCGACCAGCGTCAGCTTTTGCACCCGCTCGAAGTCTTTTTGTGGAAAATCGGGTTTGGACAAAACCTTCAGCCACAGATCGACCGCAGTCTTTTGCTCTTTTTCCAGCGTAATGGTGCGCAAGCCCACTGCCCCCATATCCTTGGATGCGCTGGAAGAAAACACCGCACCAATCGATTCAAACTGTTCGGTAAGCTGGTCTTCACTCAAACCAGCAGCGCCTTTGTTCAACATATCGTTCGCCAGCATTGCCAGACCTTGCTTTGTGCCATCCCGCGCACTGCCCGCGTCAAACACCAGCCGCAAATCCATCATCGGCAACTCAGGTGCGGGAACGTAATACACCCGTAAACCGTTAGCCGTTGTCCAGTGCTCGATTTGAGGGGCGGCGTGTGCGAAGGGTGCAAACACCACCAACAGCACCAGTGGTGCTAACAATATCTTTTTCAACATGGTGTTTACCTCACGAAACTCGGCGCGTTTTTCGGCTTGTTCGGGTCAATGGGTTGGGGGTCAAGTTCCGCAATCGTCAGCGTATCTTCAATCAGGTATTTCTTCGCCACGGCCTGAATCTGGTCGGGCGTAATCGCCAAAATATTATCGACGTATTCATCCGACAGTTGATAACCCAAACCCACCGTTTCCAGCGAACCCAGCGTTATGGCCTGATTCTGTTGGGAATCACGTTCGTAGATTTCACTGGCAATCACTTGTGCCTTAACGCGATCCAATTCTTCCGCCGACACCGGCTCGTTGCGGAGTTTTTCGACTTGTTCCAGCAAGGCCGTTTTGACCGTTTCCAGCTTTTCGCCCTTGGTCGGCATTCCGCTCAGGCTAAACAAATCTGGCAAGCGCCCGGAACCGCTGTACCACGCACTGGCGCTGGAGGCGATTTCCTTACCCCGGATCAGCTCTTTGGATAAACGTGAACTGTTGCCACCGTCTAAAATACCTGCAAGCATTTCCAGTGCATACGGCTCCCACTTTTGCTTGGCATTGATCATGCCGGGGACTTTGTAGCCCATCATAATGTACGGCAATTCAGCAGGCGCTTTGACCTTGATCATGCGCAAGCCTTTTTGCTCCACTTCGGTCTGTGGCTTGGGCTTCGGAATATTCTCGGTGGGCTTGAGTGGGCCGTAATACTTTTTCGCCAATTCGTAAACGGCGGCGGGGTCAACATCGCCGACCACTACCAGCGTGGCATTGTTGGGCGCGTACCAACGCTCGTACCATGCCCGCAAGTCTTCCACTTGCATGGCATCCAGATCTGCCATCCAGCCAATCACCGGGTTATGGTAAGGGCTGTTGAGGAAAGCGACCGCCTCAAACTGTTCGCGGGTCAGCGCCGTCGGCTTGTCTTCAGTACGCCAGCGACGCTCTTCCTTTACTACCTCGACTTCTTTTCTGAATTCGGCGGGCGGCAAGGTGAGGTTGCGCACCCGGTCAGATTCCAGTTCAAAGGCCACTTCCAGTCGGTCTGCGGCAATTATTTGGTAATAAGCGGTGTAATCCTGCCCAGTGAAGGCATTATCTTGTGCTCCGTTTTCGGCAATGATGCGATTAAATTCGCCCGTGGGATACTTGGTCGTGCCCTTGAACATCATGTGTTCGACCACGTGTGACAGCCCGGTTTGACCACCGTGTTCGTAGCTCGAACCCACCTTGTACCACAACTGCACCACGGCAATCGGCGCACGCTTATCCTGTTTCACCAACACCTTCAAACCGTTATCCAGCTTGTATTCGTGTACCGGTACTTCCACCTTCACGCGCTCAATAGCCTGCACGGGTGGCATAAAAAAACCTGCAAACACGACAGAAACCGCTAGAATTGTTTTGATATTACGGTTTTGTCCGGCAAATGGTAGTATTCTTCGCATTCTTTCACCTGACGATAGTAAAAAGCTGGGCGGTCATTGTACGATGTTTGGATTCGGAAAGAAAAAAAACCAGGAATTGCCTGAAAACACCCCTGCGGTGCCTCAAGAATCACCAGCCGCTCCGGCGGAAGGTTTGTTCGCGCGTCTGAAACGCGGCCTCTCCAAAACCAGTAATGCCCTGATCATGGGTATGGATACGCTGGTTATGGGCAAAAAGCAAATTGACGACGATGTGCTGGAGGAATTGGAAACCCGTTTATTGATGGCAGATGTCGGCATAGAGGCCACCCGCGAAATCATGGACGACCTCACCAGCCGGGTCAACCGCGCCGAACTGGCAGATATGGATGCCATGATGCAGGCTCTGTACAATAAGGTACACGACATCCTGCGCTCGGCTGCACAACCGCTGAAAATCGACAGCAGCCACAAACCGTTTGTGCTACTGATGGTCGGCATTAATGGTGCGGGTAAAACCACCACCATTGGCAAGCTTGCGAAAAAATTCCAGCAAGACGGCAAATCGGTGATGCTAGCCGCAGGCGACACCTTCCGCGCCGCAGCCGTGGAACAGCTCACCATCTGGGGCGAACGCAACCATATCCCGGTGATTGCCCAAGGCAGCGGGGCTGATTCGGCTTCGGTGATCTTCGATGCGGTGCAAGCGGCCAAAGCCCGCAAAATCGACGTGCTGCTGGCGGATACCGCCGGGCGCTTGCACACGCAAACCAATTTGATGGATGAGCTGAAAAAAGTGAAGCGCGTCATCCAAAAACTGGACGGTTCCGCCCCGCATGAAATCATGCTGATCGTGGACGCCAGTATCGGCCAGAATGCTTTGGTACAAGCCAAACAATTCAACGAAGCATTAGGGCTGACGGGTATTACCGTCACCAAACTCGACGGGACTGCCAAAGGTGGCATCCTGCTCGCTATTGCCCAACAACTTAAAGTCCCGGTACGCTTTATCGGCGTGGGTGAAAGCATTGATGACCTTCAGGAATTCGATGCCTATGAATTCACCAGCGCCCTGCTTACCGGGAATAGTTAACACTACATGATTGAATTCAAGCAAGTCAGTAAAAAATACCCAACAGGGCAACTAGCCCTTTACAATATCAACCTGACGCTGGAAGCTGGTGAAATGGTGTTCATCACCGGGCATTCCGGCGCTGGTAAAAGCACCTTGCTGAAACTGGTAGCCATGCTGGAACGCCCCACCAAAGGCGATGTTTTGATTGGTGGGCGTTCCCTGAGCAAGCTGGGCAGAAGCCAAATCCCCAATTACCGCCGCCGCATTGGCTTCATCTTTCAGGACCCGCACCTGCTGTATGACCGCACGGTATTCGACAATATCGCCCTGCCCTTGCGCATCGCCGGAATGGGGCAAAGCGAAACCCGCCGCCGCGTACAAGCCGCGCTGGATAAGGTCGGGCTGACAGGCCGCGAAAGCACCTTCCCGCTGATGCTGTCCGCCGGGGAAAAACAGCGGGTGGGCATTGCACGGGCGATGGTCAATAAACCCACCATTATTCTGGCGGACGAACCCACCGGCAACCTTGACCCAGAACTGGCACAAGACATCATGTTTACCTTCGCACAATTCAACGAACTCGGTGCCACGGTCATGATTGCCAGCCACGACCACGCCCTGGTAGAACGCATGAAAAAACGCACCATCGTGCTCCAAAAGGTAGACTAATGGCGAACCCTGCAAACAAAAAAGCGGCTCCCAAGCGCAACGCATCCTTTTATGCCACCCCTTTTAACGCTTGGTGGAACCAACAGTCTGGTGCCATCAAGTTCAGCATGGAACGCCTGTGGTTCAACCCGGTGTCGACTTGGATCACCTTGGCGGCGATTGCGATTGCGCTCTCCCTGCCCACCAGCTTGCACTTGCTGCTAAAAAATATGCAGACCTTGACGGCTGACAAGCGTGAAGTCCCCACTGTCACCCTGTTCCTGAAACAATCTGTTTCCGAACAGCAGGCCAAAGACCGCGCGGAATTGCTCTCCGAATTGCCCGAAATAGACAATGTGCGCGTCGTGACCCGCGAGGAAGCGCTGGCTGATTTCCGCAAAATTACCGGCTTTGCGCAAACACTGGAAACGCTGGATGAAAACCCCCTGCCCCATGTGTTGATCCTCACCCCACGCCTTAGCCTGCTCGGTAATCTGGATATGGATGCGGATGGCCTCACCAAAAAACTCAGAACCTACCCCGAAGTCGATGACGTACAAATCGACGTGGAATGGGTACAACGCCTACGCGGTATCCTGCGGATTGCGGAACGCATCGTGCTGGTCGTTTCTATCTTGCTGGGGATGACGGTGCTGCTGGTGGTCGGCAATACCATCCGCCTCGACATCGAAAACCGTAAGGAAGAAATCCGCGTCACCCAATTGATTGGGGCAACCAATGCCTACATCCGCCGCCCCTTCATTTATAACGGCATCTGGCTGGGGTTATTTGGGGGAGTATTGAGCCTGGTGATCGTGCATATCGCGCTGTTATTCCTGATTGCGCCGGTCACCAAACTCGCCAGCCTTTATGGCAGCACTTTCATACTCAGCGGTATTGATGTGCTCATGACCCTGAAAATCCTGTTCGCCAGCAGTCTTCTGGGGGTCATTGGCTCATGGCTAGCGGTGGGGCGCTACCTCTGGCAAAGCGACGATGCCATCAATTGACCTTTAACTGATTAATTATAAAGCAAATACCCCAGTATCAAGTAGATTGATTTTTGCACTGGCTTGTATTAGATTATTGGTTTCCCGAGTGTCAAGGGCTTTTGCTATGTTAAGTACATCCAAAGCGTTGGTCGTAACGTCGCCGCCGCGTCCATTTTCCAGCGTCCATCAGTTCGATTGGCTGAAAAAAAGCCGCATGGGCTGTCCTGCCTGCCGCAGCGCCTATGTAATGGCAGTACGACGAACCTGGTATGAAAAACTGCTCACCCGCCAGCACAAATTCTGGTGTCAGGATTGCGGTAAAAAATTCTGGAAGAAGGATTAATTCCTGATCAAATGAGCAAACGTGGCACGGCTGACAGCAACTTCTGCGTGTAATCTTCTTGCGGATTACCGCATACCTCAGCGGTAGCCCCTCGTTCCACGATTTTGCCTTTGTACATCACCATCGTTTGGTCGCTGAGGTATTCCACCACCCCGATATTGTGCGTGATAAATAATAGCGTCAGGTTGTGTTCGTCACGAATTTTCAGCAGTAATTGCAAGATTTCGGCCTGTACCGACACATCTAGCGCACTGGTGATTTCATCGCAAACGATGAATTCGGGGTTTAACACCAAAGCGCGTGCCAAACCGATACGCTGGCGTTGCCCACCGGAAAATTCGTGCGGGTAACGCCACAGCGCATCCCGTGGAAGCTGCATATCGTCCAGAATCTGCGCAGCACGTTCGATGCGCTCTTCCTGATTTACGCCAATACCGTGTGCCTTGAGCGGCTCGGTCAGAGTGGTTTCCACCAGCAAACGCGGGTTAAGCGACGATTGCGGGTCCTGAAAAGCAATCTGCATTTTCGGACGCAATGGGCGCAATTCCCGCGCCGATAAGCCGGTCAGCTCCTGCCCGTGTAACTGAATACTGCCAGACGTTGGCTTTTCCAGTTGCAAAATAGCTCGCCCCAACGTGGTCTTGCCACAACCGGACTCCCCCACCAATGCCACGATCTGGCCTTTCGGAATATCCAGCGACACATCATCCACCGCCCTCACATGATCGACCGTGCGGCGGAGCAGACCTTTTTTGATGGGAAACCAAACGTTGAGATTACGAATAGAAAGGAGACTCTCTTTTCCCCCCTTTGCAAAAGGGGGGCTGGGGGGGATTTTCCTCTCTCTCACCAAATTCTCCGGCACTGCCGCCAGCAATTGCTGCGTATAAGCATGTTGCGGATGCCGCAACACCTGCGTGGTACTGCCCACCTCCACCAGCTTACCCTGCTGCATCACCCCAACCTGTTGCGCCATTTGCGCCACTACCCCAAAATCGTGGGTAATGAACAGCGTGCTCATGCCAGTATCGTCCTGCAATTGACGCAGCAAACGCAGGATTTCAGCCTGTACCGTCACATCCAGCGCCGTGGTTGGCTCGTCAGCAATCAGCAATTCCGGCTCACAAGCCAGCGCCATCGCAATCATTACCCGCTGCCGTTGCCCACCCGATAACTGGTGCGGGTAATCGTGGAAACGTTCCCGCGCCTTGGGGATTTGCACCTGTTCCAACGCCAATAATGCCCGTTCCAGCGCCTCTTCATCGCTCATGGTCGGGTGGTGCAATTGCAGGGCTTCGGTAATCTGTTCCCCCACCGAAAATACCGGATTCAGCGAGGTCATCGGCTCCTGAAAGATCATCGCTATTTGCGAACCACGAATGCCGCGCAATGCATCTTCCGGCAGTTTGAGTATATCTTGCCCGTTAAACAGGATTTCACCGCCCGGATGCGAGGCAATGCCCTGCGGCAACAAGCGGATCACGGATAGCGCCGAAATCGACTTGCCACTGCCCGATTCGCCCACCAGACAAAAGGTTTCACCCTTGGGAATACTGAAACTGACATCATCGACCGCTTTCACGGTACGCCCGCCACTGTTCAAGTAAGTGCGCAGGTTCCTGACTTCCAGCAATGGCTGACTCATGAGCCTACCCCCGCATTGCGTGACAACTTCGGGTCAATCGCATCCCGGAAGGCTTCGCCGATCAGGTTATAGGCAAACACCGTGAAGAAAATCGCACCGCCGGGGAATGCCGCCATCCACCAGTTGAAAGTGGACGATTTCACCGCCTGATCCAGCATTTGCCCCCACGACGGCTCACCCACCAGACCGAGGCCGAGGAAACTCAGCGTCGCTTCCGCCAAAATCGCCGAAGCCACCCCGAAACTCGCCGCCACCAGCAAAGGCGCAACCCCATTCGGCAGCATGTGACGGAACAAAATCGACGACAACGGCAAGCCACTGGCTACCGCCGCCTGCACAAACTCCTGCTTACGCAACTTGAGGAATTCCGCCCGAATATACCGCGCATACCCCGACCAACTGGTGACACCGATAATGATCATCATCATGTACAAACTGCGCCCGAAAAACGCCACGAAGGTCAGCAGCAAAAACAGCGTCGGGATCGCCTCGAAAATTTCCACTAAGCGCATCCCGATCATATCCACCACGCCGGAAAAATACCCCATCAGCCCGCCCAGCACTACGCCGATCACCATGGAAATACTGGTCGCAATCAACCCAATGCTCAGCGCAATACGCGAAGCATGAATCATGCGGCTAAACACATCCGCACCATTTTCCTCCGTACCCATCAGGTGAAAGCGCCCATCCGTAGCCTTGAGCGGCTGCTCCAGCCCGTGTTCCGGGTAATCACGCAGGTAATCGGTCGGCGCATACGGCACGGGTGGCATCATGCGCCAATCCGCCTCGGTATACGCTGGAGCACGAAAATCATCGTAAATTTTCACCGCCGGTGGCTTCACCAGCAGATTCGCCAAGACGGCAGCAACGAGCGTTCCTGCCAGAAACAGCAACACCCGTTTACCCCCACTCAAGCGCAGCCATGCCAGCACCACAACCAAGGCAAACACCGCCAATACGAACACATCTTCGACCGTCAGGTATTCCAACACAGGCGCAGAAATGTGCCCGCCCTTACTCATCAGTAATGGCATCGAATTGGCTAAAAACGGCGCGAACACTCCCATGAAGACCAGCAGCCCCACCCACGCGAAGCCAAGTTTCACCCCAATACGCGGCCAAATGGCTCGCCAGACACGCCGGAAAAACGTTTCGCGGCTGACTGTGTGTGCCGTCATATCAGTCATACGTCACCCTTGGGTCTACCAGCGTGTAACAGAAATCCGCAATCAGATAACCAATCAGGGTCAAAAAACCGCTGATCCAGGTAATCGACAGCACTAGCTCACGGTCACGGCCTTTCACCGCCTCCACTGCCAATTGCCCCATGCCATTAATACTGAAAATGTTTTCCACAATGAGTGAACCTGCCAACAAGCTGGGTAGCAATCCAGCAGACACGGTAATCAGTGGCAACAAGCTGTTACGGAACACGTGTTTCCACAACACATCCTCTTCCGCCAAGCCTTTGGCACGGGCAGTACGCGCATAATCGGCTTGCAGGTTTTCCAGCACCGAAGTACGCGTCAACTTCGCCAAGCCCGCAAACCCAGCGTAAGACAGGCAAATCACCGGCAATACCAAATGCCACACCCGGTCAAGCAAGTAGCCGGGAACCCATGCCCCCGCCAGCATATGTGGCAGGAAGGGCATATCCTGCGCCTCGCGGCTGCTAATCCCCGCCGTCGGAAACCATTGCCAATACTGGGTATTGGCAAAGAAACCCAGCAGCAACACCCCCGCCAACATGGTAGGAATCGACCACAGCGCCAGCATCGACACACTCGAAATCGTATCGAAACGCCCCCCCCGATCCGTCGCCGCCTTCACACCGACCACAATCGCAATCACGTAAATCAGTGGCAACGTGACCAGATTAAGTAATAAAGTGATGGGAATGCGTTCGGCAAGGATTTCGCTGACAGGCCGCCCATACATCAGGCTATCGCCCAAATCCATGCCCTTGGTGAAGGAAAAGCCGGTGTATTTACCTGCGTCATCCTGCGTAAGGCCGACGGGGGAAACGTTGTTGAGCCAGCGTAAATATTGGAGTGGCGCGGGTTGATCGAGGCCATAACGCTTGTTGTAATAAGCCGTCAGCGCCTGCTTTTCGGCGGGTTTCATGTTCGCGCCACCGACCAACGATTGCGCCGTCAAGCCACCGGGAGCCAGTGCCATGACAGTGAACACGACAATAGTAATCCCCAACAAAGTGGGGATCATCAACAACAGACGCCGCAGCAGGTAGGTTAACAAGTGCTTATATCCTGACTGGAAGGTGGAGCAGCCAGATTACACAAGCTCTCCACCCTCGTCCAGTTAAGGCGTATAGGCCGGGCAAACCCCATTGACCGCCGACCGCTGCGCACCAGCCGTATCAAGCGTAATGTTGGTGGGCCACCCCGACAAGGCAGTGCCGGATAAACAGTTACCGGCGACATACAAGGCCAACGATTGGCTCATGGATTTCAGGGCATCAGCCGTCAATAAACGGTTATTTCTGAGTGCCAAGGTCTTCACATTGGCCAAGGAAACCAATGCACTGGCATTTGACAGAGCGTTATCATCTATTTCGAGATAGCTCAGGGTGGTTTTACCCGACAGAATAGTCAAATTGCTAGCTTGCTTCTCCGCAATCCTGTTGCTACTCAGGCTCAAATTACTTAAACGATACATGCCAGATAAAGGCGTCAGGTCGCTAATAGCATTCTTATCCAACTTCAAGACGACCAAGCCTGTCAGACCGGACAAGGCACTGATGTCAGTCATTTGATTGTCACTCAACACCAGATGATACAGTTTTGTCAAACTGGACAGTCTGGCTACATCGGCATTGTCCAATTGGCATTTATCCAGTTCCAATACCTGCATGTTATGCAAACCGGACAACACCTCCAGCGCATTCATATCCAGGTTATTCCCCTCCAGGGATAAACCCGTCAGATTCGGCAAGTTCTGCAACGGCGTGTAATCCGTAATCGCATTCCCGCCTAGGAACAAACTTTGCAGCTTAGGGAAATAGAACGGTAATGCGCTGATGTCTGTCAGGTTCTTGCTACTACAACTATTCAGCGAAGTCATCGCCTGCAAGTCTGCATCACTGGGGATATAGGCCCCAAAACAATCGGCCAGCATGGGGTCAATGACCCTGATTTGCACCGTCACCACTTGCGACTTCTCACTGTGACTGTCGGTCGCCGAGAAACGGAAGCTGCCAGCGCTGCCCAGATAACCGATATTCGGCACAAACTGCACCTCATTACCCGACAGATTGCCAACGGTTGCAAGGCTACCATCCATTGTCTTCAGCACCCCCCCAGACACCGAAAGGCTTTCCAGTTTAAAGCTCAGTGCATCATTATTCGGGTCGATGGCATCCAACTGGATAATGGTGGCCGTATTTTTGTAGATTTCTGAGGTTTTACCAATGGCAACCGGCGCAGTACCCCCACAAACAGAGGCCGGGAACTGCCAGTCTTCACCGTAGACCTTGATCTGGCTGGGCAGTGAAATGCTCGCCAGACAATTGTCTTCCAGATGCAAACTGTAGCTGTTGGTCATGCCAGCCAGTGAACTAATGTCCTCATCCAACAGAAGATTGTTTCCCAGCCGCAGCAAGCCATTCAGAGCACTCAGATTAGGGATCCCGTTAGTCGTGACTAGCAGGTTGTGTTCCAGATCCAGGCTCTTCAACTGGGTCATCCCCGAGAGCGCACTGACATTGGTAAACGCGTTAAAATCCAGCCCTAGTTGGGTCAGGTTAGTCAACTGACTCAGTGGAGCGGCATTGGCAAGCTGGTTGAAACCCAGTTCCAGTATTTGCAGGCCAGTCAAGCCAGACAGCGACGTCACATCCGTCAACAGGTTGCCGCGCAGATAGAGTCGCTGCAAAGCAGTCAAGCGGGCAAGTGAGCTGATGTTACTTAGATTATTGGCATCCAGTACCAACACCTGAAGTTTGCTCAAACCGGACAAGGCATTGACCGAACCAAGCTGGTTGTAACCCAAGCCGAGATGCGTCAGGTTGGTCAGGCCGGACAAGGCGTTGATGCTGCTGAGCTGGTTATCATCCAGATACAATTTGGTCAGCGTGGTTTTGCCCGATAGCGTGCTAATGGTGCTGATCGTGTTCGCATCCAGATACAGTTCCTGCAAGCTGTTCAGGCTAACCAGCGCCGAGATGTCGGTAATCTCATTAAAGCCGAGGTTCAGGTATTGCAGTTGTGTCATGTCAGACAAGGCACTGATGCTGGTGATGGCATTGAATTGCAGGTTCAGACTGGTCAACCGGGTCAACCCGGCAAGCCCGCTGATCTCCGTCAGCTTGGTGTGGGACAAGTCTAAGGTACGCAGGTTGGTCAGTTGCATCAGTTGCGACAGGTTGGCAGTGGAAAGGTCAACGCCATCGCAGGTAAAGGTGCTCAAGGTTTTTAGGGCAACATCACTGGGCACACTACCGCCGAAACACTTCAGCAGGAATGGGTCTGTAATAAGTTTGCTTGCCACTTCCTTGGATGCCGTGTAGGTGTAGTCTAGAGACACCCAGATGCCTCCCAGTTTGTACCACAGACGCACATACACTGTGCTACCGTCCACCGGTAGACCACTGACGGTCTTGCTGGTGGCACTCCCCTGATCTTGGCTGAGGTAGTCCGTGCCGCCCACGGTCTTGCCCACCGATAACCACCATTGTGTTACCGCTACACCGTTTGCCGACCAAGAAAAATCAACGGATGCGCCTGAAAGCACGCTGCCCAATGTCGGGCTGGACAGCGCCGGAGTCGTGCTGCCCCCTGTAGAACCCCCGCCGCTGCCACCGCCACCGCTACTGCTGGCGGCCTTGTAGGTGTAGTCTAGGGATACCCAAATACCCCCCAGCTTGTACCACAAACGCACATACACCGTGCTACCGTCCACCGGTAGACCACTGACCGTCTTACTGGTGGCACTCCCCTGATCTTGGCTGAGGTAGTCCGTGCCGCCCACGGTCTTGCCCACCGATAACCACCATTGTGTTACCGCTACACCGTTTGCCGACCAAGAAAAATCAACGGATGCGCCTGAAAGCACGCTGCCCAATGTCGGGCTGGACAGCGCCGGAGTCGTGCTGCCCCCTGTAGAACCCCCGCTGCTACTACCACCGCCGCTACTGCTGGCGGCCTTGTAGGTGTAGTCTAGGGACACCCAAATACCCCCCAGCTTGTACCACAAACGCACATACACCGTACTACCGTCTACCGGTAGACCACTGACCGTCTTACTGGTGGCACTCCCCTGATCTTGGCTGAGGTAGTCCGTGCCGCCCACGGTCTTGCCCACCGATAACCACCATTGTGTTACCGCTACACCGTTTGCCGACCAAGAAAAATCAACGGATGCGCCTGAAAGCACGCTGCCCAATGTCGGGCTGGACAGCGCCGGAGTCGTGCTGCCCCCTCCTGTACCAGTGCCCCCGCCGCTACTGCTGGCGGCCTTGTAGGTGTAGTCTAGGGATACCCAAATACCCCCCAGCTTGTACCACAAACGCACATACACCGTGCGACCGTCCACCGGCAGGCCACTGAGGGTCTTGCTGGTGGCGCTCCCCTGATCTTGGCTGAGGTAGTCCGTGCCGCCCACGGTCTTGCCCACCGATAACCACCATTGTGTTACCGCTACACCGTTTGCTGCCCAAGAAAAATTCACTGAAGAACCCGACAGAACACTGCCAGAAGCTGGACTTGTCATGGAAGGGGCAGCGCTTGCAGAAGCCCATCCCCCCAACAAGGCCATCAATAGGACAATAGCCACAATACTTTGTAAGAAACGGTGAGGAAATCCCGTTCTGTTTCCACTTTGCATGAAATTGACACCCCTGATTGTCGTCGAGACACATACTTCACGGTTTGACGCGCAAAAATAAAATTAAGCGTTATAGTCTATAATTTTTATTAATTACAAGTATGTGATCCATCTCACATCTAACAATGTCAAAATATATCCACTCCATATTTATAATTTCACAGGTTTTCAACTTGAGCTATGGACAAATTTTGTTCGCGTGGTATGCTTACTCTACTTACCCAGCAAGATTTTTTAAAAAAAATTCGTTTGTTTTTGTGATTTTTTTATTTCATGAAACAAGCTAAATTTTTTAGATATGCTGATAGCAAGGTAGAACGATAGCGTGTCTGTACTATTGCCTAGGCAATGTGACCCCCGTCACAGGCAAGCATTCAACACTGTATTAAGCTACACCACATCTGAATTGACACTGCTTACTGATGCCGACCATGACAAGGCAGGGCGGTAGCGTTCTCGATGTGGGCTTACATCTTTCACTGACTCGATACTGATTAATGACAAGGTAGGGCGGTAGCGTGCTTAACGCCAAGCCAAAATAAATAGCCACACCCAATCTCTCCTTGTGGTGGTGTATGAGCCGGTGCTCCGCAATGTGGAAGCGATTGAAGATCGCCCCAGATTTGCGGTTGTAAACCAGTGCTGCTAGGCTCAAGGTCTGTTAAACCACGGAAGCCTATACCATGAGTGCGTTAACAAAACCCACCTATCTTTCTCCAGAAGACTATTTGCTCGGTGAAAATGACCGTCCCGATGGCCTCAAATATGAGTATGTCAACGGGCAAACCTATCTAATGGCAGGTGCAAGCCGGGGGCATAATCTGGTAGCCGGTAATTTTTTCCTAAGTTTGGGGCTGCACCTGAAGGGTAGCCCTTGCCAAGTCTTTCAGTCCGACATGAAGGTGGGCATCCAGACGCTGAATGATACCCGCTACTACTACCCTGATGTGCAGGTAACGTGTGAGGAAGAAACAGCGAACCATTTCAATACTGCGCCGTGCTTGATTGTGGAAGTGTTATCCAGTAGCACAGCCCGTAAAGACCGCACGGAAAAGCTCGCTGGTTATCGCCTGATTCCCGCTTTGCAAGAGTATGTATTGTGTTCACAAGATACCCCTGTGGTCGAGATTTATCGCAAACGCACCGAATGGCACATGGAACTCTACACCAGGCAACAACGTTTCCTGCTGGAGTCTATTAACCTTGAGATGCAAGTTGACGACCTTTACAGCTTTCTGGGATAACCGTATTTGCAGCCCTACCACTGCCCTGCTAACCTTAACGAATGACAGGCATCACAAGGTAAGCACACACATGGCACACGCAATCAAATATGACCTCACACCGCTTGAGGATTATCTGGCGGGTGAGCGCGACGTGGACATCCGCAGCGAGTATGTGGATGGCTTGATTTATGCGATGGCAGGAGCAAGCGAAACACACAACACCATCGCCAGCTCATTCAATGCCTTAATCGAAACCCATCTGCGGGACGGTTGCCGGGTGTGGCAATCAGACATGAAAGTGGTTATCCGTAACAAGGGGCAAAAGTTCAGCTATTACCCCGACATTATGGCGGCTTGCGGTGACAATACGGATGACCTGTATGTACGCACTAACCCCATCCTCATTGTCGAGGTGCTGTCCGATAGCACAGAACGTACCGATTTGAAGGAAAAGTTCGATAACTACACCAGTATTCCCACCTTGTTGGAATATGTGGTGGTGTCACAGGACGTGCCGTTAGTACGACTATTCCGGCGACGCACGTCATGGGAGCGGGAAGCCTACCGTGCAGGGGAGACGTTCCGGTTAGAATCGGTCGAACTGGATGTGCCGGTGGAACACATTTACCGCCGGGTACGTAAAGAAGTGGGGATGGATGTTTCTCGCTGAGAATAAGTAGACTTCCCTGTATCTGAACCGCCATGAAGAGGGCGTATTGCATACGCCCTCTCCAAAAATAACGACTAAAAACCCATAACTTATGAAAATTGCCATCGCCGGAACCGGCTACGTCGGTCTTTCCAACGCTATGCTGTTGGCGCAACACCATGAAGTGGTGGCGCTGGACATCGTGCCGGAGAAAATCGCACAACTGAATGCCGGGCAGTCACCCATCGCGGATACCGAGATCGAGGCTTTTCTGCAACGCCAGGATTTGCAGTTCCGCGCTACGCTGGATAAGGAAGATGCCTACCGGGGTGCGGCGTTTGTGATTATTGCCACGCCGACCGATTACGACACGCAAACCAATACCTTCAACACCCGTTCGGTGGAAGCGGTGGTACGTGATGTGATGGCAGTTAACCCAGATGCGGTGATGGTGATCAAGTCGACTGTGCCAGTGGGGTATACAGCACGGTTGCGGCAAGAGACTGGCAGCGACAATATTTTGTTCTCACCAGAGTTTTTGCGCGAAGGCAAGGCGTTGTATGACAACCTGCACCCTTCACGGATTGTGGTGGGGGAACGTTCCCAGCGGGCGGCGACCTTTGCTGAGCTGTTGCAGCAAGGGGCGATCAAGCAGGACATCCCTACCCTATTTACCGATTCGACCGAGGCGGAGGCGATCAAGCTGTTTGCCAATACTTATCTGGCGATGCGGGTGGCTTATTTTAATGAACTGGATACGCGGCAGATTATTGATGGGGTGTGCCTCGACCCGCGCATTGGCAACCATTACAACAATCCGTCGTTTGGCTATGGGGGTTATTGCCTGCCAAAGGATACCAAGCAACTGCTGGCGAACTACAGCGAAGTGCCGCAGAACTTGATCAATGCGATTGTGGCCGCCAACCGTACCCGTAAGGATTTCATTGCGGATGACATTATTCGGCGTAATCCACGGGTGGTGGGTATCTACCAACTGACCATGAAAGCAGATCGGCCTTTCCAACGCCATGCTGTTGGCACAACATTGAACTGAAGCACTCAAGAACAAACAACACACTATGAAAAAAATCCTCATCGTCTTCGGCACACGCCCGGAAGCCATCAAAATGGCTCCTTTGGTAAAAGCCCTACAAGCCAACCCCGCTTTTGATGCACGAGTGTGTGTTACCGCACAACACCGCCAAATGCTGGATCAGGTGCTGGAACTCTTCGGAATCGTGCCGGAGTACGATCTGAACATCATGCAACCAGGGCAAGATTTAACGGATATTACGTGTCGGGTACTTACCGAATTGCGTGAGGTTTTGAAAGCCTTTCAGCCAGACCGGATTCTGGTGCATGGCGACACCACCACCACATTTGCTGCCAGTTTGGCGGCGTATTATCAGCAAATTCCGGTGGGGCATGTGGAGGCTGGGCTACGCACTGGCAATATTTACTCGCCTTGGCCGGAAGAGATCAATCGCAAGTTGACGGGCGCAATTACCTATCTGCACTTTGCACCAACGGCATTGGCGGCGGAAAATCTGAAGAAAGAGAATGTTGTGGCTGAACACATTGTGGTGACTGGCAATACGGTTATTGATGCGCTGTTGGAGGTTATCCAGCGGATTCAGCAAGATGCTGTGTTGGAAGACCAATTGGCGAGTCAGTTCCGCTTTTTGAATCCGGCGAAAAAATTGTTGTTGGTGACAGGGCATCGACGGGAAAGTTTTGGGGGTGGGTTTGAGCGTATTTGTCAGGCACTGGCACAGCTTGCCCAGCGGGATGATTTAGAAATTGTGTACCCGGTACACCTAAACCCGAACGTGCGTGAGCCGGTGAATCGGCTATTGAGCCACAACAGCAATATTCATTTGATTGACCCGCTGGACTACCTGCCTTTTGTGTATCTGATGAACCGTGCTTACTTGATTTTGACCGATTCTGGCGGGATTCAGGAGGAAGCGCCTTCACTGGGCAAACCTGTGTTGGTGATGCGTGATACTACCGAACGCCCTGAGGCGGTGCAGGCAGGTACGGTAAAACTGGTGGGGACGGATACTGACAAAATTGTACAGGAAGCCAGACATTTGCTGGATGATCGTCACGCTTATGAAGCAATGGGCTTTGCACACAATCCGTATGGTGATGGCAAAGCCTGCCAACGCATTGTGCTGACACTACTCGATAAGAATTAATCAGATTTAGGAATAGATTATGGCTTTTGAAACCATTTCCACTATCGGCATGGGCTATATCGGTCTGCCTACGGCGGCGGCTTTTGCTTCTGCTGGTAAAAAAGTGATTGGGGTTGATATTAACCAAGCAGCGGTTGATACGATTAATCAGGGTAAGATTCATATTGTTGAGCCTGATTTGGACGATGTGGTGAAAACTGCGGTGGCTACCGGACATTTGCGGGCGACGACTGTACCAGAAGCAGCGGATGCGTTTTTGATTGCTGTGCCAACGCCGTTTAAGGGTGATCATGAGCCGGATGTGAGTTATGTAGAAGCGGCAGTACGCTCTATTGCCCCGGTGTTAAAACAGGGTGATTTAGTAATACTGGAGTCTACTTCCCCGGTTGGTACTACTGAGGATGTCGCCCAATGGCTGTCTGAGGAACGCCCTGATCTTGTTCCTCCCCCGTTTAATGTTCAAAACCCTGTATTAAACATTAATCTCGCCTACTGCCCTGAGCGGGTGTTGCCGGGTAAGATTATGCAGGAGTTGGTGAATAATGACCGTGTTATCGGCGGTATAACACCACATTGCTCTGAGCGGGCTATTGAGTTGTATCAAACGTTTGTGAAAGGTGAGTGCATCCCGACTACGGCACGCACAGCAGAAATGTGTAAGCTGACAGAAAATAGCTTTCGTGATGTGAATATTGCGTTTGCTAATGAGCTTTCTATCATTTGTGACGAGCTGGACATTAATGTTTGGGAGTTGATTAAGCTGGCAAATCGGCATCCACGGGTAAATATTTTGCAACCGGGACCTGGGGTTGGTGGGCATTGTATTGCGGTTGATCCTTGGTTTATTGTTAGTAAGACACCGGATGAATCCCCTCTCATTCGTACTGCGCGAGAAGTGAATAACTATAAGACTGAGTGGGTTATTGAGAAAATTAAAAATGCGGCACTGACTTTTGAGCGTGATCATGGCAGGAAGCCTGTGATTGCTTGCCTTGGCTTGACATTCAAGCCAGATATTGATGATTTACGGGAATCACCTGCATTGCATATAGTGCAAAAATTAAGTCAGGAAAAATTAAACATTATTGTAGTTGAACCTAACATTCCAATATCAATACATATCCCTGACATTAATATTTACACTAACTCTATACAATTAGATGATCTAGAAAATATTAAAGATAAAGCTGACATCATTGTTTTACTTGTTGCACATAAAGAGTTTAGAAAAATAAACTTCAAACACTCACAGATAATGAAATTTTGCAGCATCTAATGATTAATCAACAAAAAAATTTATCACTGAAGAAATTAATTGCTCGTTTATGGCAACACATTAGCCCTCGTCGTCGCCGCCAATTTGGCTTATTGCTCGTACTGATGGTGCTAGCCTCTTTTGCAGAAATCGTGAGTATTGGTGCTGTTTTGCCGTTTCTTGGAGTTTTGACTGCACCGGAACGGGTGTTTGAACATGCAGCCGCCCAGCCCCTTATTCAGGCATTGGGGTTGAGCGAACCAGAGCAGCTATTGTTACCGTTGACTATTGCTTTTGGAGTGGCTGCGATTGTTGCTGGAACCATGCGCTTGTTACTGCTGTGGGTGAGTACTCGTTTGTCTTTTGCGACAGGTGCTGATTTGAGCATCAGCATTTATCGCCGCACCCTCTATCAGCCTTATGCAATACATTGTGCGCGTAATAGCAGTGAAATCATTAACGGAATCTCAACTAAATCTAATCAGGTTATCTATAACACAATTGTTCCCATACTAACTTTAGTTAGCTCCAGTATTATGTTGGTTGTGATACTGGTTGCATTGCTAGCAGTGAATCCCGTAATTGCACTGGTCGCATTTGGGGGGTTCGGCTTGATATATGCGCTCATTATTCGCCTAACTCGTAAACGTTTATTAGCAGGCAGTCAGCGTATTGCGCATGAATCAACGCAAGTGATTAAATCGCTACAGGAGGGTTTAGGGGGGATTCGTGATGTGCTGATTGATGGTAATCAGGCGACTTATTGCCAAGTTTATCGCAATGCCGATTTACCGCTACGTCGCGCCCAAGGCAATAATTTATTTATCAGTAGTAGTCCACGCTTTGGTATGGAAGCATTGGGGATGTTGTTAATCGCCTTATTGGCCTATTCACTTGCTCAACAAGAGGATGGTGTAGCTAAAGCCATTCCAGTGTTAGGTGCTCTGGCATTGGGGGCGCAACGTCTGTTACCTGTGTTGCAACAGGCTTATGGGGCTTGGTCACAGATTCGCGGCGGTCAGATGTCATTGCAAGACACTATTGCCTTACTTGAACAGCCCCTTCCCGCTCACGCTGACCAGCCAGTCAGTGAAGCACTGTCTTTCAAACAACAGATTCAACTTCAGCAACTGGCGTTTCGTTACAGTGACGCAACGCCGTGGATATTGCGGGATATTAATCTGACTATTCCCAAAGGCAGTCGTATTGGTTTTATCGGTGCTACCGGCAGCGGTAAAAGTACCTTAATTGATATTATTATGGGCTTGTTACCGCCTACTGAAGGAACCTTGGCTATTGATGGCCAAGTGCTCACAGCGGAGAACCAAAGGACTTGGCAACAGCACATCGCTCATGTCCCGCAGAGTATTTTCTTAGCGGATAGCACAGTAGCAGAAAATATTGCTTTCGGTATTCCCAAAGAGCAAATTGATCATGGGCGTGTCAGGCTGGCAGCCCAACAAGCGCAAATCGCTGAGAGTATTGAAAGCTGGCCTGAACAATACCAGACTTTTGTGGGTGAACGCGGTATTCGCTTATCCGGTGGTCAGCGGCAACGGATTGGCATTGCCCGCGCACTGTATAAACAAGCGGACGTTATTGTGTTCGATGAAGCTACCAGCGCACTGGATACAGAAACGGAACAGGCGGTTATGCAGGCGATTGAAAGCCTTAGTAATGACCTCACGCTGATTATCATTGCGCACCGGCTAACCACCCTGAAAAATTGTACGCAGATTGTGGAGTTGGGGGATGGGCATATCAAACGTATCGGCAGCTACCAAGCTATTATCAGCGATTCAGTAGCTATTCAATCCAACGATAAGGAACAGCAAACTCATGCTTAACAACTCCTCCATTTTGGTCACGGGCGGTACTGGCTCTTTTGGTCACACCTTCATCCCAATGACACTCGCCAAATATAATCCCAAGAAAATCATCATTTATTCCCGTGACGAGATGAAACAATGGGAAATGGCGAAGTTATTTCAAGATGATCCACGAGTACGTTTTTTCATTGGTGATGTGCGTGACAAAGACCGTTTGTACCGTGCTTTGGATGGTGTTGATTATGTCGTTCATGCAGCAGCAACAAAGATTGTACCAACAGCAGAGTACAACCCGTTTGAGTGTGTGAAGACGAATATCAATGGTGCAATGAACCTAATTGATGCTTGCATTGATAAGGGTGTGAAGCGAGTTGTCGCGCTGTCTACTGATAAAGCCAGTAGCCCTGCCAATTTGTATGGCGCAACCAAACTAGCTTCAGATAAATTATTTGTAGCGGGTAATTCTTACAGCGGTGGCAAACAAACACGTTTTGCTGTCGTGCGTTATGGGAATGTCATGGGTTCACGCGGTTCAGTTATCCCCTTTTTTCTATCTATCGCAGCTCAAGGTAAATTACCCATCACCGACACACGCATGACTCGCTTTATGATTACCTTAGAACAAGGAGTTGAGTTGGTATGGCACGCTTTTGAAGATATGGAAGGTGGTGAAATCTATGTTAAGAAAATTCCTTCAATGAAGGTAACAGATGTTGCACTAGCTGTTGCACCTGATGCAGAGCAAACCATTATGGGTATCCGCCCCGGTGAAAAACTGCATGAGCAAATGATTAGTGCGGAAGATGCTTATCATACTTATCAGTACCCTGATCACTTCAAGATATTACCTGCTATTCATAACTGGAGTATTGACCCGAACCGTATCAAAGATGGGGTAAAAGTACCGGAAGATTTTGTGTATGAAAGTGATAGTAATACCGAATGGATGAGTATTGACACCCTCAAAGAATGGATTGAGCAGAATCAGCATAAGATCGGAAATATCTAAATGAGCTTTATCCCTTATGGTCGACAAGACATTAGTGAAGCCGATATTCAGGCAGTGGTTGATGTGTTGCGTTCCGACTTCCTCACCCAAGGGCCTGCTGTTCCGGCTTTTGAACAAGCAGTAAGTGATTATTGCGGGGTACAACATGCTGTTACGGTGAATAGCGCCACTTCTGCTTTGCATATTGCTTGTTTGGCGTTAGGGGTTGGTAAAGGCGATGTAGTTTGGACTAGCCCGATTACATTTGTCGCCAGTGCCAATTGTGCGTTGTATTGTGGGGCAAGTATTGATTTTGTCGACATAAATCCACGCAGTTATAATTTAAGTGTTGAGCAATTACAGATTAAGCTGGAACACGCGCGGCAGCAGAATCGTTTACCCAAGGTGGTGATTCCGGTGCATTTGTGCGGGCAGCCTTGTGAGATGGAGCGAATTCATCAGTTAAGTCAGGAATTTGGGTTTAAGATTATTGAAGACGCCTCTCATGCGATTGGTGGTAAGTATCAGAATGAGCCGATTGGGTCGTGTCGTTACAGTGATATAACTATTTTTAGCTTTCATCCGGTAAAGATCATTACCACGGCTGAAGGTGGAATCGCTGTCACTAATCATGCAGAACTAGCGGAAAAGATGGCACTATTGCGCAGTCATGGCATTACTCGCGATCCGGCACAGATGACTCACGAATCGGATGGTGCATGGTATTACCAACAAATTGACTTGGGCTTTAACTACCGCATGACGGATATGCAGGCGGCTTTGGGGCTTAGTCAAATGCAACGACTGGATACATTTGTACAACGGCGGCATGAATTAGCGCAACGCTATAATGAACTGCTAGCCCACCTCCCGCTTACCCTGCCTTGGCAGCACCCTGATAGTTATTCTGGCTTACATTTGTATGTGATACGGCTACAACCGGATGCCATCAAATTGACTCATCGGGAAGTGTTTGATGCGCTACGTCAACAAGGCATTGGAGTCAATCTTCATTATATTCCGGTGCATACCCAGCCTTATTATCAGGCGATGGGGTTTGAATCTGGGGATTTTCCTGAAAGTGAACGGTATTATCAGGAAGCAATTAGTCTGCCAATGTTCTCCGGCATGACTGATGAGCAGCAAGAGATTGTTTGTTCGACACTTACAAAGATTTTACAAGCATGAACGTTGCTATCATTCCAGCTCGCGGGGGAAGCAAGCGCATTCCTCGGAAAAATATCAAGGATTTTTGTGGCAAACCAATGATTGCTTGGTCGATTGAAGCGGCTTTACAAAGTGGCTGTTTTGAGCGGGTTATTGTTTCTACCGATGATGAGGAAATTGCTGAAGTAGCCTTGCGTTCGGGAGCAGAAGTGCCTTTTATGCGACCTGAAGAATTATCGGGCGATTTTATTGCGACGATTCCAGTCATCAAACATGCTATTCAATGGTTAGAGGCTAATCAGGTTATACCTGAATGGATATGCTGTATTTACGCAACAGCACCATTTATTTCTGCCGATGTGTTGAAAAGTGGACTCACGTTAATTCAGCAACACGATGCCGATTATGTTTTCTCTGTTACCAGTTATGCTTTTCCTATCCAACGGGCTATCAAGCTTCAGCAAAACGGCGCAGTACAAATGTTCTCACCGGAATATTTCAATACACGTTCTCAAGATTTGGAAGAAGCCTATCATGATGCAGGGCAGTTTTACTGGGGAGCAAGAACTGCTTGGCTGGAAGAAAAACCTATTTTCTCCTCAGAATCATATCCTGTTATTTTACCTAGGCACTTAGTTCAAGACATTGATACTCCAGAAGATTGGATAAGAGCTGAGTTGATGTTTAAAGCGATAGAGAAAAATAGCTGACATGGTAGTTATCTTCCGCGCCGATGCTTCCATCCAAATAGGCAGTGGTCATGTAATGCGCTGCCTGACCTTGGCGGATGCGCTGAAAAATGAAGGTGCAAACTGCACTTTCATTTGCCGTGAACATAGCGGCAATATGTTGGCGTTAATCCAAAGCAAAGGGCATGGTCTTGTTGCCTTACCGACTAAGGAAGCTAACACTTCGCTTACCAGCCAATACCCACGGCAGGAATATCTGTCTTGGCTCGGCGCAACCCCTGATGAAGACGCAGAGCAAACCATCGTGGCGATCCAATCACTAACGACTGATAAGCCTGCTTGGTTGATTGTAGATCATTATGCTTTGGACAGAGATTGGGAAAAGCAACTAAGACCGTATTGTCAAAAAATCATGGTGATTGATGATTTGGCAGACCGCCAGCATGATTGCGATTTATTGCTGGATCAAACCTTTGGACGTGATGAACGCGATTATCAGGCACTTGTCCCTGAACATTGCACCATCTTTACCGGCTCTTACTATGCGCTGTTACGCCCTGAGTTTGCCCAATGGCGTGAATACAGCCTGCAACGCCGCCAACAGCCACAGTTAAAACAGTTGCTGATTACTTTGGGTGGCATGGATAAGAATAACGTAACTGGACAAGTACTCACCACTTTAGCAAATAGCCAGTTACCCAACGATTGCCACATTACCATCGTCATGGGAGAACACGCCCCTTGGCTGGAAAGCATTAAAGCACAAGCCCAACAACTGCCTTGGTCTACTGAAGTTAGGGTCAATGTCACCCATATGGCTGAGTTGATGGCTAACAGTGACCTCTGCATTGGCGCGGCGGGAAGCACGACATGGGAACGCTGTTGTCTTGGTTTGCCAACGATTATGTTAGTATTGGCAGAAAATCAACGAAAAATTGCTGATGAACTAGATAGAAAAGATATTGCCTATATCATCTATCATGTTGCAAAACTCTCACACAAATTAAATACAATACTTACTGGCATATCATCAGATCTGCGCAACAAGGCAGAAAAAACCAGCATAATCTGTGATGGACTTGGTACGAAAAGAATCAGCCATCACTTGGTAGGCGGCTCATTTATCCGCCGAATGAAAACCAGTGATCTACAGCTTGTCCGTCAATGGAGAAATCATCCTTCAGTCCGGTCTTGTATGTTCAACCAAAACGAAATAAGTCAAGACGAACATGAACAATGGTTTTTAGAGAAGTCACATCAGCAAAATCAATTCTTACTTCTCTTTGAGAATCAAGGAGAACCACAAGGTTTCATATCATTTAATGTCAAAGATAATTTAGAAGCTGATTGGGGTTTTTACAAAGCACCAGATTCCCCTCAAGGCACAGGCAAACTATTAGGCAATTATGTTCTAGACTATGCCTTCAAGAAAATAGGACTAGCTAAAGTCAATGCTCAGGTTATCCAATATAATCAAAGCTCATTGGCTTATCATCAGAAACTAGGGTTTCTAAAAGAAAAAACTGTCAAAGATGGATATTCAGATGGCAACAGCCACCATGACGTTATTCATTTTAGTCTACCCAGCAAAATATGGTTAAAAAGAGAACATGAAAAAAGCACTTAATATATTCATCAATAAGCGAGCCATTGGAGCAGATCAAGCACCTTATATTATTGCTGAAATGTCTGCTAACCATAATGGTGACATCAATAACGCTTTCAAAATTATTGAAGTCGCAAAATCGGCTGGAGCGGATGCCGTCAAGCTACAAACATATAGACCCGATACGATTACTTTAGATTGCGACTCTGAAGACTTCCAGATACATGGCGGCTTATGGGATGGAAAAACACTCTATCAACTGTACTCAGAAGCCTACATGCCTTGGGATTGGCATAAACCGCTATTCGATTACGCCCATAAACTGGGCATTACCATTTTCAGCTCACCCTTCGATAATACGGCGATTGACTTACTGGAAGACTTAAACGCTCCCGCCTATAAAATTGCCTCATTTGAAGCCGTTGATCTTCCACTAATCAAATACGCTGCCAGTACCGGCAAGCCGATGATTATCTCAACCGGTATGGCAAATGCGGAAGAAATTCAGGAAGCCATTGAAGCCGCCCGTGAAGGTGGCTGCAAAGAGCTTGCCATCTTACATTGCGTCAGCGGCTACCCTGCCCCAGCGGCTGATTACAACTTGCGAACTATACCCGATATGATTCAGCGGTTTGGTTTGGTGACCGGGCTTTCTGACCACACCATTGACAACACCACCGCGATTACCAGTATTGCCTTGGGTGCATCCATCATTGAAAAGCATGTGACACTTGACCGTAAAGGTGGTGGGCCGGATGACAGCTTCTCACTAGAGCCGCAGGAATTGGCAGCCTTATGCCGCGATACAAAAACGGCTTGGGAAGCCTTGGGGCAAGTGGACTATGGGATGAAAGCCAGCGAGCGGGGGAATGTGAAGTTTCGGCGGTCGTTGTATTTTGTGAAGGATATGGAGGTGGGGGAAGTGATTACAGAGGAGTGTGTGCGGAGTGTTAGGCCGGGGTTTGGGTTAGCTCCAAAGTATTTCAATACGTTATTAGGTAAAAAACTACAACATGATGTAAAAGAAAAGACAGCTATAACTTGGAATGCAATAGAAAGATGAATAAATTTCTTAAATTATGAAAAAGACATTAACTAAAGAATTAGATAACAATATCCCTAGGTATTTAATTACCACATCTGATGAACAAACATGGAAATTCGACAGACCCGTAGTATTTCTTGGAGAATGGTGTCTACTCCATAGTAGAAAGCACATTTGGCAGGAAATGGATGCAGTTGTGGCTCCTTCCTATGGGTTGGAACCAACTCAAAAAGATGCCGATTACGCTGAAGCAAAGTCTTTAGAACAAAAAATATTACCCAAATTAAGTGAAATCCTTAATAAACATCATAATAAACAATATAGCCAACGTTCTTGGAAAATTATCCTTGGTCATTGGCTAAGACGCTATATCAATGTTATTATTAATCGCACAAAAAGTTTAGAGCAATGTTTTCAGCATTACGATATTTCAGGTACTACAACATATAATAAAAACAGCTACACATTAGCAGTCTCTGATTCATATACTGCAATATGGGCATTTAATGATGGTCACTGGAACAATATATTAATAGCAGAAATATTAGACCTTTTAGAAAAAAAAGATATATCAACAGATCAAATTGAAATTAATTCTGGGAAAAACTACTTTTCCTTCAAAAAAGCTGCAAGCTATGATTTATCACCAGTCAAAAAACATGCACTTTCGCTTTATAAAAAAACAACGAAACTTACTGAAAAGTATTTAACTAAAAAATCTGATGCTGTTATTATTAACAGTTACCTCCCTCACAAAGAGGTTATTAAACTACAACTAGTATTATCGCAATTTCCACAGCTATGGAAGTCATCGCCGATTACCATAGCATCAAAAGTAGATAACCTATTGAGAGAAAGTCTATCAAAAAAACTAATTATACAATCTGATAACACAACAGAGGGTATAGTACAATCGCTACTATTTAAGTTACTTCCTACATGTTATTTAGAAGGTTTTAAAGAGCTAGAAAGTATAACTCATCAACAGTTATGGCCTAAATATCCGAAATTCATTTTTACAAGTAATAATTTCGATACTGATGAAGTGTTCAAACTATGGACAGCACAAAAAACTGAGTCAGGCACACTTTATATTACTGGGCAACATGGTAATAACTACGGTACTTACCGCTACATGAACCCTTCTATTGAAGAAGAAACAGCAGATAAATTCCTGACTTGGGGTTGGACTGATGGTCTACCGCAACACATTCCTACTTTTATATTTAAAACAGCCAATCAAAAAAAAGCAAGCTATAACCCACAGGGTGGATTACTATTGATAGAATTATGCGAAACTCATCGGATAACAACATGGGATAGTACCGAAGAGTTCAAGTATTACTTTGACAATCAACTATTATTTATCAGCACTCTTGGATCAGATATAAAAAGACAAACAACTATTAGACTTCATGCTCAATATCGGAATATGAATTGGGATGAAGAGGCTAGATGGCAAGCATTTGATCAATCAATCAAAGTAGATACTGGCAAAACAAACATCAAAAAATTGATTTCTAATTCCAGGTTAGTTGTTCACAGTTATGATTCAACAGGTATTCTCGAAACTTTATCATCAAACATTCCAACTCTTGCTTTTTGGCAGAATGATTTTTATCATCTGCGAGAGAGCGCAAAACCTTACTATGAAAAACTACTTAATGCAGGAATTATTCATTTAACACCACAATCTATTGCAATAAAAATAAAGGAAATTTGGAACAATGTTGATGAATGGTGGATGCAAAGTGAGGTTCAAGATGCTAGAAAGCAATTTTGTGACAGATATGCAAAAATCAGTCACACCCCAGCGATAGACATTAAAAAAATCTTATTGAGTTCGATCAATGATTAAATCACAAACAGAACAGCCACAACTTAAAATACTTGATCTTGGATGTGGCAAAAAAAAGAGACCTGGTAGTATCGGTGTTGACTACTCTGATCGGCATAATGCCGATATTATTCATGACCTTAATATTTTCCCTTATCCATTTGAAAGCAATTCAATTGATCAGATTTACTTAGATAATGTACTAGAACACCTGGACCAGCCGATGAGAGTAATGGAAGAAATTTATCGTATTACTAAAGTCGGAGGAAAAGTTAAAGTTATCGTTCCTTATTTTCGCTCCATATGGGCATTTATTGACCCCACTCATAAGACTTTTTATACAGTAGATTCTTTTGCTTACTATGACCCGCGACATATTATTTGCCAGCGTTATGATTATACGCCCGCAAGGTTCTTAGTTGAGAAAATTGTATTTAATGAGTCTCTTACCAATGATTTGTTTAAAAAAATAATTATAAAAATAGCAAATAAATACCCTAATCGCTATGAGACATATTTGAGCCATTTATATCCTCTTGATGATATTACATACTACTTAACAAAACCATAAGGATATTTTAAGGTGAGCACAGGAAAACACATATTAATTACCGGATCTAATGGTTTCTTAGGCAAAAACTTATGCACCAAGCTATTAAGAAATAATTTTGAAGTTACTGGTATAGACTTTAAAGAAGGTAACATTACTCATAAACTATTCAATAGCATCACGACAGATTTAACTAAAAAAGAAGATACCATTAAAGCCATAGCAAAAATCAAACCTGACTATGTAATTCATTTGGCTAGTTTAAAAAACAGAATCAGCACCAAGAACGAATTTTTCACATCCCATCATGCTAACTTATTAATAGCTTCAAATCTTATTGAAGCTTGCCTTGACTTTTTAAATTTAAAACGATTTGTTTTTCTAGGTTCTTGCGATGAATATGGTGATATAACTTTGCCTTTTAATGAAAATCAACAAGAGCAACCCTCAAATAGCTATGGTTTATCAAAACTAGCTATTACAAAATTACTACTTTCCTTAAGCCAATCTCATAACTTTCCAGCAGTCGTATTGCGTCCAACAGTCATTTATGGACCAGAACAGGGTAATGAAATGTTCTTACCCGCATTAATTCAAAGCTTACTCAGCAAAAAAGATTTCGCCATGACTCAAGGAGGACAATTACGTGACTTTGTTTACATTGATGATGTTATCGCTGCCATCATTAGCAGCATAAATGCCAACGATGAGGTTAATGGAAACGTCATTAATATTGGTGCAGGAAATTCTCATCGCATAAAAGATATTGCATTAGTGATAGCCAATTTAATTGGCTCTGATGCTATGAAACATTTAAAATTTGGCGCATTGCCTTATAGACAAAATGAAGTTATGAATTATGCTGTAAACATTAATCGTGCACAGGGAAAAATTCACTGGAAGCCAGAAATACAGATAGAGGATGGTCTGAGAAAAACAATTGAATATTATCAATCTCAGATCAGTAAAAACTAACTATGCCCAAAATACACTATCACTCAGAATGTAGTTTTTTTGCTGGTTGTGAAAACATGCTGGCTAATTTCTTCAACTCTGAACTAATTAACAATGACTATGATATATCTTTTAGCTACGTTTACTCTATTCCTTACAGTATGGGTTTTCAGAAAAGAGTCCATAAAAAAACCACAGTTCATCCACTAAGCTTTATAAACTTGTCTGATCACACAATATTACCTTCATGGCTGCCATTAATTTCTCGCAAATTATTGATGGGAATCGCACGATTAGTTATTAGCATTCCACTACTCACCTATCAGACAATAGTACTGTACCAATTATTTAAAAAAATAAAGCCAGATGTTCTCCATATAAATAATGGTGGTTATCCAGCAGCAAAATCAGCTAGGGCTGCGGCTATTGCAGGAAAATTTGCATCTATTCCTAAAATAATCATGGTTGTCAATAATATGGCTGTAGGTTACAACCATTATTCTCGTTGGTTTGACTATCCCATCGACAGGCTGGTAGTCCACTCTGTTTCGATGTTTATAACAGGTTCAAAAGCAGCCAGTGAACGTTTACGTAAAGTACTGAGCCTACCAATACAACAGACCCATGCCATTCATAATGGCATTACCTTGCGTGACTCAACTAGTACTATTACTGAAACCCGTAAACGGCTGAATTTAGACCGTTTTGACGGGGTAGTATTTGGTGTAGTAGCACTGCTAATTCCTAGGAAAGGACATCAAATTTTATTAAATGCTGTTTTGGAGCTAATACAAGAAAAAAAAATGATAGGCAATACGTTTAAAGTATTAATTGAAGGTGATGGTTTTCTTCGCGAAACGCTTATTTCGTTTGTAACACAGAATAAACTAGAACAATTCGTAACTTTTGTTGGTGAAGAAGCCAATGTTGTGGATTTCATGAATGCCATAGATATATTGATACTTCCATCAATACAAGATGAGGATTTTCCCAATGTGATCTTGGAAGCAATGGCATTAGGCAAGCCAGTGATAGCGAGCCGCTTAGCTGGCACACCTGAACAGGTAATTGATGGTGTAACAGGTTTTTTAGTAGCACCTCGTGATGCTAAGCAACTAGCTGAAGCTATGCATACTCTAATACTCAATCAGCAGCTTAGAGAACAAATGGGAAAAATGGCATCGACAGAATTCAGCACCCACTTTACTACTCAAATAGCATTAAACAACTATAGTGATTTGTATACAAAACTTATTAAGGAATCCCAATGACGAATATGAAAGATATTTTCCAACACCTTAAAGGGCGACGTGTATTTATTACTGGTCACACTGGTTTTAAAGGCTCATGGTTAGCATTTTTATTACACGAGATTGGTGCAGATGTCATGGGCTTTGCACTTTCCCCTGCAACAACTCCCAGTCATTTCGACTTGCTGAATCTATCCCAAAAAATTAAGCATGTTGAAGGTGATATAAGAGATGCCTCAACGTTATCCAAAACACTAAACGATTTTCAGCCTGAATTTGTTTTTCATTTGGCCGCTCAAGCTTTAGTCAGACCCTCTTATGATGACCCAACAGCCACTTTTTCAACCAACGTCTTAGGCTCAGTTCATTTGCTGGATGCAGTTCGTCAATGTGAATCAGTACGTTCCTTGGTTTATATCACTTCGGACAAGTGTTACGAGAATGTTGAATGGATTTGGGGCTACAGAGAAAATGACCCACTGGGTGGTAGAGACCCTTACAGCGCATCCAAAGCGGCAGCAGAAATTGTTTTCTCATCTTATGAGAGATCTTTTTTTACTCACAGACCATTATTGGGTGCTGCTAGTACCCGTGCAGGCAATGTGATTGGTGGTGGTGATTGGGCAGTAGACCGTATCATTCCAGATTGCATCCGCGCTATTAACGCAGATAATCCTATACGCTTGCGTAGTCCTAACGCTACTCGACCTTGGCAACATGTGCTAGAACCATTGGCAGGTTACTTGTTGTTAGCAGTGCGTTTATACGAAGAACCTCAACGTTGGAATGGTTCATGGAATTTCGGACCATCCACTCATGAAGTGCGTACAGTCCAGAATGTTGCAGAAATAATAATAGATCATCTAGGAAGGGGGAATATTGAAATTGTTGAGTCTCAAACACAGGTTCATGAAGCAAGATTACTACAACTGAACTGTGACAAGGCACATCAGTTACTTAACTGGTATCCACGTTGGAATGCTGATACAACGCTCAAAGCAACCGCTCTCTGGTACAAAGCCATTATGGAAGGTCAGGATGCAGAGCAAATTACCCGAACTCAAATTCACGCATTTTTCCCGGAGTTAACATGATAGACGGCGTAATTGTTACTCCTCTTCGACAAATTTTTGATGAGCGTGGCAAAGTCATGCACATGCTACGTGAAGACTCTCCTGTTTTCTCAAGATTTGGGGAGATTTATTTTTCTTGTACTCATCCAGGTGTCGTCAAAGCTTGGCATTTACATAAAGAAATGACATTAAATTATGCCGTTATTTACGGTGAAATAAAGTTTGTACTATTTGATGATCGCCCTGATAGCCCTACTCGGGGTGAAGTTCAAGAACTGTTTATTTCCCCAGAAAATTATATGTTAGTCACTGTTCCACCCATGATATGGAACGGTTTCAAATGTGTTGGGACTGTGGCTTCCATCGTAGCTAACTGTGCCACTTTACCGCATCATCCTGATGAACTTGTACGTCGCTCTCCTAGTGATACGAGTATTCCGTATCAGTGGGCATTAGAACACCGTTAAAATTCTCTACGAAAAAGGTTGGATTTATATGAAAGTTATTCTTCTTGCCGGGGGATTCGGCACTCGATTATCTGAATATACTGGCGTTATCCCAAAACCGATGGTACCGATAGGTGGAAAACCTATTCTCTGGCATATTATGCAAACCTATGCTCGCTTCGGACACAAGGATTTTTATGTCGCATTAGGCTATAAAGCAGAGGTCATTAAAGAATACTTCCTAAATTACCGCTCCCTTAATGCTGATTTTACAGTCGATCTAGCTAGCGGCAATGTTACGCCCCACCAAATTGATTCCGTAGATTGGCGAGTGACACTAGCCAATACAGGTGCTAACTCAATGACGGGTGGGCGAGTCAAACGACTGCAATCCTTTATTGGTAACGAAACATTTATGTTGACTTATGGTGATGGGGTTGCCGATATTGACTTAGATGCACTACTCGACTTTCACCGTAGCCATGGAAAAATGGTGACGGTCTCTGCCGTGCGTCCTACTGCTCGCTTTGGTGAGTTAGAAATAGATGGAGCGCGAGTAGCCAGTTTCCAGGAAAAACCACAATTACACGATGGCTGGATCAACGGCGGCTATTTTGTGATTGAACCGGAATTCTTCGATTTGATTGCAGGTGACGATACCATGTTAGAACGAGAGCCTTTAGAACAAGCCACAAAAGCAGGCGAGTTAATGGCTTACCGTCATGACGGTTTCTGGCACTGCATGGACACAAAACGTGATCACGAATTATTAGAATCACTATGGGCGAACGATGCCCCATGGAAAGTTTGATATGGCTACGATACTGATCACAGGTGGTTTCGGTTTCGTAGGCGGACGAGTTGCAGTACATCTAGCACAAACAGGCTACCAAGTTATTCTGGGATCGCGCAATGCTGTTACCCCTCCAGAGTGGCTGCCACAAGCCAAAGTGGTACAAATGCTATGGGATGATGTTGCTACTCTTGAAAAGTGCTGTACTGGTGTAGATATTGTCATACATGCAGCGGGTATGAATGCACAGGATTGTGTTGCTGATCCGGTGGCTGCCTTGGCGTTTAACGGTGTGGCGACTGCACGATTGGTCGCCGTAGCCAAACGTGCAGGGGTATCACGTTTCATCTACTTCTCCACTGCACATGTTTATGATAGCCCTCTCGTTGGTACTATCACCGAGGAGCAATGCCCACGCAACTTGCACCCTTATGCAACTTCACATCTTGCAGGGGAACAGGCAGTATTAAGTGCAACTCAATACGGAACAATGCAGGGTATTGTATTGCGATTATCCAATGCTTTTGGCGCACCAACACATAACGATGTCAACTGCTGGATGTTGTTAGTCAATGATCTATGTAAACAAGCCGTTCAATCACATAAGTTAGTTTTACAAACAAGTGGGCTACAATATCGCGATTTTATTGGCATGAGTGATGTCTGCCGTGTTACTCAAGATTTAGTTGAGATTCCATCTGAGCTACTGCAAACCAATCTATTTAATATAGGCTCAGGTGTATCGCAAACTGTACTGGAAATAGCACAACTGATTCAACAAAGATCACTTGCTATATTAGGCTTTGAACCGATGCTACATAGACCTGAAACAACCTCAAATGAATATCACCAAAATTTAAAATTCAGTAATCATCGTTTAGATACATTAGGTATAGAAGTCCAAAATACAGAAAAGACAATTGAAATTGATAATTTATTAAAATTTTGTGCTGCCTTCTTCATAGCAAAAAAATCACCCCTATGATAAATATAGACAAACCATTAGTATCTGTGGTTATACCCACTTATAACCATGCTCAATATTTAGGTCGTGCATTACAATCAGTATTCGATCAAACGTATAATAATTGGGAGGCTATTGTTGTAGATAATCACTCTACTGATAATACAGATGAAATTTTATCAAACTTCATAGATCCACGCATTGTCGTATTAAAAGTCAATAACAACGGCATAATTGCAGTATCAAGAAATGCAGGAATAAATGTTGCTAAAGGTGAATGGATTGCATTTTTAGACTCTGATGATTGGTGGACAAAAGACAAACTTGAAATATGCCTACAATATCCAAATAATCAAAATGACATTATTTATCATGATCTTGAAATTATTAGCGATCAACCTCGTTACTTCAGACCAAAACTTATCAAATCATGGCAAACAAAAAAACCTGTAACAATTGATTTATTAACAAGAGGCAATGCTCTTGCCACATCGTCTGTTACGGTAAGAAAGAGACTACTTGAACAGGTTAATGGCATGAACGAAAATCGTGCCATGGTAGGATCCGAAGATTATAACACATGGTTACATATTGCCAATCTTACTGAAAAGTTTAAGTATGTACCAAAAAAACTAGGATTTTACCAATTACATAAAAACGGCATTTCACAAAAAAATATGTTCTATCCAATGACACATGCAACAAGTGAGTTTCTTTACTTACTAAATACCAAACAAAAAAACAAGAACTTAGCAAACTTAAATTACACCAAAGGACGATTTGAATATTTAGCAGGCAATCACATCGAAGCAAATAAAAGACTATTTTTTAGCACTAAGCATGGAAGATTAGATTTAAAAATCAAAGGTATACTTATGTTAATTTCTAGCTTATTCACCTCTAAATGAAAATCTATAACCCTCAACAAAATTCATATTTTGTGCTTATTATATTTATAAGCACTCTGCTATTTCAAATAACTGCTTACAAATTCATTTGGGGGATTGAAAGCGCATCAAGGTTTGTCAATATAGCACTACTTATTTCTTGCGGATACTATATTTTTCATCACTTAATTAACTCAAAAATCAACTCTAACGTATTCTATTACTATATAACTCCAGGTGCATTGGTTACTTTTTCTTATTTTTACAATATAACCACAAGTTCTATTTCAAATTTCAACGTAGTAAATCAATATGGACTATTACTTCCTTGGTTAATTTATTTGACGATACCTTTTCTGATGAAGTCAAATAAAATTAATATTGAGATTCTATGGGAGTATTTTTATAAAATAATTTTATTAATTATGATCGCATCCATAATAGAATACTTCCTTATTTTGAATGGCTTTGTTAGTTTGCGAACAATCAACACTTCTGGAGGGTATTTTTTATCCGGTATCTTCTCAATGATGCATGGACTAGAAAATGGAGATCCTCACTACAGGTTTTATGCTTCTTTTATGGAACCGGGTACTTTAGCCATGTATCTTATACCCATGATAATATACACTTTTCTTAAGAAGAGATATTATTCCTTAGTTATTTTTGCGTTTGCTATGTATTTGACTGACTCTCTAGGTGGATTTATCTCAGTTGCTCTAGCCATCCCCCTTCTTATTTACTACAGATCAAACAAAAAAAATGCTTTTATTTCACTTATCCTACTCTTATTAACTACAGCTTTATTGATATTCTCATTTAAAAATGAATTTCTCGAACGTTATGAACAAAAAGGTAATTCCGCAAGTATTCGCGAAGAAAACTTCACGCAAATGATAAATAATTTACCCGAACTGCTATCTAACTATCCTTTTGGCATTCCTCTATCAGAAAACACAGAACAAGCCATGGCAAATTCGTTACGTTTTGGCTTTAACTTCACCCCTGGTAATGCTTATAATTTGGGCGGAATATTTGCATTTATAGGCTACATCACAGTATTATTACTATCTTTATGGTATGCAACAACTTCCTTATTGAAACGCACCGTTAGTTCCAATATCGAACAGATAGCTATAATATCAACTATTTGCCTAATTCCTTTTATCTTCCAAAGAGCAACTGTTTGGGACAGTAATATTTTTTCTTTATTAATTGCTCCCTTCATAATCAGTTTTTTATCTTCAAAAAAGGTAAGAAGATGACAACTCAAACACATCCTCTTCAAGTAGTTTTTCTTTGTGGCGCACGTGATTTTCATGCAATGGATTGGTATCGAGCATCGTTGGGAATGCTTAGCTCACCAAAACCCATTATATTAACTGATTTAATTGAAGGAGAAGGTTTTAGAAAACTCATCACAAATGAAGACACGGTTCATAAACTATTAATTTTAGACAGTTTTTTATTAAAGAAACAATCTCGACTTGGAAATGTTTGGCGAAATCTATTAAAAGCTATATTGTTTCCTGCTCAGGTAATTCTAATATATCGCTTTAACAAAAAATTTAATAACACACTTTACTATGCTCATTCCATGTATTACATCTGGCTTGGATGGGCGGCAGGTGTACGTTTCATTGGCACTCCTCAAGGAAGTGACATACTGCTAAAGCCGCAGAAATCGCAGATTTTCAAGATATTATCCACTATATCTATGAAGTCGAGTATTTATATAACTGTAGACTCAAAAAAAATGGCCGATATAACCGAAAATCTAACCGGAAAACGGCCTCTCATAATTCAAAACGGAATTGATATAAACACAATCAATAACTGTAATCACTTTCAAGCAGAAAACAGCTCAAAAAGAAATCTTATTTGCTCTTTTCGTGGGTTAACCCCCTTATATCGAATAGAGGAAATTGTAAAATCACGTAACAAATCACTATTTAATAATGACATGCCTCTTACGCTTCTTTATCCATTTCATGAAGACGAATACATTAGCCGTATTGATGAGCATCTAAACAAAGATGATAAAAAACTTGGAAGGCTTGAAAAAAAAGAAATGTACAGTATATTTTTTTCTACACTTTTAGCCATATCTATTCCAATCAGTGATTCATCTCCACGAAGCGTTTATGAAGCTATATTTTGTGGCTCTATTGTTGCTATAACGTGGCATCCATTCTTTGATGACTTACCCAAATGTATGCAAGAAAGAATAGTTATCGTTAATATAGAAGATGAATATTGGTTTGATAAGACAATCGAGGCAGCGAAACAATTGATTGTTAATCCATTCATCCCGACCGAAGATGCACTGAAAATTTTTGATCAATCACAAGCATTTAACAAAATTCATAATATGGCAATCAGAGCAATATGAAAAACGAATACAACATTTGTAAAAATTGTGTTATGGATACCACCGACACTAATATAACATTTAACACTGAGGGTGTATGTGACCATTGCAACAGCTTCCACCATGACTTAAAACCCACATGGCATACTGATGAGCACGGAAGACAAGAGCTAGAGAAAATCATTGCCACCATCAAGCAACATGGCAAAAAGCATGATTTTGACTGCATCATGGGCATGAGCGGCGGTGCTGATAGCTCCTACATGCTCCACTTAGTCGTCAAAGAGTTTGGCTTACGCCCATTAGTTTTCCATGTTGACGGCGGTTGGAACTCTCAAATTGCCGTTGACAATATCAACGTCATGATCAACAAACTGGGGTTAGACCTCTATACTGAAGTCATCAACTGGGAAGAAATGAAAGATTTCCAGCTTGCTTACTTCAAGTCTGGCTTACCCAATATTGATGTCCCCCAAGATCATGCATTTGTTGCTACCCTTTACAACTTCGCCGCCAAATACAATATTAAATACATATTGAATGGCGGTAACTACTCCACAGAATGTGTCAGAAACCCATTAAACTGGCTGTACTACGGTACAGATATGTCACAAATCAACTATATCCGTAAGCATTTCTCAACCATTCCGTGGAAAACCTACCCATTCAGCAGTGTACTACGCCACAAATTTTACCTACGTTACATTAAGGGTGTTCAAGTCGTAAAAGCACTGAACTATCGCCCTTACATCAAAGCCGATGCAATGGAGTTTTTGCGACAAGAGTATGGCTGGCAACCCTATCCACAAAAACACTTTGAGTCACGTTTTACGCGCTTTTATGAGGGTTACTGGTTGCCCAAACGCTTTGGCTATGACACCCGCAAAGTCCAATACTCCAGCTTGATCCTGACAGGTCAGATGACCCGTGAAGAAGCACTAGAAAAGCTATCCCGACCTGCTTTGTCCGATGATGAAGTGCGCCAAGAGTTTGAATACATTGCCACAAAGCTAGGTATCTCCACGGATGAATTACAATCCTACCTAGATATGCCATTGAAATCTCACCGCGACTACCCTAACCAAGAGTGGCTCTTTAACTTGGGTGCAAATACCATGAAATGGCTAGGCATTGAAAAGGCAATAAAACGATGATTGCAATTATTGACTATGGTTTAGGCAATGTAAAAGCCTTTGCCAACGTTTACAAACGCCTCAACTTACCCATTGTCATTGCAAAAGAAGCAAGCGCATTGGATGCAGCTACTAAAATCATCCTCCCCGGTGTAGGTGCGTTCGATTATGCCATGACCTTACTGGATAACTCAGGGATGCGCGAAAAACTCGAATACTGTGTACTAGAGCAAGGTGTGCCTGTCCTTGGAATTTGTGTGGGAATGCAAATACTGGCAAATTCAAGTGAAGAAGGCAGCCTAGCTGGGCTTGGCTGGATAACAGGAAAAGTCAGAAAATTTCAATCAGAGCAGATTCATACCAATCCCCTCCCCCACATGGGCTGGAATACTGTTACCCCTAAAGCGACAACCACCATTTTTCAGGATATGCAACCGACAGAACGGTTTTACTTCCTGCATTCCTATTATTTTGACTGTGACCAATCAAGCCATACGATTGCAACAGCCAACTACGGTGCTGACTTCACTTGCAGCGTCAACAAGAACAATATTTATGGTGTCCAGTTTCACCCAGAAAAAAGTCATCAAGCTGGAGTTCAGCTACTCAAAAACTTCGGGACACTGTAATTATGCTATACCCTCGCTTGATACCTGTCCTGCTAATCCATAACAGAGGCTTAGTAAAAACGGTTAAATTTAAAGACCCCAAATACGTGGGCGACCCTTTGAATGCCGTTAGAATTTTTAATGAAAAAGAAGTCGATGAACTGATTGTCATTGACATAGATGCCACGGTTCAAGGGCAAGAACCTGATTACAAGACCATCGAAAACCTAGCAGCAGAATGCCGAATGCCCTTCTGCTACGGTGGTGGCATTAAAACCGTCGCACAAGCCAAACATATCTTGTCACTCGGTGTTGAAAAAGTTTCGCTAAGTTCTGCCGCCATTCAAACCCCCAACTTAATCTCAGAACTGGCTGAGCAAGTAGGCAACCAAAGCGTGGTTGTCACCCTTGATGTTAAAAAGAAACTGTTCAGTTCCAAATACGAAGTGTTTACTCATAACGGCAAAAACAACACCAAGCAATGCCCAATTGAACTCAGTAAACAACTGCAAGCATTAGGTGCTGGAGAAATAGTCCTTAATGCAATCGACCACGACGGCGTGATGAAAGGCTATGACCTCGAACTCATCCGCAAAATCAAAAATACTATTTCTGTTCCTATGACCGTCGTTGGTGGAGCAGGCACACTTGAACATATCGCCGATCTTTATCAACAAGAAAATCTGATCGGTGCAGCAGCAGGCAGCCTGTTTGTCTTCAAAGGCAAATATAAAGCCGTACTGATCAACTACCCGAATACAACAGAAAAACACGCACTTTACCAAAGCGCACTCAAGCATTCATAAATCACTTGATTTTTACATAACTCATGAAGCAAATCCACTAAAGCATGTTAAAAGATAACATAATCAAATTTCCCAAAGAAAACAACCTTGAACTATTGAGATTAATTTTTGCCCTGCAAGTGGTTATATCTCACATGTCTTCTCACATGGAATTTCCTATTCCTTCCTTTATCTCTTATTTTCCTGGTGTTCCTGCTTTTTTCTTTGTTAGTGGATTATTGATTTATACATCTTACTTGAATGCTCCGGGAAAAAAATACATCACAAACAGATTTTTACGTTTATTTCCGGGATTACTAATTGTTACAGCAGGTGGTATACTGCTCATATTATTTGCCAAAGGCTATCCCTTCATAAGAGAAAACCTACCTATCATCATCACTTGGTCTTTTTCCCAAATCACCATTGGTCAAGCATTTAATCCATCTATATTTAGAGATATAGGCGTCGGCGTAATCAATGGATCGTTATGGACAATAACCGTTGAAATAATTTTTTACTTAGTTGTTCCAATAATTGTACTATTTTAAAAAAGAATAAAATTTTTTGTTTGGTATTTATCTGCGATATCGTTGTTAATTTACTCCTTTGGAGAGCAGGAATTATCAATGAAAATTTATCGAGATAAAAGCATTTACGATATTTTGGCACTCACACCGATTGTATGGGGATGGATGTTTGGCGTCGGTATTATTATCGCAAAACACTATGATATTATTGAAAAATTTATTCCAAAATTTTATCTTTTTTTACTACCTATCTTTATTCTTATATTTACTGATCTACCCGGAATCTTTCATAGCAAAGGCAATGAGTTAGGTTTATTCTATTTCTTATGTTACATAGGTGCTATTATATGGATTGCTTTTGGCACAAAAAAAATACCCTTGCGCTTTGACATAAGCTATGGAGCATATATCTGGCATATGCCTATCATTAACTTATTCTTAGTAATGGGATGGCATGAACCATTATTTGCGTTGTTGCTCATCATTGCTATATCTTTTACCTCATGGTTCTTCATTGAAAAACCCGCATTACGACTTAAATCTGTCAGCCTAAAACCGCTATAGCAATAACACATATTAATTATAAAGAACAAAGAATCAACATTAATAAACTAATTCCATATTACCTACTCAACAATATTTTAAGCAGATTTGCCGAAAATATTATTATTAATCAGAAGTAAGATTTAGTATTTTATGAAACAAATCCTCCAAGACATGGCAAAAGGCGGCACAACGGTGACTAACTCCCCTGCCCCCTCCCTTTCCGCCAATGCCATCAACATTGCCACGACGGTATCCCTGATTTCCGCCGGTACTGAACGGATGCTGGTCGACTTCGGCAAATCCTCCATGCTCGACAAAGCCCGTCAACAACCCGATAAAGTCAAAATGGTGCTGGAAAAAGTCAAAACCGATGGTCTAGCCACCACGATTGAGGCAGTACAATCCAAATTAGCCCAACCTATCCCCTTAGGCTACTGCAACGTCGGCACAGTCGTTGAAGCCGGTAAAAACGTCGATGGCTTCAAAGCCGGAGACCGCGTAGTCTCCAACGGCTCACATGCCGACATCGTGCGCGTCCCCAAAAACCTCTGCGCCAAAATCCCCGATAATGTAGACGACGAAGCAGCCGCCTTCACCGTCATAGCCAGCATCGGCTTACAAGGCATCCGCCTCGCCGCCCCCACCATCGGTGAAAGTATCGTGGTCACGGGTGTTGGTCTGATCGGACTTCTTACCGTGCAAATGCTCCGCGCCCACGGCTGTCGCGTTTTAGCCATCGACTACGACCCAGCCAAACTCGACCTCGCCAAACAATTCGGTGCGGATATTTGCAACCCCGGCAATGGTGAAGACCCCATCGCGGCGGGCATGGCGTTCAGTCGTGGCAAAGGTGTCGATGCTGTCATTATCACTGCCTCCACCAAATCCAACGATCCGGTCACCCAAGCAGCGCGAATGTCCCGCAAACGTGGGCGCATTATTCTGGTTGGTGTCACGGGACTAGAACTCAGCCGTGCTGACTTCTACGACAAAGAACTCAGCTTCCAAGTCTCCTGCGCCTACGGCCCCGGTCGCTATGACCCCAACTACGAAGACAAAGGGCAGGACTATCCGCTTGCCTATGTTCGCTGGACAGAGCAACGCAACTTTGAAGCCATCCTCGACATGATGGCAAGCGGTCAACTCAACGTTAAACCCCTCATCAGCCACCGCTTCAAGTTTGAAAATGCCCCCGCTGCCTATGACCTGCTGACCAGTGACAAATCAGCCTTGGGTATCTTGCTGCAATACGAAAGCCCGGTTGAAAGCCGTCTGCAAAGCACGGTCAAACTCAACAGCGACAGCCGCTTTAACCCCCAAAAAGCCGTCATGAGCTTTATTGGTGCAGGCAATTACGCCTCCCGTATGCTCATCCCCGCTTTCAAAGCAGCAGGCGCACAATTCAACAGCATCGTCACCTCTGGCGGAGTTAACGGTGTCATCCACGGTGAAAAAGCAGGCTTTGCCGAAGCCTCCACCGACATCGAAGCCATGCTGGCAGACACCAACACCAATACTGTTGCCATTGTCACCCGCCACAACACCCACGCCCGCTTTGTCGCCCAAACCCTCAAAGCAGGCAAACACGCCTTTGTCGAAAAACCCCTAGCTATCACCCTAGAAGAACTTCACGAAGTAGAAACGGCTTATCATGAAGCCCATCAAGCCGGGCGAAAACCTCACCTGATGGTCGGCTTCAACCGCCGCTTCTCCCCACAAATCCAGAAAATGAAAGAATTACTGGATAGAATCAACGAACCCAAGTCTTTCATGATGACCATGAATGCAGGTGCAATCCCCGCCGATCACTGGACACAAGACCTGCAAGTGGGTGGCGGACGCATTATCGGTGAAGCCTGTCACTACATTGACCTGATGCGCTATCTGGCGGGCAGTGAAATCGTTTCCGTACAAGCACGCCGTATGGGTGATGCGCCCGGTGTCGCCGTCACCGAAGACAAAGCCGCATTCATCCTCGGCTTCGCTGACGGCTCTTTCGGCACGATCAACTACCTTGCCAACGGTGCAGCCAGCTTCCCCAAAGAGCGCATCGAAGCCTTTGCTGCTGGCAAAGTGCTGCAACTCGACAACTTCATCAAACTCAAAGGCTACGGCTGGTCAAACTTCAAAAAGATGAATCTATGGAAACAGGACAAAGGCCAAAACGCCTGTGCTGCCGCGTTCCTCAACGCCATTGAATCCGGTCAGGCTACACCAATCCCAGCAGCAGAAATCTTTGAAGTCGCCCGTATCACCATCGAAGCCACTGAACAACTACGCAATCAGTGAACCGACAACTCAGCAAAGCCCGTACCATGCTGGCGTTGGGCATTCCCAACTTGGCACGGGTTTTAGGTTATCGCTTAGGCGTAAAACTGGGCATCAACCCAGTCAGACGCATACGGGAAAACCTGCCTACAGGGGAGTTTTTTAAGAAAATCCCCCTCAATCCCCCTTTTTCAAAGGGGGAGGCAGAGAATAGCAGCGCATCTCTTGCTCCTCCCCTGATAAGGGGAGGCTGGGAGGGGTTTCTTCTCCACTTCGGCTGGCACGCCATCCAACACCAAGCCCCCCCAAACTGGCATCAAAACCCCTTCAACGGCGTAACTGTCCCAAACCCGGAACGCCCTTGGTGGCAAATCCCCGACTTCGACCCCAAACTCGGCGACATCAAAACGGTCTGGGAAGCCTCCCGCTTTGACTGGGTTCTACACTTTGCCCAACAAGCCGTTCAAGGTAACGAAACAGCACTTAATGACTTAAACCACTGGCTATCTGACTGGTGTACCCATAATCCAGCTTACTACGGTGTCAATTGGAAATGCGGGCAAGAAGCCTCCATCCGCGTCATGCATCTCGCATTTGCTGCCCTACTCTTGCAACAGCACCAACAAGCCAGCCCAGCTTTACAAACACTCATCAAAGCACACCTGCAACGCATTGCCCCAACCATTCACTATGCCATTGCCCAAGACAACAACCACGGCACATCCGAAGCCTCCGCACTCTTTATCGGTGGGAGCTGGCTAAACCAACTAGGCGACAACGCAGGGCTAAAATGGCAAAACCTAGGGCGCAAATGGCTAGAAAATCGCGCTAAACGCCTGATCGAAGCGGATGGCAGTTTCAGCCAATACTCCGTCAATTATCACCGCGTCATGCTAGACACCTACAGCATGGCAGAACATTGGCGACAGTGTTTAAACCTGCCACCTTTCTCAGCCACCCTATACCAACAACTCCAGCGAGCAACCCACTGGCTTTACCACATGGTACAAGTCGAAACAGGCGATGCTCCCAACCTCGGCGCAAATGATGGAGCAAGACTACTGCCACTGAGCGATACCGATTACCGCGACTATCGCCCTTCAGTACAACTAACAATGGCGCTATTCTGCCAAAAATCAGCTTTCTTACCCCCTTCACCCCTTGCGGGGGGCGAAGCGCCGCGTTCAAGCGGCTGGGACGGGTTGGGGATGGGGGGGAGTTCAGCCTCATGGAATGAACCTCTGCACTGGCTAAATATTCCAGTTCCACAACAACAAACTCAACAGCCACTGTCCATGCACTTCCCTAACGGGGGGTATAGCCTATTAAGAAAAGGCCGCACATTTGCCTTATTACGCATCCCTAACTTCCGCTTTCGTCCCAGCCAAGCCGATGCACTGCATCTGGACTTATGGCTCAACGGCGAAAACCTATTACGTGACGCAGGCACTTACAGCTACAACGCAGGCGATGAAACCACCCAATATTTTGGCGGTACTGCCAGCCATAACACCATTCAGTTTGACGACCGCGACCAAATGCCGCGTCTTAGCCGCTTCCTGTTTGGCGAATGGCTAACAGCACAAGACATTACCCCCGTCCATGAAATCGACGATACCGTCATTGCTACCGCTGGCTACCGTGACTACCAAAAAGCTTATCACCACCGGACTGTCAGCCTCTCACCCCAACGATTGAGCGTCACTGACAAAGTAGCAGATTTCAAACACAAAGCCGTTCTACGCTGGCGTTTGCAACCCGGTGAATGGCAGATCAACGGATTAACGGTCAATAATGGCAAACACCATGTAAGCATTAACAGTACCGTGCCGATTATCCGTTTCGAGATCACCCAAGGCTGGGAATCCCGCTACTACCTACAAAAAACGGCGTTACCTGTCTTGGAAATAGAAATCCACCAAGCCGCTGAGTTGACCACGGAATACCATTTCAACCCATGAAAGTTTTATATTTCCACCAACACTTCTCAACCCCCAAAGGCGCAACGGGCATCCGCTCTTATGCGATGGCAAAGAAATTAGTCGCAACTGGACATGAAGTCACCATGGTCTGTGGCAGTTATGGTGGTGGTAACACAGGCCTTCCCCAATCATTTGTACACGGACGAAGGGAAGGCATAGTTGATGGCATTCATATCATTGAATTCAACTTAGCCTATTCCAACCAAGACAGCTTCCTGAAGCGCACGTGGCTATTCGTAAAATTTGCACTAAAAAGTATCGGCATTGCATTTACTCACCAATATGACGTGCTATTTGCCACCACCACCCCACTGACTGCCGGTATTCCTGGTATTTTCGCACGCTGGCTACGCGGTAAACCGTTTGTATTTGAAGTACGCGACTTGTGGCCGGAGTTACCCCGTGAAATGGGTGTCATCAAAAATCCAATCGTGCTATGGCTGATGGGTATACTCGAATGGCTCTCATACCGCTCTGCACATAAGCTGATTGGCCTCTCCCCAGGTATTGTGGATGGAATTGCACGGCTTGGCGTAAAACGTGAAAATATCGCCATGATCCCCAACGGTTGCGACCTGCAAATATTCGCTGACAAAAGCCAAACATGGCGACCTCACGGTGTCAGTGCTAGTGATCTAATGGCCGTTTTCACTGGCACACACGGTATGGCGAATGGATTAGATTCGGTTCTGGATGCCGCAGCCATTCTAAAACAACGCGGTCGTAACGATATTAAGCTTGTCCTGATTGGTCAAGGCAAGCTCAAACCAACCTTGCAAGCACGTGCCCAAGCAGAAGGTTTGGACAATATCGTGTTCCATCCTCCTGTCGATAAACAGAAGCTGGCTGGATTGATGGCAAGTACAGATGTAGGGCTACAAATTCTGTCTAATATTCCGGCATTTTATTACGGTACATCACCCAACAAATTTTTTGATTATATTGCAGCTGGTCTACCTGTGTTAAACAACTACCCTGGCTGGCTGGCGAATATGATCACGGAATACCAATGCGGTTTTACCGTTCCCCCTGATAATTCCGAAACATTTGCAGATGCATTAGAAAATGCCGCAGCACAACGTGACTTTCTGAAAATAATGGGAGCAAATGCCCGTCAATTAGCAGAAACACAATTTGACCGTGAACAGGTATCAGCTCAGTTTGTGGATTGGCTGGAACAATCAGCATCAAAGTGATACTCATCACACCAGCTTATGACAAAACATAATAAAATATGCTTATTGTCATAAACAGAGGAACTCACCATGAAACGTACAACTGACTTCATAGCAGCGTTATGCCTGCTCATTCTGTTCAGCCCAATCTTGCTGATCGTAGCGTTCTTCGTAAGCCGCAAACTTGGCTCACCCGTTTTGTTTTCACAAGTGCGACCCGGCTTATACGAAAAACCTTTCCGCATGATCAAATTTCGCACCATGACTGATGCCCGCGACGCCAACGGCAAGCCACTACCAGACTCCATACGCCTCACCCCATTCGGCAAGTTCCTCCGCTCCAGCAGCCTCGACGAACTTCCCGGATTGTGGAACGTCCTCAAAGGCGATATGAGTCTAGTCGGCCCTCGCCCCCTATTAATGGAATACCTGCCACGTTACACTCCAAGGCAAGCACGTCGCCACGCAGTACGACCCGGCATCACTGGCTGGGCACAAGTCAACGGGCGCAACGCCATTAGCTGGAATCAAAAGTTCAAACTCGATGTCTGGTACGTCGATAACCAATCCTTCTGGTTAGATCTAAAAATCCTGCTCCTGACCGTGAAAAAAGTCTTCGTGCGCGAAGGCATCAGTGCCGAAGGCGAAGCCACCATGCCCAAATTCACCGGGAGCTGAGTTCCTGCTATACTTGGCAGAACTCAACGATGACAAGGAAACCCACCATGCAAGCCGTCGCCTCGCTCCGCTATGGGGTCATTTTCAAAAAAGCCTTTTCCCAACCCGATGTGTTTACCGCTTTTGTCAAAGACATCCTCGGTGTCGACATCATCATTGATCACGTCGAAACGGAAAAGTCTTTCCCCAGCCCGGTGGGTAACGTCAACAACCACTTTGACCTGTTCGCCGAGGATAAAATCAACCGGATTATCGTCGACATCCAGCACCGCCGTTACCCCGACCATTATCACCGCTTTTTGCACTACCACTGTGCCGCACTCCTCGAACAAGCCGTCAGTTCCCAAGACTACCGCCCTGCACTCGCCGTTTACACCATCGTCGTATTGACCTCTGGCGACAAGCATGGGCGCGACATGAGCCTGATCGACTTCGACCCCAAAGACCGCCACGGGCAAGGTTTGGGAGAAATTCCCCACAAAATCGTCTACATCTGCCCCAAATACCTCAACGATGAAACCCCTGAAGCGTGGCGTGAATGGCTGCTTGCCATTAACGACAGCCTTGATGAACAAGTGGACGAAACGCACTATCACAAGGCTTGTGTGCAGAAAGTATTCGCTTCCATCCAAAAAAACACCCTGACCCCCGAAGACCGCGCCCGCATGAAAGACGAATACAGTGAAGACCTGTTGCGCCGTGAAGAATGGGAAAAAGGCATAGCGAAAGGACGAGAGGAAGGACGAGAGGAAGGACGAGAGGAAGGCAAGCTAGAAGGAAAACGGGAAATTGCCCGTAATTTGCTGGACATTCTGGACGACACTACCATCGCCAAAAAAACAGGCTTGACCGTGGTGGAAATCTTAAACCTGCGTCAAGAGAAATGATAAGCAAGTGATCTACCTCTATGGCGCAGGCGGACACGGTAAAGTCGCTTTTCACACACTGACCTAAGGCAGTAGTGTCTACACTTTGTACATCTGGTACACACTAAACAAATTTTCTGAATTGGAATCAATCAAAATGCAAAACGCTGAAAAACTTTATGCAACATTTTCACAAGCACTAGGAATCTCTTTAAGTCGCATTAACGATGAACTTAAATACAATAGCATTCCTGAATGGGACTCAGTTGCACACATGGCTTTAATTGCAGAAATTGAAACTACATTTGATATTATGTTAGATACTGACGACATTATTGACATGAGTTCAGTGAGCAAAGCCAAAGAAATTCTTTCAAAATATGAAGTTGACTTCCAGAGCTAAACATATGTCACTGTTAGAAAATAAAGTTGCTCTCATCACTGGAAGCGCCAGAGGAATCGGTCTATCTACCGCAAAACTTTTTGCGAAAGAAGGTGCTGATGTCATTATATCCGGTCGATCAACAACGGCCTTAGAAAAGGCACAACAACAAATCATAGAGTCTCACCCTGATGCCAAAGTCACTCTTGTAGCACTAGACGTAGCAAATCCCGAAAGCGTAAAAACTGCTTTTCAAATTATTTTTAAAAAATTTAAACGATTAGATATACTCGTTGCCAATGCTGGCATTCTTGATGATGCATTGATTGGCATGGTGACTGAGAAGCAAATTCAGAATGTATTTTCTCCTAATACATTTGGGGTAATTTACTGCAATCAATATGCAAGTCGATTAATGTCAAGAAACAAAAGTGGTAGCATAATAAACTTATCTTCGATTATTGGTGTAGAAGGCAATGTAGGGCAAACAGTCTATGCAGGCAGTAAAGCTGCTGTTATTGGCATTACCAAATCTCTAGCGAAAGAACTTGCACCACAAAATATCAGGGTCAATGCCATTGCCCCCGGCTTTATAGACACAGATATGGCGCGTTCTATTGGTGAGGAAAAGTATGCTGAACGTGTGGCCTCAATAAAAATGGGTCGTGCTGGCACAGCAGAAGAAATAGCAAAAGTTGCACTATTTTTAGCTTCCGATTTGTCTTCCTACGTCACAGGACAAGTCATTGGTGTTGATGGAGGAATGCTCATATGAACTTTGCCAAGAATCTGGAAAACTTTGGCGATAATATCGCCTTACAATTTGAAGATGGCACAACCAACAGTTATTTGGATTTGGCAACGATTGCTGATGACATATTGACTCTGGAAAATGCGCCAGAGCAAAGAACTAAAGCATTAGTTGCTATTGAGTGTGAAAATGGTTTACCTGTCATTGCAGGCTACTTAAGTGTGCTAAGAAATGATTTTCCAACAATTCTTGTTGATAATAAACTTGATGACGGTTTACGTAATAGACTCTATAAACATTACAATATCTCCCATGTATGGAAAGCGCATGGCTCTTGGGAAAAGCTGACAAATACGCCTCCCACAGTCCACCCTGATGTTGCGATTATGCTGTCGACTTCAGGAAGCACTGGCACACCCAAATTGGTTAAACTAACCAAAAGCAACCTACAAGCCAATGCAGACTCTATTTGTGAGTATCTAGCCATCACCCAAGATGAACGACCGATTACCACACTGCCCATCCATTACTCTTACGGACTATCAGTCCTGAATACTCATCTAAATGTCGGTGCTACTATTCTGGTGACTAATGAACCGATTACTTCACGTAACTTTTGGGAGTTGTTCAAAAACTATAATGCAACAAGTTTTGCGGGTGTACCAACCAATTATGCCATGTTGAAACAACTGCGTTTTGAGCGTATGGAACTACCCTCTTTACGTACCATGACTCAGGCAGGTGGACGCTTAGCTCCAGACATGATTCAATGGTTTGCTAAACTTTCGATAGAAAAATCACGACAGTTTTTTGTTATGTATGGGCAAACCGAAGCTACTGCGCGTATTTCTTACGTACCATTTCAACGATTACTAGAAAAGATAGGCTCTATTGGTACATCCATTCCAATGGGCGAACTGTATATTATTGATGAATATGGCGCAAAAATTACAGAATCCAATAAAAGCGGAGAACTGTGTTATAAAGGTGCGAATGTCATGATGGGCTATGCTGAAACACCTGATGATCTTGCACTACCTGACACATTAAATGGGGTCTTGCATACTGGTGATTTGGCTTATCGAGACGATGACGGATTTTACTATATTGCAGGTCGCTTAAAACGTTTTATAAAAATCTTTGGTAATCGTGTTTCATTGGATGAAATTGAGTATCAGTTACATGAAGATGGTTATCATGCCACAGTCACAGGACAAGATGATCTACTTGTCATAGCTGTAGTAAAAGTGTATTCTAGCAGTAAGATGGAGGATCAATTAAAGCAACATATTACCTCTCGCTATCATTTCCATCACTCTGCTATTCGTATAATTAGTGTAGACAGTATACCACTTTCATCTGCTGGCAAAATCCAATATGCCACACTACTTGAAATTGCACTACAAACCTTATCAGGCAAATAATATGCACAATGACGCTTCTTACTTCGACTGGCCTGTGTATGGACTATCTGAAGCAGAAAAATCTTTGCTGTTAGCAGATAACTTAAAAAACCTAACAATACATCACGCGGAAAATTGCCCAGAATATCAACGTATTTTATCTGCTAGTAATTATAGTTTTAAAAACCATGTTGAAATAGCAAATATACCTTTCATTCCTGTTAGGCTTTTCAAACAACATAAACTAATGTCTATCCCTGCTGAAGAGGTATTTAAAACACTAACTTCATCGGGAACAACTTCACAACAAGTTTCCCAAATTATTCTGGATAGGGACACCGCTACCGCACAAACTAAAGCACTTGTACTCATTCTTCAGCAATTTCTTGGCAAAAAAAGATTGCCAATGCTCATTATTGATCACCCTAGTGTGATAAAAAATAAGGTATCTTTTTCTGCTCGTGGTGCAGGCATTCTTGGTCTTTCCAACTTTGGTCGAGATCATACTTATGCCTTGAATGATGATATGTCTCCTAATATTGAAGCCATACAGACTTTCATGGAGAAACACCAGAATGAGCGAGTTTTCATATTTGGTTTTACCTTTATGATCTGGAAGTATTTCTTTCAGACACTCAAAGACACCCAGCATAGTTTACACTTTCAAGATGCTATCCTTATTCATAGTGGTGGTTGGAAAAAACTTATTGATGAAGCTGTAGATAATACAGTCTTCAAAAGCAGTTTACAGGAAGCATTCAATATTCAATCTATTCACAACTTCTATGGCATGGTTGAGCAGGTCGGTTCCATTTTCATGGAATGTGAACATGGTTATTTACACACACCTGCTTTTGCCGACATCCTTATTCGGGATGCTCAAAACTGGTCTATCTTACCTGTTAGCTCAAAGGGCTTAGTTCAAGTATTATCAATTTTACCAAACAGTTACCCAGGACATAGCCTTCTCACTGAAGATATAGGTGAATTAATATATGTGGATAATTGTCCTTGTGGACGCAAAGGAAAAGCATTTCTTATACACGGACGCATAGCAAAAGCTGAACTAAGGGGATGCAGTGATACCCATGCAGCAGAGGCAGGAAATAATTCTAATGAACGTTAACTACATATTACCCAACATCATAAAACCAGAACAATTAGCAGATATAGCGTTATTGAAGCCATTTTCTAAAGAAATTTTGACGTTCATAGATCAGTTATCGCTTGCCTTGTTAAGATCACCTATTGCTCGTAACGAACCAGAGCTGACTGCTCTTGCTTTCTGGATGCGAAAATCTAACATTGAGAAAATTCGCCTAGCCATGCAGGAAAAGATAGGTGAGGCGTTTTTAACACCACGGGGTACTGTTTTTCATATTGCTCCATCTAATGTTGATACCATCTTTATTTACTCTTGGTTCTTATCCATGCTGGTTGGAAATCGCAACATTGTGAGACTCTCCAGTAAAGAATCCATTCAAACTGAAATATTAATTCAACATTTATATGAATTGGTATCGTTACCAGAACATAAGCAGATTGCCGAGCGTAATATTCTAGTCAGATACTCTCCAAATGATGACATTACTGCAAGGCTATCCTCGTTTTGTGATGTACGTACTATTTGGGGAGGAGATTCAACTGTTCAGCAAATCAGACGCACACCTATACCTCCAACAGCTATTGATATAGCATTTGCCAACAAATATTCTTTGGCATTAATTAAAGCATCTAAGTGGCTCGATACTTCACCAAGCGACAAGAAAAAGTTAGCTGAATTATTTTACAATGATTCTTATTGGTTTGATCAAATGGCGTGTTCTTCACCACGATTAGTCTTATGGATAGGTGATTTAGAAAGTTCCAAATTAGCCAGCAATGACTTTTGGTCAAATTTAAAAAGCATTATACAAGTTAAACATAAGCGATTTGCAGATGCTGATTATGTGAATAAATTCGTAGCTACTAATAACCTAGCAATTACCAGTAAAATCAACGTTCAGGCTACAGAGAACAATGATCTTATCAGGATTTGGCTTGAAGAACCTGCTTTGCATATTGATGACCATTGTGGATCTGGGTTATTTTTTGAAAGCTGCTTAAACACTATTGATAATCTTCACCCATTACTAAAGCGATCAATACAAACCGTCACTTATGCTGGATTTACAAAAAAAGAAATTCTCGCTTTTCTTGAGAAACAACCTCCTTTAGGAATAGACCGCATTGTACCTTTTGGGCAAGCCCTATATTTTTCATCAACGTGGGATGGTTTTGATTTATTAAGAACTTTCATGCGTGAAATAACCATTTCATAGGAGAAACAATGCCTTTCATTACCCAAGAAAAAGCTTCATCAGTCGTCATCGCCGGTGCAGGTGGATTTGGTTTAGAGATCCTTGATTATTTAGAACAAGAACTTTATAGCACAAACATTACTATTGCTGGTTTTATTGATGACAACCCATTAAGCATACAATCTCTTAATCTTGATTATCCCTATCTAGGAAGCATTACTGATTTCCAACCAAGTAATGAACAACAAGTTGTTATTGTTGCCATTGGCTCGACCAAAGCTAGACCATTAGTACTACAAAAACTATGGAACAATGGAGTAGTAACACCTACTTATATTCACTCAACAGCACTAGTCTCCCCAACTGCACAATTAGGACAAGCGGTCATAGTTTGCCCATTTTCTATTGTTAACAGAAATGCTGTTGTAAAAGATGGAACAGTTATAAACGTACATTGCAGTGTCGGGCATAGTGCATCCATTGGCAGTTACTCGATATTATCTCCTTATGCAGCACTCAATGGTGATGCATCCATCGGTGATAATTGCTTCCTTGGTACTAGATCAACCATCTATCCACAAATAAGTATCGGCGATATGTGTATAGTAGATTCCCACACTGGTGTACGTACTCACGCCGAAAATCGCCACATGATCTCCTCGCGTGGCACATATCAAAGTTGTAGAATTCGTTAAATTGGTAAGCATAATGTCCCAAACAAACAAACAAACAAACAAACAAACAAACAAACAAACAAACAAACAAACAAACAAACAAACAAACAAACAAACAAACAAACAAACAAACAAACAAACAAACAAACAAACAAACAAACAAACAAACAAACAAACAATTCAATGCCCTAGCTGTCATTTTGAAACATTAACGATGAAAACTCGCTGCCGAGATCTGGATGTTTATGAATGTAATAACTGCTCACTTACATTCACCTGGCCGTTATTAAGTGGTGAAGAAGAAGATACTGGAAATGAAAACTCTTCTATTACTGAAAAAGATTTTTATGATGGTCTTCTAAAAAGTCATGACATACAAAGCAAAATAGCTATACAAAAAGCTCCATTAATGCTATCTGAATACTCTAAGATAATGAATCGCAAGCCATCGTCAATTTTAGAGCTAGGCTGTGGCACAGGTCAATACTCAGATGCATGGAATAGATTAAACGTAAGATGGCTTGGTGTCGAAGTGAACAAAACCATGTTGGAGTTTTGTCAGGAGAAACAAAAAAACGTCGTAACATTTGAGAACTTTTCTAAGTCGACAGAGCTATTTGATGTCATTTTTTTATCTCAAGTGCTTGAACATATTTTAGAGCCTGACAACTTTATTAAAATGTTGTTTTCGAGATTGGCCAATGGTGGAATTATTCACATTGACGTACCAAATCATGACGGTTTAATATCAATCATAAGAAAAATAAATCCAATAAATCCAGACTATGGATTTATTCAACCAAAGCATCACTTAATTGCCTACAACAAAAAATCACTCAGTATTTTATTAAAAAATTCAGGATTTAACATAATTAACTTAAAGCCGTATGTGAACAATGACCCGACTTATGGACAGTTAAATCTCTGTACACGACAATTTTCCTAATCCTCGATTTTCAAGATCAAAATTACCCTTCCATCTTGGGTAGTGATCAAGTCAGGAGGCCATAAAAACAGCACCCATAACCTGATGGCATCCTCTGTCCGGCGAAAGCCATGCAACAAACTGTTGGTCAAAACATCCAACCCATAGCGGAACAAACTCTGTTCAGGCCGCCCGTGTTTTTTGATGGTCAGTGGCCTGATGAAGCGGTGTTTCCATTCGCCCACCTTGTGCGCCCAGCAGAATCCAATGGCGAGCAAGGCCATGACTTTCTTGATACGGCGATAGTGGGTCAAGCGCGTATCTTCCCAATGGAAGCCGCGCCCTTTCAGGCATTGGAACAGGTTTTCGATCTCCCAACGCAAGCGGTAAGTGCCGAAAGGGTCACGAAACGGTTGGTTCGCCGCCAACACCAGCAGTTCCCCGCTGTCTAACTTCATGCCGCTGAGCCAAACCCACTGCCCGCTGACGCGGAAGGTTTTTCTCAGGAAACGGTGCTGCCCTTGCTTCAAGTCCTTGAAACGTGAGTGCATATTTTGCTGATGCCCTTGGCGGTTGGTCATCAACTGGTTTTCCTTGATCCGCATCAAGAAAGGTATCTGATGCCGGGTCAGCCATTTCCACCAGTGTTCACCGATGAACTCCCTATCGCCCAGGATACCGAGGATGTTATCCCGCCCAAACTGGCTGATGAAGCGGTTCAACAAGGCGATGCGTTCACGCTGGTTAGAGTTGCCCTTCTTGTTCAGCACCAGCCAATACACCGGGATCGCTGTCCCTTTATACACAACACCCAACGTCAGAATGTTGAGGTTGGCTTTGCCCCACTGCCAGTTCGTCCGGTCGAGGGTGAGGTGGTATTTTTTTCCCGGAAAGCCGAAGAATCCCATCTGTAACCGCGCAATGGCATCATAATCAAACCAGACGAGGGCAAAAAACCGTTGCAGGCGACGGTAGCGGGAGCGGGGGTCTGCATCGCTGGCAAACGCCAACGCGAGTTGCGTCAGGTTGATCTGCTTGAGCCGGAATAAACCCAGCAACATGCCAACAAAACAATCAAGCCGGGGCTTGCCCCAACCCAGATGGGCTTTTAAACTGTCCCTCAGTCCGTCGCTCAGATCCATTCCGCTCTCCTGTGTAGACTTGAGAGTGGAACATAGGGGTGATGGACTTTCATTAATGAACTGACAGCCTAGCTAAATCAAGGGGTTAGTGGTTTTGTCGTGTACAGAGCAGTTAAATATAAACACCTCATTAAAGTCTAAAATATTATTTTTTCTTCCAAAAATACTAGGCAGAGGCAGCCTTTTAGTCTGCGTTGCCCAAAAGCCACAATAGATTGTACTCTAATATGCTAAACACCCAACTCCCCCCCTGGCCCTCCTTCACTCCCGAAGAAGCCGATGCCGTTTCCCGCACTCTCCTCTCCAACAAAGTCAACTACTGGACAGGCAACGAATGCCGTGAATTTGAAAAAGAATTCGCCGCATGGTGCGGTACAGCACACGCCATTGCCCTCGCCAACGGCACCGTCGCCCTCGATGTTGCCCTAAAAGCGTTGGGAGTCGGGCAAGGCGATGAAGTCATCGTCACCTCCCGCACCTTCCTCGCCTCCGTCTCCTGCATCGTCACCGCTGGCGCAATCCCCATCTTCGCCGACATCGACCACGACAGCCAAAACATCACCGCTGCCACCATCGCCCCCATGATCACCCCTCGCACCCGCGCCATTATCTGCGTACACCTAGCAGGCTGGCCTTGTGAAATGGATGCCATCATGCAACTGGCAACACAACACCAACTCTACGTCATCGAAGACTGCGCCCAAGCCCACGGCGCAACCTACAACGGGCGCATGGTCGGCAGCATCGGCCACATCGGTGCATGGTCATTCTGCCAAGACAAAATCATGACCACCGGCGGCGAAGGCGGTATGGTCACCACCAACAACCGCGAACTCTGGGCGAAAATGTGGAGCTATAAAGACCACGGCAAAAGCTGGGAAGCCATCTACGAACGCGAACACCCACCCGGTTTTCGCTGGTTACACGACAGCTTCGGCACCAACTGGCGAATGCTGGAAATGCAAGCCGTCATCGGGCGCATCCAACTCCAACGCATGAGCGAGTGGACAACCCAACGCCGCCACAATGCCACTGCCATCTGGAAAACCGCCCAACAACTACCGGGCTTACGTGTTCCCACCCTCCCCGCCCACATCGGTCACGCCGCCTACAAATGCTACGTCTTTGTCAAACCAGACCAACTCAAACCTGGCTGGAATCGTGACCGCATCATGGCGGAAATCAACCAACGTGGCATCCCCTGCTTCTCCGGCTCGTGTTCCGAGGTTTACCTAGAAAAAGCCTTTGACGGCACGGGGTGGCAACCTACCGAGCGCCTCCCCATCGCTCACGAACTCGGTGAAACCAGCCTGATGTTCCTCGTCCACCCTACTCTCACCGACGAACACATCCAACAAACCTGCAAGGCTCTCACCGAAGTGATGCAAATGGCAACTTAGGCAAACCCGCCCGCTTACTCCCCATCCCCCAGCATGGCTGGAAACCGCGCTAACCCTATTAGGCAAACGCGCCATCGCCCAACGCCTCTGCGGCAACTTGCAAGTTGACATCAGCAAAACCCGCAACCTGCTCGGCTGGACACCACCCGTCAGCGTCGATGAAGCCCTACGCCAAACCGCCCAAGCCTACCTGCAAAGCCAGCGTTAAAATGTGCTACACTCGCGGCATATTACCCACTAGCAAACAACACCATGCCTCCCACTTCAACATCACTTCGTGAATACGGCATTCCCATAGGTACGAGCGAACCTTTCAGCTTATTCGAGCATGACACCGATCTAAAGAAACACAGTTGTTATCAATCCGCTAAAGCAGGCGATGAACAAGCTGCATTTATATTACTCAAAGAATTGGCACTGCCATTTCTGATTAGCATCAAAGGAAAACTGCCCAGAGACGCAATATTCGTCGCTCCCTTCGCTAGAGAATCCGGCGGTGACAACGCCATTCCCCAAGTATTAGCTACCTTTTGTCAATCTATTTTTGGCGGGTTCAACGACATAGCGGCATAGTTGCCGCTATAATAGTACTGGTCAATGCTGGACGTTTGAAACGCCTTGCACCAGATAAAACAATCATTGGCAAACTTGAGCGGAGATACCCTGATGAAATCACCAAACTGTTCCACATTCACCCACGCGCCCTCACTGCCAATGAAGCCCAGTATCTCATTGGTTTCAAGACGGCTGACGAAATCAGAAATCGACGCACTAAGGCAACGCAAGAAATTTATCGCCGACTACGTTCAAAGGGAATTGAGCTTGCTGCTGGCGACGATGGATAAGGTTGCCTAAGCCAAACAAGGAAGTGGCAACCATGCACACAAAGCCCTTAATAGTGAATAGCCCATGCTGATTTACCTCGATATGTGTTGCTTCAACCGACCTTTCGACGACCAAACCCAGCTACTCGTCCACCTGCAAACACAAGCCAAACTGTTTGTGCAGGAAAATATAAAAACAGGTCAATTGTAGCAGCAACAGAACAAGTAGAAGCATTAGCTGATACACTACAAGCCATTGGTATCAAGTCGATGGACTCACTACACCTCGCCTGTGCGATCAGTGCCGGAGCAACCTACTTCCTGACCACAGACAAAGGCATTCTACGCAAAATGACACAAGATCAACGCATACGAGTCCTCGACCCCATTGCGTTTTTAAGCGAATACAGAGGAACAGATGATGAAAACGGATCATGAAATTCGCGCCGAAGGAATGCGCTTACTGATGAAAGGTCTCGGCGAAGTCAACGCTGAACGCTTTATCGCCTTAATGAACCGCGAAAAATTTGATTATACCCTATGGCGGCAGCAGCAATGGCAAGACGAAACGGTTCATTCACTCGCAGAACAAGCCCGTGAACTGCGTCGCTTGAGCCAAAACTAATTGAACCTGGAATTTTTCATTGTGATTATTCTGGATATCATACTGAGTTGAACGTGAAATTTATCCAAATGACACACTGGCTACACCAAGGCAACATCCACAACCAATGCAGCCTAGTCGCCCTGCCCAACCTCATCGACCTGATCACCACCTGCATCGACCACCCCGCCGCCGCCAACCAAACCTTCCTCGTGTCTGATGGCGAAGACCTTTCCACCACCGAACTCCTGCAACGCCTCAGCCGCGCCTTAGGCAAACCCGCCCGCTTACTCCCCATCCCCCAAAGCTGGCTAGAAACCGCGCTAACCCTAGTGAGCAAACGCGCCATAGCCCAACGCCTCTGCGGCAACCTGCAAGTCGACATCAGCAAAACCCGCGACTTGCTCGACTGGACACCACCCGTCAGCGTCGATGAAGCACTGCGCCAAACCGCCCAAGCGTACCTGCAAAATCTAAGCAAACCCAAACTTGACAAGTCACACAAACAGTAAATACACTGTACGTATGAAACTAACATTTGAATGGGATACCAACAAAGAAAAAACCAACATCAAAAAACACGGTGTTTCCTTTGTTGATGCGAAAACCGCATTTCATGATGAATACGCCATGCAATTCTACGACCCGGATCACTCCGATGATGAAGACCGTTTCATTCTGCTTGGCACTAACCACCAATTAAAAACTTTGGTCATTTGCCACTGTTTTCGCCAAACTGAAACCGTCATCCGCATTATCTCAGCCCGACACGCCGATGCTTCTGAACAAGCCGCTTATTGGAGCAACCGACCATGAGAGAACATTACGACTTCACCAATATGCAGGGGAAACGCAACCCCTACATCAAACATTTAAAACAACCGGTCACCATCCGCTTGGATAACGATGCCGTGGAATACTTCAAAGCCATGACCGAAGAAACCGGCATCCCCTACCAAACACTCATTAACCTCTATTTGCGGGATTGTGTCACCCAGCACCGTAAACTGGATTTATCGTGGAAGCAGCCTTGAACACTGGTGGCAACAACGCTTCGGCTTCGGGCTTTTGACTGCCTTACAGAGTCTGAAGCACGTTACCTGCTCAACACCCCGAATGTTGACCGCATCCGAAATCAAATTATTGCGGCAAGCCAAACTAGAGATTGCCCTGCGGATCAATGAATTATTGCGATTGCACAACACGCCAACAACGATAGTCCGCCCAATATGAGATATGAAGAGAAACAAAACCATGAACGCACTAAGAAACCGACGTTGCACTCGCTCTCTACCCCAAAACGTGGCGTTGCCGTTGCCCGTTGCCGCCAAATCTTGGCTAACCTCAAAGGCAACTTGAGCCAAACCATCCAAGAAGAACGGGAAGATCGCGTGTGAACTGGCAGAAAATGAACTACTGCAACGCCTCAGCCGCGCCTTAGGCAAACCCGCCATCGCCAACGCCTCTGCGGCAACCTGCAAGTTGACATCAGTAAAACCCGCGACCTGCTCGGCTGGGTTCCCCCCCTGAGTGTCGACGAAGCCCTCCGCCAGACCGCCCACGCCTACCTGCAAAAAACCTAAAAACCTGATAGACTTGTCATCAGTGTTTCGAGGAAATCAAACAGGTGAAACCATGAACAAACAAGATATTCTGACTTTTCTCAGCACCCATAAGGCAGAACTAAAAAACCGCTTTGGTGTATTGCGCATCGGCTTGTTTGGCAGCTACGCCCGTGATGAACAACGCCCCGATAGCGACGTAGATATTGCCGTCGAAATCCAAAGTGATAATACTTTCCGTAGTTTCTTTGGTCTTAAGGCTTACCTCGAAGACAACCTGCACACTACCGTTGATCTTGGCATGGAAAACGCTATCAAGCCCGCTGCAAGGCCATCCATCCAGCAGGACATCATTTATGCCTAAGCGCAACGTGGCACTGTATATCGATGACATCCTCGACTCCATCAGTGCCATTCAATCATTCACTACGGGTTTATCGTTTGAAAGCTTCGCCCAAGATCGCAAAACTTACAGTGCAACCATTCGGGAATACATCGTCATCGGCGAAGCTATTGTTGCCCTGAAAGAACCACTGGAAAGCCGTTTCCCCGCTTACAGTTGGCGCATGATCAAAGACTTTCGCAACTTTATCGTCCACGAATATTTTGGCATTGATGCCCGCATTATCTGGGATTTAACCACACAAGAACTTTCCGAACTGGAAAGCATGGTTCGACAACTACAAAAGCAATACAACAACACACCATGACCCGCCTCTGCGGCAACCTGCAAGTTGACATCAGTAAAACCCGCGACCTGCTCGGCTGGACACCGCCCGTCAGCGTCGACGAAGCCCTGCACCAAACCGCCCAAGCGTACCTGCAAAACCAGCGTTAAAGCGTGCTATACTTTTTCTGAATTCAACGACTCACGGATAATCACCATGCTCCACCGTCACCTAACACACCAACAGTTCACCTTGGCTGCGATTGACGACATTATCGCCCGTGGGCGACGGGTGGACTGGGCTGAGTTACGCATGGCCTTACACCAAGACCCCACATTGACTACCAAAGTACAACGTATTTGCGATGCCCGCATTGCTGACCCCTTCGCACAACGCTACCACTTCTGGAAACATTATGCGCAACGCCAAGCTGCCTGACTGGGAACAAGTGCTATCGGCGGCAGCACGCCTGCAACGCATTTTGCCGGAAGCCGTTCTCGTGGGTGGCACAGCATCTGCCATCTACGCCCAGTACAGCAAGTCGACATCAGCAAAACCCGCGACCTGCTCGGCTGGACACCACCCGTCAGCGTCAATGCAGCTCTACGCCAAACCACCCAAGCCTACCTGCAAGCCCGACGTTAATTTGCTATACTGATCCCTGCCATTCACAGGGAAGTCCACCATGCCCAAACACTTCAACACCACCGGCCCCGTCCACCCCAAAGACCACTACGCCATCGACCCGATGAGCCGACTCGACTGGGAAGAAATCCACCACCTGATCGAAACTCAAAAATTCTTCGTTCTGCACGCCCCGCGTCAAACCGGCAAAACCACCACCCTACTAGCAATGGCGGATGTGCTGAACCAATCCGGCGACTACACCACACTCTACATCAACGTCGAGTCCGCCCAATCTGCCCGTGGGGATGTGCCAGAAGGCATGAAGCGCATCGTCGACAGTTTGGTGGAAGGTGCCGCCATCCGCTTGAAGGATACCCGTCTGCGTGAATGGCGGGAAACAGTCTGGCATAACAGCGGCGCACACGGCGCATTCTATGGCTTACTCAGCCGCTGGGCGCAAGAAAATGCCAAACCCATCGTCCTGATGATTGACGAAGTGGATGCCCTCGTCGGCGACACCCTCATTTCCTTGCTGCGCCAGTTGCGCGACGGCTATATCGGTCGCCCCGGCATACCGTTTGTGCAAAGTGCCATCCTCTGTGGTGTGCGTGACGTGCGCGACTACCGCATCCATACTGGGCATCACGAAATCATTACCGGCGGCAGTGCCTTCAACATCAAAGCTGAATCGCTATGCATGGGCAGTTTTAACCAAACCGAAATCGCCACCCTCTACGCCCAGCACACCACTGAAACCGGACAAATCTTCGATCCCGACATCTTCCCCGAACTCTGGGAAGACACCCGCGGCCAACCTTGGCTGGTCAATGCACTGGGGAATGAGCTAACGTGGAAAGACAAAACCGCCCGTGACCGCACCACCCCCCTCACGCTGGAACGCTACCGCACCGCCCGTGACCGCCTGATTTACTCCCGTGCCACTCACCTCCATCAACTGACCGACAAATTGCGCGAGCCACGGGTACATGCCGTCATTAGCAAATTATTAACGGGTAGCACTGAAGCCGTGGGCGATTTACCCAGCGACGATATTGACTACGTGGAAGACATGGGACTGATCCGGCGTTTTCCCTCCGCAGAAATCAGCAATCGCATCTACCGCGAAATCATTCCGCGTGAGCTGACCTACAGCACCCAGTATATGCTGACACAACAGCAGGCGTGGTATCTCACCCCGCAGCGGCACATCGACATGCCCAAACTCCTCGCCGCTTTCCAACAATTTTTCCGCGAAAACTCGCAAAGTTGGATCGAACGCTTCGACTACAAAGAAGCCGGGCCACAACTGCTGCTGCAAGCCTTCCTGCAACGCACCATCAACGGTGGCGGGCGCATCAACCGCGAATACGGTTTGGGCAGAAAACGCACCGATCTGTTTATCGAATGGCCTGTCGATGAGGAAAAGGGTTATTACGGCGAGAGACAACGCATCGTGCTGGAACTCAAAATCCTTTACAAATCGCTAGAAGCCACCGTTGCCGAAGGCGTAGAACAAACCGCTGGCTATGCTGACCAGTGCGGCGCAGCCGAAGCCCACCTCATCATTTTCGACCGCCGCCCGGAAGTAGCGTGGGATGATAAAATCTGGCAACGTACCGAACATTGGCAAGGGCGCAGCCTGGGTGTTTGGGGAATGTGATTGAACGACAAGAACAATTATTCCTCACAAACAAAATATCCTGTAATCCTGTGATACCAGTCACTTACCGGGAACTTTCTTTGCCTTATCCTAGTCTCATGGATAGATAATATGAATGATATTTCGACACTTTTATTTATGGGTCTACACAATGAACATTCGCAAGCGCATCAATGTTTTAGGGCGGGGATACCGCTTGTTAGCCTGTGGAGATGCGGCCTTAAGCCGCTCGATGAAGCAGGAACCCACCGAAGTCAGTCAGCTATCTAGTGTCTGACCGGAAACCCTAAAACCCTTTTCCGATCAAGATGCTACGCCCGTTTTCCTTGCCCTAAGATTTCCCGGAAGCAGGCCAGAAAGCTGCAAAAGCGCCCAAAATAGGGCAAAATAGGGCATCCATCCGCCAAACTTCGCAGGAGACACACGATGCGTGAAGTGATCGCCCGCCAACTTCGCCTGGGTCACGCTGACATCGGCAGGCTGACCTTCAACCCACGTTCGCGGGACGACATCCCGCAGGTGTTGCAAGGGCTGCAATACATTTATGTGACAGACGAACTGCGTGAGGCGGTGTTTGCGGTGCTGGAAAAGCGGGTTCCGGCGGAGGTGGACGCCAGCCGTGGACGCCCCGGCATGGATCTGTGGAATGCGCTGGTGCTGGCGACATTGCGGGTGAACCTGAACTGGGACTATGACCGGCTGCTGGAGATGGCGAACCAGCACCGCAGCATCCGTCAGATGCTGGGGCATGGTTTCTGGGATGATGACGATGAGTACAAGCTGCAAACGGTCAAGGACAACGCCGCTCTGGTGGACGAAGCCAGCCTGCAACGCATCAACCAGTTGGTGGTGGAGGCCGGTCACAAGCTGCTAAAAAAAAGCCGCGCCGCTGAGCGCCCGTTGTGACTCCTTCGTGGTGGAAAGCAACATCCACTACCCGACCGACATCAACCTGTTGTACGACGCGGTGCGTTGTTCGGTGCGCACGGTGGCCGATTGGTGTGAAGGGCACGGCGACAGCCGCTGGCGGCAATGGCAGTACAATCTCCGCCAGGTGAAGAAAGCCTGCCGTCATGCGCAGAAGCTCAAGCACTCCAGCTCCCAAGACCCGGACAAGCAGGCCACCCGGCAACAGGCCATCCGTGACGCCCACCACACCTACCTGGGCCTGTGCGCCGCGCTGTTGTCGAAAGTGGAGGAAACGGTGGCTGACCTGCCCCTCAGCCTGCTGGACAGCCGGTCGGGCAACGACCTCCAGCGCTGGCTGGGGTACGGGTGGCATCAGGTTGACCTGGTGCGGCGGCGGGTGCTGGACGGGGAAACCATCCCCCACGGCGACAAGATCTTCTCCCTCTTCGAGGATTACAGCGAATGGCTCAGCAAGGGCAAAGCCGGTGTGCCGGTGGAGCTGGGCCTGAACGTGTGCGTGATGGAATCGGCTGACGGCTTCATCCTCCACCACCAAGTGATGCAACACTGCCCCGACAGTGAGATTGCCGTGACCATGGTTAAGCAAGCCAAAGCGCTGTTCCCCTCCCTGAGCGCGTGCAGCTTTGACAAGGGGTTCCACTCACCGGCCAACCAGCGCGAACTGGCCGAACTGCTCGACCGGGTGGTGTTGCCGAAAAAGGGCCGCTGGAGCCAGGCGGACACTGCCCGTGAAACCGACCCGGCGTTTGTCCAGGCCAGACGCCAGCACTCAGCGGTGGAATCCGGCATCAACGCACTGGAAGTCCATGGGCTGGACTATTGCCCCGACCGGGGGCTGGAACGCTTCAAGCGCTATGTGGCACTGGCGGTGGTGGGCAGGAACCTGCAAAAGGTCGGGGCCATTTTACAGGCCAGGGCGTTGGAGGCCTTGCAGAAGGATGAACGCCGACGACAGCGCCAAGCCGCCTGAACCACCCCACAACGCCGACCGATGAGGGAAAATGCCGGGAAGGCAGGGCAGCCCCTGCACCGAAGGCAAGCCTGCGCTGCCAGCCATGCCTTGAAACCCAGCGTTTTACCCTCGTGCTTGCCAGAAGGTGGCGGGGAAAACGGCTGCATGGACTAAAATTGGGCACTCGTGGCGGCAGGAAGGCTTTTTCGGTCAGACACTATCTAGTGTCTGACCGGAAACCCTAAAACCCTTTTCCGATCAAGATGCTACGCCCGTTTTCCTTGCCCTAAGATTTCCCGGAAGCAGGCCAGAAAGCTGCAAAAGCGCCCAAAATAGGGCAAAATAGGGCATCCATCCGCCAAACTTCGCAGGAGACACACGATGCGTGAAGTGATCGCCCGCCAACTTCGCCTGGGTCACGCTGACATCGGCAGGCTGACCTTCAACCCACGTTCGCGGGACGACATCCCGCAGGTGTTGCAAGGGCTGCAATACATTTATGTGACAGACGAACTGCGTGAGGCGGTGTTTGCGGTGCTGGAAAAGCGGGTTCCGGCGGAGGTGGACGCCAGCCGTGGACGCCCCGGCATGGATCTGTGGAATGCGCTGGTGCTGGCGACATTGCGGGTGAACCTGAACTGGGACTATGACCGGCTGCTGGAGATGGCGAACCAGCACCGCAGCATCCGTCAGATGCTGGGGCATGGTTTCTGGGATGATGACGATGAGTACAAGCTGCAAACGGTCAAGGACAACGCCGCTCTGGTGGACGAAGCCAGCCTGCAACGCATCAACCAGTTGGTGGTGGAGGCCGGTCACAAGCTGCTAAAAAAAAAGCCGCGCCGCTGAGCGCCCGTTGTGACTCCTTCGTGGTGGAAAGCAACATCCACTACCCGACCGACATCAACCTGTTGTACGACGCGGTGCGTTGTTCGGTGCGCACGGTGGCCGATTGGTGTGAAGGGCACGGCGACAGCCGCTGGCGGCAATGGCAGTACAATCTCCGCCAGGTGAAGAAAGCCTGCCGTCATGCGCAGAAGCTCAAGCACTCCAGCTCCCAAGACCCGGACAAGCAGGCCACCCGGCAACAGGCCATCCGTGACGCCCACCACACCTACCCTGGCCTGTGCGCCGCGCTGTTGTCGAAAGTGGAGGAAACGGTGGCTGACCTGCCCCTCAGCCTGCTGGACAGCCGGTCGGGCAACGACCTCCAGCGCTGGCTGGGGTACGGGTGGCATCAGGTTGACCTGGTGCGGCGGCGGGTGCTGGACGGGGAAACCATCCCCCACGGCGACAAGATCTTCTCCCTCTTCGAGGATTACAGCGAATGGCTCAGCAAGGGCAAAGCCGGTGTGCCGGTGGAGCTGGGCCTGAACGTGTGCGTGATGGAATCGGCTGACGGCTTCATCCTCCACCACCAAGTGATGCAACACTGCCCCGACAGTGAGATTGCCGTGACCATGGTTAAGCAAGCCAAAGCGCTGTTCCCCTCCCTGAGCGCGTGCAGCTTTGACAAGGGGTTCCACTCACCGGCCAACCAGCGCGAACTGGCCGAACTGCTCGACCGGGTGGTGTTGCCGAAAAAGGGCCGCTGGAGCCAGGCGGACACTGCCCGTGAAACCGACCCGGCGTTTGTCCAGGCCAGACGCCAGCACTCAGCGGTGGAATCCGGCATCAACGCACTGGAAGTCCATGGGCTGGACTATTGCCCCGACCGGGGGCTGGAACGCTTCAAGCGCTATGTGGCACTGGCGGTGGTGGGCAGGAACCTGCAAAAGGTCGGGGCCATTTTACAGGCCAGGGCGTTGGAGGCCTTGCAGAAGGATGAACGCCGACGACAGCGCCAAGCCGCCTGAACCACCCCACAACGCCGACCGATGAGGGAAAATGCCGGGAAGGCAGGGCAGCCCCTGCACCGAAGGCAAGCCTGCGCTGCCAGCCATGCCTTGAAACCCAGCGTTTTACCCTCGTGCTTGCCAGAAGGTGGCGGGGAAAACGGCTGCATGGACTAAAATTGGGCACTCGTGGCGGCAGGAAGGCTTTTTCGGTCAGACACTATCTAGCTGAATGCAGTAGGAATCCCCTTCCTTCAGGGAGGGGAGGATGTCAATGAGGTGAATGATGAAAGCGACAAAAATCAGCAAAAAAGCCTATACACGCCATAGCGTGGAATACAAAACACCTGCGACACACTGAGCGAGATCATGCAGCTCGCAACTTGACAATCACCGTTACCTATAAATACACTGTACGTATGAAACTGAAATTCGAGTGGGATACCAACAAGGAAAAAGCCAACATCAAAAAGCACGGCCTTTCCTTTACAGATGCGGAAACAGCGTTCCATGATGAATACGCCATGCAGTTCTACGACCCAGATCATTCAGACGACGAAGACCGTTTTATCCTGCTTGGCACTATCTCAGCCCGACATGCTGATACTTCTGAACAAGCAGCCTATTGGAGCAACCGACCATGAGAGAACATTACGACTTCGCTACCATGCAGGGGAAACGCAACCCCTACATCAAGCACTTAAAACAACCTGTCACCATCCGTTTAGATAACGATGCCGTGGACTACTTCAAGGCCATGACCGAAGAAACTGGCATTCCCTACCAAACCCTCATTAACCTCTATTTGCGGGATTGCGTCGCCCAGCATCGCAAACTGGATTTATCATGGAAAACCGCTTGAACACTAGCGGAAACAACGCTAGCGGTGATACCCACATGACATCACTACCCTGTTCCATATCCTCACCGCCAACGAAGCCCAATATCTCATTGGTTTCAAGACGGCTGACGAAATCAGAAATCGACGCACTAAGGCAAAGGAAGAAATTTATCGCCGACTACGTTCAAAAGGAATTGAGCTGGCTGCTGGCGACAATGGATAAGGTAGCCTAAGCCCAGCACTAAACTGCTATACTGATCCCTGCCACCCACAGGGAAACCCCCCATGCCCAGACACTTCAACACCACCGGCCCCGTCCACCCCGAAGACCATTACTGCATCGACCCGATGAGCCGACTCGACTGGGAAGAAATCCACGACCTCATCGGCGCAAAAAAATTCTTCGTCCTGCACGCCCCCCGCCAAACCGGTAAAACCACCACCCTGCTGGCAATGGCGGACGTGCTCAACCAATCCGGCGACTACACTGCCCTTTACATCAACGTGGAATCCGCCCAGTCTGCCCGTGGCAATGTGGCAGAAGGCATGAAACGCATCGTGTATAGTTTGGTGGAGGGAGCCGCCATCCGCTTAAAAGACACCCGCCTGCGCGAATGGCATGAAACAATCTGGAACAACAGCGGCCCACACGGTGCATTCCACGGGCTACTCAGCCGGTGGGCGCAAGAAAATCCCAAACCCATCGTGCTAATGATCGACGAAATAGATTCCCTCGTCGGTGACACCCTCATTTCCCTGCTGCGTCAATTGCGCGAAGGCTATATCGGTCGCCCTGGCATCCCTTTCATCCAGACCGCCATTCTCTGCGGCGTGCGGGACGTGCGCGACTACCGCATCCACACCGAACACCACGAAATCATCACCGGCGGCAGTGCCTTCAACGTCAAGGCCAAATCGTTGGTGATGGGCAGTTTTAACCAAACCGAAGTACAAACACTCTACCAGCAACACACCACCGAAACCGGGCAAGTGTTTGACCCTGCCATTTTCCCTGAACTCTGGGAAGACACCCATGGGCAACCCTGGCTAGTCAATGCCCTGGGGCATGAACTGACGTGGGAAGACAAAGCCGCCCGTGACCGCACTACCCCCATCACACGGGAACGTTACCGCGCCGCCCGTGATCGCCTGATTTACTCCCGCGCTACCCACCTCCACCAACTGACCGACAAATTGCGCGAACCACGGGTACATCGCCTGATCGCAGCGATACTGGCAGGCGATGAAAACCTCAGCGGCATCCCTGCGGATGATCAAGAATACGTGGTCGATCTGGGGCTAATCGAAGCCCGCCCACAAATGCGCATCAGCAACCGCATCTATCAGGAAATTATCCCCCGCGAACTGGTGTGGGTCGAACAAACCAGCATCATGCAACAGCAAGCGTGGTATCTCACCCCGCAACGACGCATCGACACCCCCAAACTCCTCGCCGCCTTCCAACAGTTTTTCCGCGAAAACTCGCAAAGCTGGATCGAACGCTTCGACTACAAGGAAGCCGGGCCACAACTGCTGCTACAAGCTTTCCTGCAACGCATCATCAACGGTGGCGGGCGCATCAACCGCGAATACGGCCTAGGCAGAAAACGCACCGACCTGTTCATCGAATGGCCTGTGGATGAGGAAAAAGGCTATTACGGTGAAATACAACGCATCGTGCTGGAACTCAAAATCCTCTACAAATCGCTGGAAGCCACCATCAGCGAAGGTGTAGAGCAAACCGCTGGCTATGCCGACCAGTGCGGCGCAGACGAAGCCCACCTCATCATCTTCGACCGCCGCCCCGACATAGCGTGGGATGATAAAATTTGGCAGCGGCAAAAAAGCTGGCAAGGGCGTACCTTAGGTGTCTGGGGAATGTGACATCACTAAGCCGACTACCCAAGCTACCTGCTCATCCATGACCCGTTGTTACATTTACGGCGCTGGCGGACACGGCAAGGTCGTGTTCCATACCTTTAGCAGCATGGGCAAAACCATCACCGCTTTCCTGGATGACAAGCCCACTCACGAGCAGCGTTGCGGCTTGCCCATTCTCACCCCTGCTGACGTGCAAGACTCCCCCTACACCATCCACTTCGCCATCGGCAATAACCGCATCCGTCATGCCTTGCAAACCACATGGCTGCAACTCGGCATCATGGCAGAAACGGCTATTCACCCCTGTGCTACACGCTATCCCTCGGCAACGGTCGGAAGAGGCAGTTTACTCACTGCTGGCAGCATCATTGACCCTGATGCCATTATCGGTGAAGTTACCCATGACCTGCCGGACTACAATTACCGGGGCTACTCGTCGCTTTATTGGTGCGCCTCACTTCACCTGGCTAAATCCTCTACTGGTCTGACCGTGTGGGCGAGAACAACCGCATTTTCAAAATGTCCAAGTTCCGCAGTATGCGCACCGACACACCCGCCGTCGCCACCCATTTGCTGCAAGATCCCAAAGCTTGTCTGACACCTATCGGCGGCTTCCTGCGCAAAACCAGTCTGGATGAACTCCCACAACTGTGGAGCATCCTCAACGGCGACATGAGCTTTGTTGGCCCACGCCCTGCCCTGTTTAATCAGGATGACTTGATGAGGTTGCGCGGCAAACCCCCTCCTTCATGTCGGGGAGGATAGCGCGAGAGGCAACGCCTCCCTCTGTTCGGTAGCTTGGTCGGATAATCAGTTCCGTTAAAGGCATAATGCGCCCGTTACTTTCCCTGTTTTCAGCTATGCTCTGAGGATGCAACGACTTCAAGCCTTTAAATACGAACTGAAACCCGCTGGCGAACAACAGCGCCATCTGCGCCGTTACGCGGGATCGTGTCGGTTTGTGTATAACAAAGCCTTAGCGTTGCAACAAGCCAACCGTGAAGCAGGTAAAAAGTTCATCGGTTACGTCGCAATGGCCAAGCATCTGACAGCATGGCGTAACGGCACAGAAACCCCTTGGCTGAAAGATGCCCCCGTTCATCCCCTGCAACACGCACTCAAAGACCTCGACAAGGCTTACCAAAACTTTTTCGCCAAACGTGCCGATTTCCCCCGCTTCAAACGCAAAGGCAGTGGTGATAGCTTCCGTTGCCCTGACCCCAAACAAATCAAGCTTGACCAAAGCAATGACCGTATTTTCCTACCCAAACTCGGCTGGATACGCTACCGCAATAGCCGCGATGTGTTGGGAGAACTACGCAATGTCACGGTTTCCAGCAAGGGAAGCAAATGGTTTGTCAGCATTCAAACTCAGCGGGAAGTGGAAAAAATTGCCTCTCAGGCCACGACAGCCATCGGCATCGACCTTGGTATAGCGCGTTTTGCCACATTCTCCAACGACCAGTACATAGAACCCCGTAACAGCTTCAAAACCAAAGCCGCGAAACTCGCCAAATACCAGCGGCGTATGGCGCACAAACAAAAGTTCAGCAACAACTGGAAAAAAGCCAAAGCCAACGTCCAAAAAATTCACACGCAAATCGCCAACGCCCGCCGCGATTTCCTGCACAAGGCGACGACCACGCTCAGCCAAAACCACGCGCTCGTGTTCATCGAAGATTTGCAGGTACGGCATATGTCCAAATCAGCGGCAGGCACAGCAGAAAACCCCGGTAAGCATGTCGCGGCAAAATCAGGCTTGAATAAAGCCATTCTCGATCAAGGTTGGGGAGAATTTCGACGGCAACTCGACTATAAAATGGCATGGAACGGCGGTATGTTGTTCGCTGTGCCACCGCATTACACCAGTCAGGAATGCCCCGAATGTCACCATATAACGGCAGACAATCGCCAAACACAAGCCACGTTTGTGTGTGTGCAATGCCATTACGAAAACCACGCCGATGTCGTTGGCGCGATCAATGTTTTAGAGCGGGGATACCGCTTGTTAGCCTGTGGAGATGCGGCTTTAAGCCGCTCTGTGAAGCAGGAACCCACCGAAGTAAGTCAGCTATCTAGCTGAATGCAGTAGGAATCTCCTTCCTTTAGGAAGGGGAGGATGTCAACTGAAAATTATTTGGCTGACTGCTCTCAAAGTGGTGCGCAGCGAAGGCGTAACGCACTGACATGCGCCCTAAAAACACTCCGAAATCCTGCTCCTGACTGTGAAAAAAGTCTTCGTGCGTGAAGGCATCCGCGCCGAAGGCGAAGCGACTATGCCCAAATTCACCGGGAGCTGAGTTCCTGCTATACTTGACAGAACTCAACAACGACAAGGAAACCCGCCATGCAAGCCGTTGCCTCTCTGCGTTATGGGGTTATTTTCAAGAAAGCCTTTTCCCAACCCGATGTGTTTACCGCTTTTGTCAAAGACATCCTCGGCATCGACATCATCATTGATCACGTCGAAACGGAAAAGTCTTTCCCCAGCCCGGTG